>CAYRVS010000168.1:0-3021 GCA_964427725.1 uncultured Planctomycetaceae bacterium | reverse complement strand
CTCCGTGGATGCGGACGTACCGGAGTCCGTCGGTCCACCAGCGGGACCGCCGTGCCGCCAAAGCAGATTTCGCGGATCCCCGCGATCGTCAGCGAGGCGATGCGTTCCCGCTTGGCAGACCCGCATCATGCCGCCGACCCGATCCGTTCATGGCCTGTCTCGGACCTTCGGCGTGATGTTGGCGTGCGGCTTGCCGCTGGTGAGCTGGGCGGCCGAACCCACCATCAATTTCGACCGCCAGATTCGTCCGATCCTCTCGGAGAATTGTTTTCATTGTCATGGTCCGGACGCCGAGGGGCGGCAGGGGGATTTGCGGCTCGATACCCGCGACGGGGCGACCGCTTCCGCAGTGATTCCCGGCAACAGCGCGGAAAGTGAACTGCTCCGCCGCCTCCTGTCGACCGATCCCGACGAGCAGATGCCCCCGCCGAAGTCGAACCGCAAACTGACCGCGGAACAGATCGACCTCGTGAAGCGCTGGATCGACGCCGGTGCCGAGTACAGCGCCCACTGGGCGTTCGTCCCGCCGCAACGTCCGCCGGTTCCGCGGCCCCATGGCGATCATGCCCGCTACAACGCGATCGACGCCTTCATCCAAGACCGTCTCCATGGCGAGGGCTTGAACCCCGCGCCGGAGGCGGATCGCGCGCGGCTGCTCCGCCGGATCACGCTCGATCTCACCGGCTTGCCGCCGACCCTCGACGAACTCGACGCCTATCTCGCCGATGAGCAACCGGGGGCGTACGAGCGGGCGGTCGATCGGCTCTTCGCGTCTCCCCGTTATGGCGAACGGATGGTCTGGGACTGGCTCGATGCCGCCCGTTATGCCGATACGAACGGCTATCAGGGAGACCCGACCCGGCCGATGTGGTACTGGCGCGACTGGGCCATCGGGTCTCTCAATATCAATGAACCGTTCGATCAGTTCAGCATCGAGCAGTTGGCGGGCGACCTGCTCCCCAATCCGACGCGCGAACAGCTCATCGCCACCGGGTTTCACCGCAACCACATGATCAATGGCGAAGGGGGCCGGATCGCGGAGGAGTCCCGCGTCGACTATGTGATGGACCGGGTCGAAACCACGGGGACCGTTTGGCTGGGACTCACGTTCAATTGCTGCCGCTGTCATGACCACAAGTACGACACGCTGAGCCAGCGCGAATATTACCAGCTCGCGGCCTACTTCAATTCGATCGAGGAAAGTGGCGCGAACGATGCGGGGGGGCTCGCCAATCCGGTGATGAGCCTGGCCACCGACGACCAACAGCAGGAACTGCAACGTCGCCGCGAGAAGGAGCAGACGACCCGTAAGGAGGTCGAAACCGCCGAACAGTCCGCCCTGGCGATGCTCGACGCCTGGGAGGCCGAAACGCTCGCCTCCGCCACGGCGACCGGCATCCCGACGATCACGTGGAAGGACCTGCGGATCACATCGGCCACATCGCGACAGGGGACCACCCTCCAGGCCGGCGAAGACGGCATCGTCCGGGCGTCGGGGGACAACCCCGCCAAGGAAACCTTCTCGATCGGGTTCGCCCCTCCCGCCGAAACCATCACCGGGTTCCAGCTCGAAGCGCTACCCGACGAAACGCTCCCCGCGCAAGGTCCGGGACGAGCCGAGAACGGCAACTTCGTCCTCACCGAGATGACGGTCGAAGTCTATGGCAAAGCCCACGACCTCGAGCCGTTACGCGCCGACTATGAACAGTCGGGGTTCGATGTCTCGAAGGTCGCCGACGGCAAGTCCGACACCGGTTGGGCGATCGCTGGTGAGAACGGCAAGCCGCATCTCGCGACCATCGCGCTGAAAACCCCGCTCTCGGTCGCCTCGACCCAAGTTCTCACGGTCCGGCTCGGCTTCGAGTCGCCCCATGTCCAACATGTCCTCGGAAAATTCCGTCTGCGGTACACCTCGGATCGGCCGGAGGTGATTCGCGGCATGCCCCCCGCCGTCTGGGCGGCGTTGCAGAAGCCCAAAGCCGACCGTAACGACGCCGAACAGAAGACGATCCGCGACTACTACCTTTCGATGCATGCCGCCGTGGTCGCCGCCAAACAGGCGGCCGATCAAGCGCGCGGTGAACGGGAAGGGTTCGAACGCGGCCTCCCCCGCACGATGGTGATGCGGGAACGGAAAGATCCGCGCGAGACGTTCATCCTGATTCGCGGGGCGTACGACAAATATGGCGACAAGGTGACACTGGGCACTCCCGCCAGCCTCTCCGACTCCGCAACGACGACCCCCGCCAATCGGCTCGAGCTCGCCCAATGGCTCATGTCACCCCGGCATCCTCTCACCGCGCGGGTCGTGGTCAACCGCATCTGGCAAGCCTTCTTCGGCACCGGTTTGGTGAAGACGACCGAAGACTTCGGTTCCCAAGGCGAGAAGCCGTCGCATCCCGAACTTCTCGATTGGCTCGCGGTCGAGTTCATGGAATCGGGCTGGGACGTCAAACACGTGCAGCGGCTGATCGTCACCAGCGCCACTTACCGGCAATCCGCGCAAGCGTCGCCGGCCCTGATCGAACGCGATCCCGAAAATCGGCTGCTCGCCCGGGGCGCCCGGTTTCGCTGGCCCAGCTGGATGCTCCGCGATCAGGCCCTCGCAGTCAGCGGATTGTTGCAGGAATCGGTCGGCGGTCCCCCCGTGAAGGGTTATCAGCCCCCCGGCATCTGGGAAGAGGCGACCTTCGGCTTCATCAAGTACGAGCAGGATCGCGGCGTCGCGCTCCACCGCCGCAGCCTCTATCAGTTCTGGCGACGGATTGTCGGCCCGACGGTCTTTTTCGATGTCTCGTCGCGGCAGTATTGCACCGTGAAGGTCGCTCGCACCAACACGCCGCTACAGGCGCTGGTGACCTTGAACGACATCACCTATGTCGAGGCGGCCCGCAAATTCGCGGAACGGATTCTCCGGGAAGGGGGACCGACGACCGACGATCGCCTGAACTTCGCCTACCGGGTCTGCGTGTCACGCCCGGCGACCGACCGCGAACGACAGATCTTGTCGACCCGTCTGAA
>CAYRVS010000167.1:0-12104 GCA_964427725.1 uncultured Planctomycetaceae bacterium | reverse complement strand
ATCGTCTCGATCATGTGGACCGGGATGCGGATGGTCCGCGCCTGGTCGGCGATCGCGCGGGTGATCGCCTGCCGAATCCACCACGTCGCATACGTGCTGAATTTGTAGCCGCGGCGATACTCGTACTTGTCGACCGCCCGCATCAGGCCTGTGTTCCCTTCCTGAATCAGGTCGAGGAAGCTGAGGCCGCGGTTGCGGTACTTCTTGGCGATCGACACGACGAGCCGCAGGTTCCCGCCCGACAGGTCGCGCATCGCCTGTTCGTAGGCGGCGAACCGTTCATGGATCGAGTCCATCCGCATCTGCAGCGAGGCCGGCGTTTCCAGCGTCAGCAGCTCGAGGTCGCGCAGCTCCTTCTGCAGGTTCGAGCGTTCCTCTTTCGCCGACTTCAGCGACTTCATGCTGTCGATCTGCCGCTGCAGTTCGTTCATGCGGCGGCAAATCTGATCGAGCTTCCGCATCGTCGGCTGCAGCCGCTGCGTCCGGACGGAGAGCTCTTCGACGAGCGTCACCATCTTGCGGCGGCGGACGTTGAGCGAATGCTGGGCGGCCTTGATTTCCGCCGGCGTGCGGTCGGTCGCGAGGGTCTTCTCGAAGTCCTCCTGTGCCTTCTTGCGCAGGTGTTCGAGGGTCTTCAGGTTGTGGGGCATCCGGCCGAGAATCTGGTTCTTCTCGAGGCCTTCGGTCACCGAGACCTTGATCGTGCGGTCGAACGGGAGCTCGCCGACGTGGACCTTGGTGAGGATGTCGATGCAGGTCTTGAGGGCGAAATCGCTTTCAAGGAGCTGCCGGCGGAACCGCTTGCGGGTGATCTCGATCTTCTTGGCGAGCGAGATTTCCTGCTCGCGGGTGAGGAGGGGAATCTCGCCCATCTGGGTGAGATACATCCGCACGGGATCGTCGATCTTCTTCGACTTCTCGTCGGCGGTGGGATCCTTCGGCTTGGAGCGCGCGCGGCCCTTCGGCGGGGGGGCCGGCGTGAAGTTCTTCAGCCGGTTGTCGGGCACGATCTCCATCCCCAACTCGTCAAGCGAGATGAGGAGGTTGTCGAGCTTCTCCGGATTGACCGCTTCGTCGGGCAGATAGGCGTTGACCTGCGAAAAGGTCAGAAAGCCCTGCGTCTTGCCGACGCCGATCAGTTTGTTGAGTGCATCGTCCAGTTGGTACACCGGCCCAGTCTCCTGGTTCGAATCACAAGGCCCATCCTGGGCGAAGGTACTTGACGGGTCGTCGTCGAGGGTTACTCAGTTTGTTCGCAGTCGGTTGTCAGTGGCTGGTCGGGATGTCGCTTGGCGACGGACCACGAACTATTGCGTCGTGCTTGTCGGTTTCTGTTGGCGCTGCTTGTGGAAGTTTGTCTGGCGAGTCAAGAGGTCGCGCAGGTCGGGGGTCAAGCCGGGGGTCTTGTCGAGCTGCTCGGCCCGCTGCGCTTTCAGCGCCTCTTGACGGACGACCTCCCGCCGCCAAGTGAGCTGTTGCAGATCCGCGGCGAGGAGGTCGTGTTCGGGGCCGCGCGCGGCGGAGTCGGCGAGTTGCTGCGTCAGGTTCCGCGCCGCGGCCTGCTCGTCGATCCAGACGGCGAGGCCTTTAAGCAAGGGGCATTCCAGTCGCGCCAGCACGCGCGAGAATTCGGGCTCGTCGCCGTGCTCCCAGACGTCGAAACACGTCGCGAGGAGCGCGCGGGTCGGCTCGTTCCGAAAGTCATCAACGCCCACTTCCCGTTGAATTCGCGCCACAAGGTGCGGCGCCGTAAACAGTAGCTGCAGGATTTCGGTCTCCAGCAGATCGTCTTTCCGCGGTGTTCGCTGGAGCCTTTCGATCGCCTCTTTCCGCGCCGTCAGGTCCGCGGCGACTGTCGTTTCACCTGCGGGAAGTTTCCGTCTGGGAGCGGTGTTGCGGCCCGCGCGTAAATCCTGCAAGCGGCGGCGGGTCAATTCTTCACGAACCAAGAGCCGCTGACTGATGCGGGCCAGCAGCATCTGTTCGCGCGACGTCCCCGCCAGCCCCGGCACCACATCCAACAGCCGTAAGAGCTCGTCGAGCGCCTGGGCCCGGCCGTCGACCGAATCGCCGTGGACTCGCAGGCTGTGTTGCAACTGGAACTCCCAGGCTTCGGGGGCCTGTTCGATCAACGCCTCAAAGGCGGTCACGCCGTGTTGGTCGAGAAACTCGTCGGGATCCAATTCGTCGGGGAGCGTAAGAATCCGCAGGTCGACGTCCTGGCCGAGGAACTTCTCGATGGCCCGCACGGCGGCCTCTTTTCCGGCCTTATCTCCGTCATACACCAAGACCACGCGACGGGCCGACCGTTTCAGGAGCGCGACATGGCTTTCCGTCAGCGCCGTGCCCAGCGTGCCGACGGCGTTGAGGACTCCGGCCTGGTGAGCTTTGATGCAGTCGACGTAGCCTTCCGTCACCACGGCGGTACCACTCTTGCGAATGGCGTCGCGCGCCTGGGAAAACCCGAAAATCACCTTGCTTTTGTGGAAGACGGGGGTGTCGGTCCCGTTGATGTATTTGCCGGTGTTTTGGTAAGGGGAATCGGGGAGAATTCGGCCGCCGAAACTGATCACGCGGCCGCGCTCGTCGTGAATCGGAAACATCACGCGATCGCGGAAGGTATCGATCATGCCCGAGCGGGAGTTCTCGCGGATCGCGGCGACCCCCGCGCGAGCCAGCACCTCCCGGGCGAACTTCCCCTGCGCCCGATTCAGGAGCCAGTCCCAACTGTCGGGGGCATAACCGAGACGGAACCGGCTCAGCGTTTCCCCCGTGAAATGCCGGTCCTTCAGATAGCCGCGCGCCCGGGCCCCTTCGCTCCCCTCGAGCGCCCGGCGAAACTCCCCCTCGACCCACAACAACGCCGCATACAACGCCCCCTTGTCGTCGGCGGAGGTGCGTTCCTCCCGCGATCCTTCGTACTTGGGGAGTTCGACGCCGGCCCGCTCGGCGAGGGCGATGAGCGCTTCGCGAAACCCGATGTTTTCGTACTTCATCAGGTAGCTGAAGCAGTCCCCCCCCTCTTGGCAGACCCAGCAGCGGTAGGTCTGGCGCTCGGGATTGACGTTGAAGGAGGGATTGTGGTCGTCGTGGAAAGGGCAGAGCCCGACGTACAGCCGTCCACCATGCCGAGGCTGAAGCGTGAGCGTCTCGCCGATGAGGGCGACGAGGTCGGTCTTGGACCGCACCAGCTCCTTCACGTCGACCGCCGGAAACAACGACAACGCAAGACTTTCCAAGGAATTCCGGCGACCGTCCGCAGCAGCGCGAACGAATTGGACGATTTCCGCCTGAGGCGCAGTCCCAAGAGACCAAACCCCACAACTTCATGGGAAAAAACAGCGGCGAGCGTCAAAACGCCCGCCGAGTGCCGTCGACTCCCACTCGGTCGACTGAGGATTCATGGGGCTTGACAAGCCCGCGTCGCTGTTCGGGAAGACCGCAGAACTTCACCGGCGACATCAGGATTGTAGCGGCGTCGAGGGCCAAATCAAGGGGCGGGTGGACGACACTGCAATCGAGACTGGCCGATGAAACCTCGAAGGATCACGCAGGTTACGCCGTCGGGCCCGACGGACCCTTCGCGTCGTCGAGGGGGAAATGTCGGGGGCCGTCGAGTCCAACTTGAAGAAATCTTGAGGAAAAATCTGCTCCTGGCCCAAAGGTGGACACTTGGTTTTCAGGAATACCTTCGAAGGCCTCTCACCAACTTGGCTTCTGCGGCGGGGGGGGCAGTTCCTCGTAGCCCTTCCGCTCCAGCCGGGTGATTTCCCCCTCCGCTCGGAAGGGCGAAGGGACCAAATCGGTTTCGGTGTCGTCGCCGTTGGGTTTGCCGCTCCGCGATGTCTGGGCGACGTTCAGGCTTTCCGCCGCGATCTGGGGGACTGCCGCCGCCATCAGGGTCGGGAAGTGACCGATCGCCGCCGACCGCCAATCATCCCCGGTGGCGAGCTTCATCGAGAGGACTTCCGCCGCGAGGATTGTCGTGGCGAACTCTTCCAAGGATCCCGCGGCTTGGGCCTGGTCCCACGCCTGCTGCCGGAGTTGTCGGCCTTGTTGCAACGTCACCGCGAGTTGCTCGGCGGCCGAGTTCGCCGCGACCTCCGACCGTCCCGCCGATTGGACATGAATCACGCGGCTCGGTTTGTCGCGATAGAGGACTTCGAGGATCGCCCGGGTTTCGGGCTCGCTCGCCGGTCCCGCCCCGGAGGTCGCGCCAGGTCGATAGGCGGGAGTCGGGAAATTGCGATTGAGCTCCACGCCATGATCGTTGGCGGTTTGCTTCCGCGTGAGCCCATCGGGATTGGCGTCACGCAGCAGGATGATCTGCCGATTGGCGATCATTTCCGGAGCTTCGCTCAGGCGCTGACTGAGGGTATCGATCCATTTGACGGCGATGCGATCTTCGCCATCGAGCCCGGCGATGAGCAGTGTGACTTCGCCGGCGGTCCCGAATTTCCGCACGTGAATCGGTTTGCCTAGAACGCTGTGGCCGATGACCTCCCAAGGGGAATTCGCCCGTGTTTTCTCGACGGCGGCCAGGATCACCGGCACCCCCTCGGACTCCGCGACCGGCACCCGATGGGAGATCGCCAGGGTGGGGATGTCGCTTTCGGAGAGGACGCCGCGCGACAACCCGAAATCCACCACCCGCCAGACCGGTTGCGGCCCTCCTCCCGGGGGAGAAGTGATCGGCCGCTCGTCGTCCCAGTCATCAACGGTGATGGCTTGAACGGGAGTCCCCGCGACACCGAGATTCACCTGAACCGCCGCCGTCGGGGCCGCGCTCGATGTCGGTGCGGCCGCGTAGGAGTGTTCTTCGGCTTCTTGGCGGACAATCGCGACGGCGACCGCCAGAAACAGACAGGTCGGAACGATCCACAAAGTCAGGCGCATGGGAGGGCCCTCCGGGCCGACGACGCGGGGGAGCGTCGCCACACACAACGAGGCGTGGAAACCGACCATCGGACGACGGTCGGGGTTGTGAAGTTCGCGGCCGGCAAGCCGGTTGAGGCAGCGCCCGGAACTCGGCGGGGTTTACTCTTCGTCGATGCCGAGCCGGTATTGCAACTGATGGAATTGCCGGGCGAATTCCTCGCTCGAGGCGTGGACATGCTCGGCTTCGGTAAGGAACTTCATCTCTTCGCGGCAGTCGAGGCCGTAATCATCCAGCGTGTCCTGGAAGTCGACCAGTTCCTGACCATACATGATCAGGAGCTTGTGCTCGTCGAGCTGGACTTCCAAAGGGATGTTCGGGTTCAAGACCGCGAGGCCCGTGCAGCCATCGTGCAGCAGCAGGTCTTCGAAGTCGTAGAGGAGGCTTTTCAGGACGGGGAGATCGATCTCTTCGCGGTAAAGATCCTGATGTCCGCCGCGACGTTCATGACTCGTTTCGAGGACCACATCGACGCTATGGCCGAGGGGGTCGAGCAGGTCGAGGAAGACGTCGAGGACCGACTCGCGGCTGACCGACGCCATGATCACCGGCACCTTGAGGCCGGTCTCTTTGTCTTGGTAGTGATCGTGACGGTAACCCGCCTGCGGGGTGACTTGCAGGTCGTACGAGGGACGGACCGCGTCGGTGAGCTGGAAGCTGCCGTAGCGGCTGATCCGCAGATGGGTTTCGAGCTGTTCCTCGCTGAGGTTGTCGAAACTGCTGCGACCGTGCCGCGGCTTACCGTCGCGATACGTGTTCTTGAAAAACTTCTTCAAGAACCCCATGGGAAGGCTTTCGTCAAAAGCGGACGGAGTCGACCCGAGAAACGCTACAACCGACAGGCGTGTTGCCGTCGTCCCGCGTGGGCCGGAACCAGCCTGGAGGCGACGGGTCAACTCTAGCACGCCCCCGGAGCCGCGCCGGGCGGGGGCGTTTCATGGGGTTCAGATTCTCTGTGGGGCTGCGCGGGGGGCGCACGGCGCAAAGTCTGGCGCGGGCGGAAACTTCGCGTGCTGCGGCGATCGGGTAGCGGAGGCAAACCCGGCGGGCTCGCCGGCCGATTTTCTCCGCCGCATGGGCCTGGAAACGGTCGCGGTACGTGATTCGCAGGATGGGTGTCGCTTCCCGAGTTGAGGAGGGATGGCAATGCCGGGCCGACACGACGAATCTCGGGTCGCCCAGCCTGTTGAAGACGCGAAGCAGCGCTCGTGCCTGGTCCATGGTCTTGAACGGGCCGTGTGCCACTGGCTTAGCCAGTGGGCTCTCAAGTCGTGTGCCCCTTGAAAAAGACCACTGGCGAAGCCCGTGGCACACGGCGTTTGTGGATTCGTGGGGAGCGGAGGATGCCTCTTACCGGCGGGTGGCGCTGTTCCGCTCGGAGGGGAGCGATCGTAGGGGTCCGTGACGCGGACCGCAAAGTTGTCCTGCATTCGGCCATCCGACCAACGAGCAAGGTTTGACTGATCGCCATGGGTGGCGCGGCATGCCGCGGAATCGCGGCCGTCGGTTGATTCGCCTCACCTGAGGCTGACGGTTCGTTTGTAAACTTGGGGACGACGTTGCAAAGACTACCAGCGGCGCTGTCCCGCCTCGCGGGTGCCGCGGCCCGCATCGTCCCCCATAGGAGTTCGCGTTCGATGTCACAGGAGCCCACGTTGGTCCCCGGCATGATGCTGGCGGTGTGCGTGTGGGCAGGGATGCTAGGCGTCACGTTCGCCGAAGCGACCCCCGGCACCCCGGAGGAGGAGGCCGCACGCCGCGCGGCGGCGGTAACGCTGAATTACAGTCGGGCGTCGTTTCATCGCATCCGCCGCAATCCCACGTTGCGCGTGTTGCAGGAGGAGCAGGAGAAGATCCTCGATCATCTCGACCTCAACGGGGTCGCCGATCAGGAGGTGTTGCAGCTCTACTCGGCGGTGCTGGACGAAATCGCGCAGATTCAGCTCGCCGATCGCGAACGGGATCTGCTCAAAGGGAAGCATCGGCAGCAATTCCAGTCGCAACTGGGGTTCAGCGTGCTGGCGCTGACGACGCAGATGGCGACCGCGCAGTACGCCTCCGCCGTCCGCACCGGGGCGGCCAGTTGGTGGGACTTCCGCAATTTCAGCACGAACCGCGATCTCGACATCCACCGCATCGACCGCGAGCGGATGAACAAGCTCGTCGAGAAGTCGACCCGATTCCTCGACGTCAGTTGGAAGATGGCCCGCGACAAACGGATTCCCGATCGCTGGCTGGTCCGCGGCGACGATCTCGACAAGCTGGAAGCCGCCTGGCAGGAACCCGATCCGACGACGCGATTGCGGGTGCTGAAGCGGATGGAACCGTTCATGGAGTGCTATCCGCCCTATTGGTATTACGTCGCGCGGACCGAGCAGTCGCTCGGCCATCTGCCGATCGCGGCGGGGGTGTATGGTCGGATGGTGGACGTCGGTCAGGGACACTTCCGGAAGGATGACATGCTCGCCGCCGGGCTGGCCAATCGGGCGATCATTCAGGCGTACCTCGCCGATCCCGAAGCGCCGCGGACCGCGCGGGCCGCGCTCGATCAGTCGACCGATGTCTGGGAGGCGAACATCCTGTGCGCGGCGGTCCTGCAACAATCACGGGAACTTGACGCGGCCGAAGACGCGATCCTGCGGAATCTCGATGTCGATCTCGAGCGGACGCAAAGCCGGGTCGCGCTGGTCGCCTTGTACGCCGAATCGCAACAGACGGAGAAGCTCGCGGCGCAGCTCGGGAACCTCGAGGTCGTGAAGGTCTTGCCGATCGCGTTGTTGTTGCGTAGCGCGACGGTGCTGGGGACCGAGGCCGCCCCGCCGTTGTTGGCGCAGGTCTTGGAGCGATCGCTTCAGGCGACCCCGCGGAGCAATTTCGGTCGTGATGATTTGGTGCTGCAGGCGACGGCGAATTGGCAGCTTGAACGGGCGAAACTTCGGCTGACCTGGGGCGACGGGGCGTACATCAACCCGCGGTTCGGCCTGCAAGGGGAGCACACCGTCGCCACGTTTGAAGGAATCGGGGAATGGTCGGCGGGGGAACCGCGGACGGTCGAGTTGACGATCGAGTATCCCGATGTCGCCCCGCTGGTCGTAACGTTGCAACCCGCCGCGGAACCGACGAGCGGAACCGGCGGTCCGGCGTCACTGCTGACGGCGACGCGGCGGGCCGCCCCTTACCGCGTGGCCCGTTACGATCAAGCGCTGACGCGGGTCGCGGTCGCGGGAGGGCGATTCGTGACGATCGCCGGCGGGCCGTCTCCCGCCGAGAGCCCCCAATTGGCGCGGCCGCTGAAGCGGGATGACCTGCCGGACAGTCGACCGGTGCGGACGACGACGTTCAAGCCGGTCGTCGACGACGATCCCTACTTCACGACGCCGGAGATCGAAATCCCGCTCCGCTGATCGCCCACTGGCGGATCCCTCACCAGCGTCAGGGCGGCCATCCATGGCGCTCAGCATCCATCTGGTTGATCCGTGGTTGGGTGTGGGGGGGGCGTTGGCGTAGCTGGATATGGGTCGAATTCGCGCGGCGGCCGGGGGGTTGTCGTCCGATCGCGGGTCGATGTTCGCCACACCACCGCGTACGGCCGGACCGTCTCCATGGCCCGCGTGGTTTGCCACAATCGCATTGACGAGCTCCGCGGTGGGGTCGATGTGTCGAGCGGTGCGGGTGATGGATCCCGCGGTGGTGCGATGAGTCGCGCGGTCCCGTGCTCTGTCGATGGGCCTGCGAACCTCCCCGCCAAGTCGGCCGCTCGGAACCGGGGTGTGAACCCCGGTCCGCGTCGGACGTCCCGACCCGGGAAATTTCGCGATATCCCGACGTGAGCGCCGACGGGCTGAGGCCGCGCCGGACAATTGGGGAATTCGTCTCGATTACAGCCGCGGAGCGATCGCTTGCCAAGCGGGGGTATCGGCGAGGAGTTGTCGCCAGGCGGGTCGCCAATCCTCCGGGGGAGAGCCCATGGTGAAACGGAGCGTTGGACCGCGGACGCGGGACAGACTCCAGATTCGAGCGCGGACATGGAGCCGGACGACCTGCTCGCGAGGGACGAACCAAGCGCCGGGGGCGTCGAGAAAGCTTTCGGCGAGGTGGGAGTCATCACCTTCCGTGGAGACCGTGGCGCCGCCGGCCGCCATTTCAGGTGAGAGCGCCGCGGCGCATAGACGGCCGAACGGGGGGGGCGCTCGTCGTCGGAACGGCCACATCGACCATCCCCGCGCGGCTTGACCTCGACGTTCCGCCGCCAGGAGCGCGCCGTCTTGCAAGGTTTCAAACTGCGGCAGAAAGAGGAGCCCGGTTGTCGTCCCGAGTAGTGATCCGACCCGCGGGAGTTCGCGACGATCGAGTTCGATGCCACCGAGTCGGGCGACCACGCCACCCAAGAGCATGGAAAGGAGGGCGACGGGGGGGTCGGGCTGGGAGAGTTCAATGGGGCGATGACACACCGGGCAACTCGCCCCCGAATGGGGGACCCAGCTCCAGCAGTCATGGCACAGCACAATCCGCATGCGCCCCTCGCGTGCGATGTCTCGATGAGGATAACATGCCGCCTGACTCGGGGCGAGAGCCGCGTCATGCCCCAGGGCCTTCGCTTTTTGGAAACCAAGGCCTTCGTGATGCGTCTCGTGACGAGAGCCAAGAGTCCAGTGCCGGAGTAAACCCCTAATCCTGACGGCATTTCTTGCTTTAGACTCTCGGCACTAGACCGGTCGAGTTGCTCTCTCAGAATGTAACAAGCAGAGCCCCTGCATGCCCCCGGGGCCTTCGCATCTGTCAAATTCGAAACAACAGAGATGGTCCAGTGCCGAGAGTCTAGTCCTTAGCGCCTGCGAAAACCTCGCAAAATCCAAGGGATTCTCGCACGAGACCCTTGGCTGTCGGCACGACTCCCAACGTAACGAGCCATCATAAGTCCATCCAGCGAAGGCCCTGTCATGGCCCCCGCGAATCCGCCCTGCGAAGGTGGACTGGTTCGCTCTGGCCGTGATCCGATCCGCGCGGTAGGACGTTGTTTCCAAGACGACCGAGGGAGCGACACCGCGGTTGACGAGCGTTTCAGGGGAACAGGTCATGGCCACCGTGCCGACATTGGTTTGCCTTGCGATCTCGACTTGGACGGCGGCGACCGAGCCTCCGCTTCCCGCGCCGCTCGAGACCGGCAGCCTGATTTTCAGTCAGGGAGACTGCCTCGCGGTGCGGATCTTCTCCCAGAGTCCGTTTACGCATGTCGGCGTTGTCGTCCGACAAGGGAACGGCTTATGGGTTTACGATGCGATGAACGGCCCCGGGGTCCGCAAGCAGCCCTTGGAGGATTATCTGCGGGGACTGATCCCCTGCGAGGTTCATGTCGTCAGTCCCGTGACGGCGCTCGACGAGGCCGAAACAACGGCGCTCGTGCGACATTTGGAGCGCGAACTCGGCCGGCCGTACGGCATCACGCATCATCTGACCGGGGAGCGGGCGCGGGGCGTCCATTGTTCCGAGTACGCCACCGAGGCCTTGTGTCAAACCGGGCGGTTGACGGCGGAGCGACCGCCGCGCGTCTCACCGGGAAGTTTGCGGGAAGGCTTGCTCGCGAAAGGGGCGTTCCGCGACGCCGGGCCGTTCCCCTGCGGCGCGCCGCTGGTGCCGATCTCGGCGGAGGAAACGTGCTGTCAGCGGTGGTGGCGCGAGACGGGGGAATGTTGCGAACACTGGTCCGCGTTCTGGAACCGCTCGATCCTGTGTCGCGGGGATTGATGTTTGACCGCAACGTCAGCGAATTCCCTGAGTGGGGGACGTCAGTCCCCCCCGATGACGCGATCGGCCGGTGTGCGAAATTCATCGAGCGACAACGAAGACACGGCGGACTGACGTCGCGCCGCTCCTTGAGCCATGCCGCGTGCCTCGTGAGCCTGTCACTCACTCGACGCCGCGGGCCACGCGGAGCGCGATCGCGGCCTGCAACTTGCGGATGTTGAATCCCGAATCGACGAAGGTCTTCGTCAGTTCGTCCTTCGCCGTCGGCCCGTACGCCTGAATCGGCTGCTTGACCAGGAACTGGAAGAGTTGCTCGGTAAAGGCGGCATGCGTCTCCGGGTCGGCGGCGAGAAACTCGGCGAGTTCGCGGACGCCGCGGAACGTGACTTCGCGCCCCGCGCGGGTGATGTAGATTCCCCTGGCGTCGACCGGTTGCCCTTTGTCCTGCTCGCGATAGCGGCCGACGGCGTCGAAATGCTCCAACCCGAAACCGAGCGGATTGATGAGCGAGTGACACGACATGCAGACCGCCGGGCTGGTTTGCGTCTCGACGCGGGCGCGGGTCGTCAAATCCGGGTGGAGATCGGGGGGCAACGGCGCGACGGCGATCGGCGGGGTGCGCAGCGATCGGCCGAGCAGGCTCCGCGCGATCCACACGCCGCGATGAATCGGCGAGCTCGTCCCATGGTAGGCGAACCCGGCAAGGAGGTAGGGATGCGACAACACGCCGGCGCGCGATTGGGGTTCGAACGCGACCGGCTGAAAGTCGGCGTCGGCAGGGATCTCGGCTCCGTAGAACTTGGCGAGGCGGCCGTTGAGGTAGAGCGTGTCGGCGAGGATCAACCGGCGAAAGTCGGCGGTCTCGCTGGTCACCACGTCGTCGAGAGCCAACTCGAGGGACGTCCGCAGATCGGACTGGATGGTCGTGGTGAACTCGGGATAGAGGGTCGAGTCCTTAGACAGATCGTGCAGGTGATCGAGCTTCAGCCATTGATGGAGGAATTCCCGCAGCTTCGCCTCCGCGCGCAAATCCTTCGTCATCCGTTCCGCCTGCCAGGCGAGGGTCCCTGGGTCGGCGAGGTGGTTGTCGCGGGCTTGGTTCCATAACTGTTCGTCGGGGATCGAATCCCAGAGGGTGTACGACAGCCGCGCCGCGACGTTGTACAGACTCTTCGGATCCCCCAGATCGCGATACAGGAACCACGGCGACTTCAGGCACATCAGGACCGACCGGCGGACGGCGGCCTCGGGCAAGACCCCTTCGGCGAAGTTGGCGTCTACGTAATGCTGTTGTTCTTCATCGGTCAGCGGGCGACGAAACGCCTGCGAGGCGAACTTGCCGCAGTAGGTTTTCAGCTTCGCGACGCGGTCTTCGGCCTGATCTTTGGTATCGGCGACGCGGTTGAGTTGGCCGAGAATCAGG
>CAYRVS010000166.1:0-12499 GCA_964427725.1 uncultured Planctomycetaceae bacterium | reverse complement strand
CCCATGATGGTTCCGATAGTTCCCCCCGAAGAGGACCGCATCAATGTCGCGCCATTCCGCCAGCCCGTCCGGCGGCGCGGCGTTGCGCTGATGGAAGGCATGGCTCGCCGTCCGAAGGCCGACCACCGGTTTCCCCGCCGCGACGTAATCTTGAAGGATCGCGAGTTGTTCGGCGGGGAGATTGCGTCGCCGCACGCTCAAGAGGACCAAGTCGGCGGTCTTCAGCATCTCCATCCCCGGGAAGCTCGCCTTCGACGCTTCGTCCAGCCAGACATACGAGACCCGATAGTCTTTCCCCAAATGCTCCAGGGCGAACTTGGGGAGCGTCGTCGCGGTTCGGTACTCCTCCTCTCCCTGCACGATGACCACATGCGGCCGCGTATCGGCGGGGAAGCGGTACTCCTCGCCATCCAGAAAGTCGCCGCTGAGCAGCGTCGGGCACCAATGCCGTTCGATATGCGACACCACCAGGTCGGTCCCGGTGAAGTGGCTCACGTACGGGGCCATCGCCGGGTTGTACATCGTGTCGGTCATGTCGCGCATCAAAGCGACGTTCAGCCCTTGATAAACCATCTGCCGGATCGAGAAGGGCCGACCCAACACGCACATATTCGTATGGACCCCCATCACGATCAGGTGCTTGATGCCGCGCTGCTTGAGGAGGTAGTACGCCTCGGCGGAGTCGGTGATCGCGTCGCCGTCCATGATTTCGAGGGTCGCGATCTGCCGGGTCCATGGATAAGGATCGCCCGGCTTCCAGGTCCGTTCGCAGTCGCAGCCGCCGTCGCTGTCATCGATGGGGAGCGGGGCTTCGTGCTCGGGGTCGATCTTGCACCACCGCTGCAACGGCTTGATCGGTTCGACCATCGGAGCCGCCATCGCCAGCTTGCGACCCGGGTGCCCCTCATAGAACTTCATCGTGTCGCTGGGGGCGTGGATGATGAAGATCCCCTTGGCCCGAGCCGCCTTCAGGACCTTATTCATCCGCGGCGCCATCTGCGAGACCCGCAACGCCGCGTTCGGGCAGGTGTGCGTATCCCACATGTCACAGACGACGATCGCCGTCTCGGCGGGGTTCCAAGTGACCGATTGTGTCGTCGTGTGATATCGCGCGGCTCCTTCGGCGACCGGCGTCTGCGACCGAAGCGAAAACGTCAACGGCTCCGCCCCCAGCGCGGGGCCTCCGAACCGCCCAAGGAATGACCAACCGAGCAATGTCCAACAGACCACCCGCAGCGCAACATCTCGAACCGACATGGCGATCATCTCCCTGAGGCCGAATGACATCGACGCATCTTGATGGGTGTGACGGGAAATTGCCAGAACCCGCACGCTCCGTCCGAGCCGCCGCGTGTCGCGGCGGAATCCCTCTCGCGCAACAAAGAAGCCCAGGGAAAGCGTTCCCCGGGCTTCAACGTTCACACGCCATGTTCCATCGAATCGTTACGACACCCGCACCGCCGATGCGATGCCGTCCATGATCCAATGATCGATGTCGCGCAGCATCTTGGGCGTCGGCCGGCCCCCCGAAGGCTGATAGATCCGCGTCCCCACCAGCATCCCCGCCGAATAGAGGAGCCGCCCGGCGGCGACCATATCGACCACCTTCACATCGGGGTTGTCCATGGTCGTCGACAACAGCACCCGACGGCCGCGCAAGCCCCGAAACCGAGCCAGCGGTTGCGTCAGTTGCGGGAAGGGGCCGTTGATCGACGCCGCGCCCGTGAACGCTTCCGGCCGTTCCAACAGCAGTTCGACCGCCGTGGTGCCGCCGGTCCCCATCCCCGCGAGAAAGACCCGATCGCGATGGATATTGAACTTTTCGCTCAACCGGTCGATCGCCCCTTGCAGCTTGTCCACCAGCGCTCCCGCGCCCAATTCGGCGGTCGACCATTCCGCCCCCGCGCCGGTCGTCCGTCCGCCGCGAATCGCCATCGCGAGGTAGTTCCGCTCGCTGATGTCGGGCAGCAGCGTGAAGATGTCCTCTTCGCTCCCCCCCGCCTCGTGGAACCACACGATCAGGGGATAGGCGTAGCCCGGCTCATAGATTTCGGGCAAGGCGATCGCATGGGGTTCGTCGAGCAGCGAAACGACCGGTCCGCCCGTCGCCCCGGCTTCCAGCTCGGCGAGCGTCGGGACGCTGTCGTAATCGACCGGCTCGTCGTGCCAGTCCTCCGCTTCGGTCGGCCAGCTCGCCTGCGGGAGTTCCGCATCGGCCCAGACCCAACCCGCCCCGTCGACATCGAAAAAGCGTGAACCGGTGGGAAGTCGTTCGTTCATGACCGCACCGTGTCCTTTCAGGATTCTGTGGTCACCGTCGCCGCCAAGCTGGGAGGGGCCCACCTCGATGGCTCAAGGAACCGCCACGCCGGCTTGCAGGTCCGCCAGCGGAAAATACCGGCCCGGACATGCCGTGGCCTTCAGTTCACCATGGCCGACGATCCGCTCGGCCGGGATTCCATACGTGCCCGTCAGGTGTCGCGTCAGCCGCCGAACCGCGGCCCATTGGGCGACGGTCGGTTTGGCGTGTTCGAAGTTCCCGACCAGCACGATGCCGATCCCCGTCTCGTTGTGTTCGGTCGACCCGGCGTGGGCTCCGTGGAGCTGCCGGACCCAGCGAAAGGTGGGGGCGATTTCACCGTCCCCCATCCCTTGGCCGTTGCCGATCACAAAGTGGTATCCGATGCCCAGCCAGGGATTTCCCCGGCCATCTTTCTTTCGACGATGCGCCTGGTCGATGCTCTCGACGCTGCCGGTCCGGGTGGCCGTGTGATGAATCACGATCGACCGCCAGGGACGCGGCGCCTCGCGCGGTCGCCAAGCGTCCTCTACGGGGGGCACTCGTCTTGGCCTTGAAGGCGCGGCCTTCGTCGGCAAGCCCAAGCGACCCATCGGTTCGAGGGACAACAGTCGCGGAACGGCGGTGAGGGGCGGCACCACGTTGTGCCGGGCACAACCGAGAAACCACCCCACCACACAACAGACGACGGCGGCCATCATCGCCACCCTCTTCCGAGGGAGGCGAACGGGGTCTCGACCCCGCAACGGATCACCAGTCGACCGTAGTTCGCGGTCTTGTCCTTCCGGACCGCTGCCGCAGGCTCCACTCGGCGTGTCGCCAAGGGGGGCGTGCGACGGCGGGAATGTACTGGGGGGGGGCGGGGGTGTCAACGCGTGGTTTGTCGCAGGCCTATGGGAGATAAGGAGTTGGTGCTCGGATTGTGCGAAAAGAGGCAGAGTTTGACGGTTCTCCGGGGGGATTTTGAGGCCACCCTTTCTGTGCAGACAACCCAGACTTCGCAGTTCTTGCGTTAGACGCCAAATCCAGCCATTTTCGAGGCCCCCCCAAAGACCCCTCAAGCGGCGGGAGATCGAGCACGTTGGAGCCTCGGTCATGCGAGCTCGCCCGTGGTCCGTGGAGATAACCGAAAATCACTTCATCAGGGTTCGGTCTCTCCCCGCAGACTACGGACCTCCTACCCGCCTTGGAGCTGCCGATCCCACTGCGGATCCAGCCTCGCTCCCGCGCTCTCCGCTTGAAAGGCGATCGCCACCACCGCGAGCACAGCACACCAGACCAACCCCAGGCCATGCCAAAACCACGCGCAGAGCGAGACACCCCAGTAGTACTCGTGGTCGTACCGATCGTGATGGGCTTGCAGCGCGACGAAGATCAGAACCATGATCGCCACCACGAAGTGCAAGGCGTGCAGCCCCGCGAAGACCGCGACGAACGCGCGATCCCCCGTTTGCGCTTCCGCCGCGGGTTGTCGCTGCAAGAGCCATTGCAACGCCGCTCCCTGCAACGCGACGAACGTCGTCCCATGCACCAAGGCGACCAGGAGTTGCCGCCGAAACGCCAACTGCTTCTCACGGCGGACCAACCCGACCGCCCGCGAGAGCGACCAGCTCCCCAACGCGAGCGCCACCGTGCTCGCCGCGAACATCGGGGGAAACCGCAATCCCGGCGCGCTCGAAGGGGGGACCGCCATGGCGAACAGCCGGCCCAAGCCCGTCGCCACCACCAGCACCAGCGCGCAGGCCAAGAAGAACAGCAGGGCGAATTGACTGCGGCTCGGACGCCGTGACACCGTGTGCATCCCCTTTTCAAGCTGAATGAAGCATTATGGCCGGATCGCCTCGCCGGGACACCGCCCATCACCCCGACAAGCCTGTCCCCATAAGGAGCGGCGCGGCGTCAGCCCGCCGAGCAACCGCGGTTGGTTCCCATCACCAGCCGGACAACCACCCACCAACGGCCTGCCACAACGCCGGCAGTTGTCGTTTCCACTCACCTCTCGACCCGGACTGGGCTCGCTCGAGCTATCTGTGGTCGCCGGGGCCCATAGCACGGCAGGCTGACGCCGCGCTGCTCTTGATGCGTGTTGGTGGCTCGCCTTTCATCACTACCCGGTCCATCCTTCCGCCTCGGACTTGACCCACCACGCAGGCTCTTCTACCGTCGCGGCACGCTGAACAAACACCGCGAATCGACAGCCTCATGGCTTCTCCCCCACGCCCCTCGGGAGTCCCCGGTGACCGACCGCCATGCCGAACGACGAGCGAAGGTGCTGTCCGCCTTGCGGAAGGAAAAACTCCCGACGCTCCTGGTCTCACATCAGCCGAACGTGCGGTACCTCACCGGCTTCACGGGAGAAGTGAGCCCGCTGTTGATCGGGACAGACCACGAGTTGATCGTCAGCGACAGCCGGTTCGAGACCCAGCTCGACAACGAATGCCCGACCATCGATCGAGTCATTCGCACGGCGAAAACCCCGGCGATGAAATTTCTCGCCGAGACCTTGCAAGCCCGTAAGGTGACGCGGGTCGGGTTCGAGTCGGCCGCGCTGTCGGTCGCCGATTTCGAGAAGCTGAAGGAACTGTCCCCCGCCATCGAATTTGTCCCGGTCGGGGGAATCGTCGAGAGCTTGCGGCAAACGAAGGACAAAGAGGAGATCGCGGCGATCCGGCGGGCGATCGACCTGGCGGAGAAAGGCTTCCAAGGGGTCCAAGCCCTCTTTACGCCGGAACTGACGGAGCTCCAGATCGCCCACGAACTCGAGCACCTGATGCGGCGGCGCGGAGCGTTACGGGCCGCGTTCGAGCCGATCGTGGGCGTCGGCAAACTGTCGGCGTTGCCGCACTATCGGGCCGGCGGGGTCCCGCTGGGGGCTGCGAGTTTCGTGTTGATCGACTGGGGCGCGGTCGAACCCGGGGGGTATCACAGTGACTTGACGCGTGTACTGGCCACCAGTAAGATTCCGCCGAAACTTGAGAAGCTGTATGGAGTTGTGTCCGAAGCCCAGCAGGCGGCCTACCACCTCCTGCGCCCGGGCGTGGCCTGCAAAGACGTCGACGCCGCGGCGCGCAAAGTGATTGCCGACGCAGGGTTCGATCGCTATTTCGGTCACGGACTGGGACACGGGATCGGGCTGGAGATCCATGAAGGCCCCCGGTTCAGTCCTCTGTCCGAAGAGGTCCTGAAGCCGGGGATGGTGATGACCATCGAACCGGGAATCTACCTGCCGGACTTCGGCGGGGTGCGACTCGAGGACGATGTCCTCATCACCCGCGACGGCTACGAACGATTGACGAACGTCCCGTGGGACATGGGGCCTTGAACGATCACGCGGCAACGTGGTCCGATCCCACCTGATCGGACACCCATCAGCACCGCCGATCGCTCCGGACTCCGCGACTCCACCATTCCTTGAAATCCCAACATCCATGGCCAAAGCGACCGGCTCCCAACCTTCGAAGGCTTCGCGACCCGTGGCAAAAGAGCCCGAATCGTCCGACACCGCCGCCCCGTTCGATTTCGAGCGGCTGCAGCAGTTGATGGAACTGATGGAAAAGCACGGCCTTAGCGAAGTCACGCTGCGGCACGGTGACGAACACTGGCGATTGCGTCGCGGGTCGGCCGCCCCCGTCGTGGTCGCGGCCAGCCCCGCGCAGCACTACGCTCCGCCCCCGCCCGTCGCTCATGCCCCGGCACCCGCCGCGGCTCCGGCGGCCACCCCCGGCGCCGCGGCTGATGACGGCCTGCTCCTGATTCGGTCCCCTACGGTGGGAACGTTCTATTCGGCCCAGACGCCGGAAGACCCGCCCTTCGTCTCGGTCGGCTCGAAGGTGACCCCCGCGACGACCGTCTGCCTGATCGAAGCGATGAAGGTCTTCAACCCGATCAACGCCGAGCTCGCGGGCACGATCGAATCGGTGCTGGTGAAAAACGGCGACCCGGTCGAGTTCGGCCAGCCGCTGTTCAAAGTACGTCCCTGATCGTTGAGCTTGCCGCCCGACCGCCGCGTCCGCAAACGGCGCGGCTTGGTCATCTCCCGAAGTCTTGTGCGCCGCTCCGCGAGCCGCTCGCGGAGTGATCTCCCGGGAGGCCCCGCCGCCTCCCGCCTGCTCGGAAGTCTGCCGCGATGTTCCAACGGATTCTGATTGCCAACCGCGGTGAGATCGCCCTGCGAATCATTCGCGCCTGCCGCGAGCTCGGCATCGAAACGGTCGCCGTCTTCAGCGAGGCCGACCGCCAAGCCGACTACCTGCGGCTCGCCAACGAAGCCTTCTGCATCGGCCCCGCGCAAAGCTCGAACAGCTACCTGCTGATCAAGAACATCATCAGCGCGGCGGAAATCGGCAACGTCCAGGCGATTCATCCCGGGTACGGCTTCCTCTCGGAGAACGAACACTTCGCCGAGGTCTGCCGCAGTTGCAACATCACCTTCATCGGGCCGTCCCCCGAGGCGATGGCCGCCTTGGGCGACAAGGTGACCGCGAAGGAGATCGCGAAGCAGGCGAAGGTCAACCTCGTCCCCGGCAGCGACGGCTTGATCACCAGTGAAGAGGAAGCCCTCGAAATCGCCCAGCGGATCGGCTACCCGGTCCTCATCAAGGCGACCGCCGGCGGCGGCGGCAAGGGGATGCGCGTCGCCCGCAACGACATCTCGCTGAAGGCCGGCCTTAAGCAGGCGGCGATGGAGGCCGAGAAAGCCTTCAACAACGCCGGAGTCTATCTTGAAAAATACGTCGAGAACCCGCGGCACGTCGAAGTCCAAATCATCGCCGATCACCACGGCGAAGTCCGGCACCTCTGGGAACGCGATTGCAGCACCCAACGGCGGCACCAAAAACTCATCGAAGAGTCCCCCGGTCCTCATCTGCCGCAAGCCGTCCGCGAAGCGATTTGCGCCGCGGCGGTGCGGCTGATCAAGACCGCGAACTACACCAACGCGGGGACGGTCGAATTCATCGTCGACCAAGAGAACAACTTCTACTTCATCGAGGTCAACGCCCGCATTCAGGTCGAACACCCGGTGACCGAATCCGTCACGGGGATCGACCTGATCCAGCAGCAGATTCGCGTCGCCGCCGGCGAGCCCCTGCCGTGGAAGCAAAGCGAGATCCCGCAGCGTGGCGCGTCGATCGAACTGCGGATCAACGCGGAAGACCCGGACAACGATTTCCGCGGGTCGCCGGGGAAGATCACCAAGCTGCGGCTGCCGTTGGGCCATGGCGTGCGGTTCGATTCTCACGTCCACGAAGGGTATGTGATCCCGCCGTACTATGATTCGATGATCGGCAAGCTGATCGTCCATAAGCCGACGCGGGCCGAGGCGATCGCGTGCCTCAAGCGCTGCCTCGACGAATTCGTGCTGGAAGGGGTCAAGACGACCATTCCGCTGCTGAAGAAGATTTTGAACAACGCGGCGTTCGTGGACGGCAAGATGCACACCACGTTCGTCGAACAGCATCTGGTCACCAAAGACCGGACATAGTCATCAGGCAATCCACCTCAGACAAGCGACCATCCGGGTCAGGGGCTCGTTCATGAAAGTCGGGATTCTTACGGGGGGCGGCGATTGCCCCGGGCTCAACGCGGTCATTCGCGGCGTCGTCCGCACCGTCCATAACGGCGGCGGGCAGACGTTCGGCCTCCTGCGCGGCTGGCGCGGGGCCATCGAAGGGGACACCACCCCGCTGACCATCGAAAACACCGATGACATCGTCAGCCATGGGGGGACGATCCTCGGCTCCTCGCGGACCAACCCCTACAAGCGTCCCGAAGACGTCCAGCGGTTGCGCGACACCTTCGGCCGGCTGCAATTCGACGCCCTTGTGGCGATCGGCGGGGACGACACCCTCGGTGTCGCCAACAAGCTTTACAACGACTTCAAGCTCCCCACGATCGGCTGCCCCAAGACGATCGACAACGACCTGAGCTGCACCGACGTCACGTTCGGTTTCGACACGGCGATCAACATCGTCGTCGAAGCGATCGAACGGCTGCGGACGACGACCGAGTCGCATCGGCGGATCATGGTGGTCGAAACAATGGGCCGCCATGCGGGCTGGATCGCGTGCGAATCGGGGATGGCGGCCGGGGCCGATTACATCCTGGTCCCCGAAGAGCCGGTCGATGTCGACAAGATGTGCGAATCCTTGATGAAGCGCCGCGCCGCCGGGAAGAACTACGGCATTGTCGTCGCCAGCGAAGGGGCGATCCTCTCCAACGACGAGGGGCACGTCACGATGAACGCGAAGGTCGACGACTTCGGTCACGTCAGCCTCGGGGGGATCGGAGAACGCCTCGCCGAGATCATCGAAAAGAAGACCGGCGTCGAAACCCGCTTCGTGGTCTTGGGCCACATCCAACGCGGCGGCTCGCCCAGCGCCTACGACCGTGTCCTCGGCACCCGGTTGGGAGTCGCCGCCGGGCGGTTGATCCTGGAAAAGAAATTCGGCCGGATGGTCGCGCTGCAGGGGACGAACATCATTGACGTTCCTCTCGCCGACGCCGTCGGGAAACTGAAGACTCTCGACCCCGCGTTCCTGAAGGACGCGCAGGAGTTTTTCGCGTAACGCCGGCTCCGCCGCAGCGAATTGACGCCAAACAGCCCAGGGAACGCGTTCCCTGGGCTGCCGCGCTAGGCGGGGTGGCCCTCCGCAAGACGCGTCCCCCTATTCGTCGACTAGAACTTGATCGTATAGAGATAGTTCGCCGGCACGCCGTTGACGATGTTGTCGAACTTCACGTTGAAGATCAGGATCCCGACGCCGGTCGTCGGCAGGTTCTGGTCGACCTTGGCGGGCGACGTCGCGGCGACGTCGAAGGTCACTGGAAAGACCGTTTGCAGGTTGCCGGTTGCGCGGATCGTGTCTCCCGGCGCGTCGGCATCGGCCACGGTCAGCTTCGCGACGCCGGTCCCCAAGAGGATGATGATGAACTGATCGCCGTTGACGGTGTCGTTCAACGTGCCGATGTTGGTGAAGGGGACGTCCCCCTTGCGGATCACTTTGAAGCGGGTGCGGGCGGCCGCCAGCGCGGCGGGCTCCGCCGCCTGGACATCCATCGGCACGAACAGGGAACCGACGACCGCGAGCAACAATCCGAGGCGAACGCTGAGCGACATGGGTGACGACCTTTCGGTGAACGGGATACCGGACCACAGACCGGGGAGTTTCCGGTTGAGAGAGCGGACGACAAGACTCGCCCGCCCGCCGTGGCGTTCGGTCATCAGAGCAGGCCCCGCGACCCCTGACAAGAAATTGCCGCTCGCTCGCGCCCGGATGGCCGGGAAATCGGCCGATCGCAGGGGTGGAGTTGCACGTTCCCGTGGAAGGAACTCTGATGGGACGTGGCGAATTCGCCACAGGTGACCAGGCTCCCCGGGACCACGACCCCATGACTTTGGCCGACTTCGTCGCCGAACTCGCCGATCTCGACGACCAGGAGAAACTCGAGTTCCTGGTGGAACTCGCGGCGGAACTCCCTCCGCTCTCGCCCGGGCGCCGCGACGGGCCGTTCCCGGCTACTTGTCGTGTGCAGGAATGTCAGACGGCGGTCCATCTGTGGACCGACGTGGTCGATGGCCGAGTCCGGGTCGAGGCCGACGTCCCGAAGAATTCCCCGACGGTTCGCGGGCTGGTGACGCTGGTGTTGCAGGTGGTCCATGACCGCCCCGCGAACGAAGTCCTTGAGCTGCCCGAGGATCTGTTGCCGGTGCTCGGCCTGCAAGCCGCGCTGGGAATGACCCGCCAGAACGGTCTGCGGGGCGTGGTGACCCGGATTCAACGCGCCGTCCGCGAACACATCGGGACTTAACGGCGCGGAGGGGGTTATTGCGGCGAGAAGCGGACGGCGGCCGCGGTGGCGTCGTACGTCGCCGCCGGAGTGTTCGTGGCGAGAACCTCCTCTTCGCGGGCCATAACGATCCCGCCCGCGGGGGGCCGTTGCCGGGGCTCGAAGACCTTGCCGATCGGCGAGGCGAGCATCTGCGGCAGCAGCACCAGATCACCCCACATCGCGACCACCACCATCGTCGCCATCAGCCAGCCGAAGCGGCTGATGAGCAGCAACTCCGCTGGGACGAGGACCAGCAGCCCCAGGATGATGACCCAACTCGTCTGCCAAATCGCGGGCCCGCAATGGGTCACCGCCTCGACGACGGCGTCATGCCGCGACTTGCCGGCGACGAGCTCCTTCTTGAACCATTCCAGGAAGTGCAACGTCCCGTCGACCGCCATGCCGAGTGCGATCGAGGCGGTGATCATCGTCCCGATGTCGACCCGAATCCCGGCGTATGAGATCAAGCCAAAGACGATCGTGATCGGCACGATGTTGGGGACCATCGCGAAGAGCCCCGCCGAGATACTGCGCAACTGGACGATGAAGATCAGCAGAATCACCACGAAGGCGAGAATCGAACTCGAAATCAGGCTGTCGAGAACCGCCTGCTGCGTCCGCAGGAAGAGGGGGACCGCGCCGGTCACCACGTGGCTCGCCCCCGGTTGCAGCCGCAGAATGTCCTGACTGGCGGCATGGATATCAGCCAGGATGTCGGCGTAGTCGGCGTTGGTCATCACGTTGACTTGGGCCGTGATCCGCCAGAGCTCGTCTCCCGCGCGATTCAGTTGACCGTCACCCGGCCGATCAAGATCGCGGGCCTCGTCCATGTACCGATAGAACGCCTCGGTCCCGGAAATCTCCCCTTCGCGGACGCGATCTTCCGCGATGTTCGCCCGTTTGAAGTACTGTGTGGTTGCAAAGACCGAATCGTCCGGGAGTTCGGCGACCGGCTGGAAGTCGGCGAGCGAGATGCAGCCGGTGATCTCGGGATGTTTCCGCAGCGCCTCCTGCAATTCGCGGACGAGCTCCATCCGATCGAGGAAGTTGGCCTCGTCCTGGGCGGAGGCGTCGAATTTGACGATCGTCTCCACCGGGACGATCCCCGCGAGATGCCCTTCGATGAACCAGTAATCCTGCACGATGCGCGAGGAGTCGGGGAAATAGCGAATGACTTTCGTCTCGGTCCGGAAATGGACGAGACCGTAGGACGCCACGAGACATAGCACCAGCGAGCCCGCCGTCTGCCACCCGGGCCGGACGGTCATGAATTTGCCGAGCCCGCGCCAAACAGGATGATCGAGCTCCGCGTCGTGCGGCGGTTTGCCAGGCCAGATCAATAGCAGCGAAGGAAGCCCGATCAGGACCATCCCTACGGAGAGGATCGTCCCGATCGCGGAATAGAGGCCGAATTCGCGGACCGGCGACAGTTGGCTGGTGCACAACGACGCCAACCCGATCGCGGTGGTGATCGCCGCCAGAATGCAGGGCATTTTCGCGGTGCGGCAGGCCTCGACGACCGCCGTGGTGGGATCGTTCGCGGCCGCATGCCGCCAGTAATTGGCGACGTGAATCCCCCCGGAGAGGGTGATCACCATCAACAGCGTCGGCATGACGACGAGAACCATGTTCATCGACCCGCCGGTCACCGGGACCAGCGAAACGGTGAGATACGTCGTATAGAGGGCCGTCGCGAGGACCAGCACCGTCAGCCGCAGATCACGGAGCATCACCCAAGCGAGGATCGCCCCGACCAGCGCGGAACTGAGGATCACCGAACGCTGATGGAGCTGCGACAAGGGATAGTCGGGATTCCAGACGGCGTGCGCGACCTCGCGATTCAGCTCGCTGCTGGCGACCGCGCTCCCCCCCAGCTTGATGTCAGGCTCGGCGATTCCAATGCCGAGCGTCGCGGCGCGAATCGCCTCGAGCGCGGCCCGCTTGTCGGCTTGACCGGCCTCCGACAGCGCGACGGCGATCGCCACAGGCGCGCCGGGAACAAAGAACGTCGACTCGACGAGCGGCGCTTTCGTAGACGGATCGACCTGTGCTTTGAGCCACGCGGCGACCCGGTCCGTCGCGGGGGTTCCGACCCCGATCGCCCGCCAGGTCAACGCGAAATCGTGCTCGACTCCAACGTCGGCGACCAGTTCTCCCCTGGGGTTCAGGACCGCCGAGTTCGACGCCGGATAGGCCTCGCCGGTCGGGCTGGTGTACCCGGGAATCAACGTATTCGCCGCGAGCTGCTCATCGCGCGGCAGCGTCTCCAACGGGAGTTTGAGCTCTCGCGCGGCGATGGCGATCAGATCCTCCGGATGCCGGGCGTAAGTCGACGCGCGGCCCGCTTCGGTCCAGCGGACGCGTAACGGC
>CAYRVS010000165.1:0-12511 GCA_964427725.1 uncultured Planctomycetaceae bacterium | reverse complement strand
GTTGGATGACTTAACCGACTTGGGCCCACCGCGGCGCGACACGCGTCGGCGTCACGTCATCCAAGGGGGCGTCCTCCAGGGTCACCACCGCGAGATCCGGATCGAGTCCGGTCATCACCAGATTGATTCTTGGCGTGCCGACAGGATTGTTGGCCCCGATCTCGATCGCGTCGGCTTCCACGCCGGATTCCGTGACCGTCACGTCTTCGATGCGGATTTCGTAGAGCCCTTCGGCGTCAGTGGGATCGTCGGGGTCATCCAAGGCGATGTTGTAGATCAGGGAGATTTCGGACAAACTCGTGTCGTCGCCATTGCCTTCATATTCCCCACGTTGCAGTCCGACGTTCGGAATGTTGAAGGTGAACAATCCGCTCAGCCCGCTGTCCTGAACATCGACGTCCCGCAGCAGCAGCGTATTGGTGTAAATGGCGTCGCCGAACCGGCCGAAGTTGATCAGATCGGTGCCAATGGTCCGTACTCCGGGAGTATTTAGCACAACGATCCCGTTCAAGTCGGAGTCCACGACCTCCATGAGATTCAGGACGATGTTGCCGGTGTTTTCCAGGAATATGCCGTCCAACGACGCATCGGAGATCGTGCCGCCGTCGCCTCCCGGAACCCCGGTGACGTTCAACGTGACGCCGCCGCCTTGACCTTGACTGTTCGTCCCGACGTTGTTGACCATCCGGATGCCGTTGCCGAGGGCGTCGCTGGAGGAGACGGATTCCAACGTCAGGTTGATCTTCGAGTCTTCGACATCGATGGCGGTTCCGTCGGTGATGTCGATGACCCCGGTCGAGACCACCAAACCACCTTCTCCCAGGTTCGTATAGGGATCCCCGACGTCTCGGACAAAGAGTCCGGTCGCCAAGGTTCCCGTGCCGTCATCGCCGGTGATGTTCAATTCGCCGATCGCGACCGGAGAGCGGAGATTGGTCGCCAACAGTCCGGAGACGCCGGTCTGATCCGGGAAGGCGGCGGCCAGGATGGTCGGTCGGCCGTTTTCGATGTTCAACACCTCGAAGGAAATCTCACCGAAGGTTTCAAACTCGGGAGGTGTGTTCGGTGGCAAGTTTGTGGTGCCGGATCCGTTGAGGACGACGGCCGTGGCCTGTGTCAGCAGTTCGTTATCGACGGTGGTTTCGTCGTTGAAGCGGACCGGTTGTCGCTGCCGATCGATGAGGATGCCGACATTTCCGCGATTACTGATGTCTACGGTCCCCCCGAACGTGACTCGGGAGTCATCCTCCAGAATCCGCAGGCTGATTCCGTTCAGGTTCGACAGGTTCGTTTGACCGGACACCGTAAACGTCCCGGTATTGTTCGTGGCGAGGGTGCTGTCGGTGGGGTTGAGAATCCCGATCAAAATCCCATCGCCGTTGCCATCATCAATCGTCAGGTCGCCGGAGAAGGCGACGCCGCCGGAGCTTTGCTGGTACTCGATCCCGGGTAAGGTCGTGATCTCTACTCCGGCGGCCGCCACCGCGATCTCCACCGGGCTGCTGAACAAGACGTTCCCGGCGTTGCCTCGCAGATCGATCCCGCGGGCGCCGCGATCGGTGATCTCCACATCCTGCAGGAAGCTGATGGTCCCTTCTTGCCCCTCGATGTTGATCGAGTCGGTGACGTTGTTGTCGATCAACACGGGCGAGCGGAACGAGTAGTTGCCGGAATCGAGCGCGTTGCTCCCCAGGATGTTGATGGCGTCCACCGGGCTGTTGGTGACGGTGATTTCCCCGAAGAGCGCCGTTCCGCCCGTCGCCTCGGGGGGATCCGGGTCGACCACGCCGTCGTCGATCAGCACACCCCCCGCGCCGACATAGTCGATGCGCGCGGGGGAAAATCGGACCATGTCGACGTTCGATCCCGGATCGAGCGATTCCAGATGAACGGCGTAACCGGTCGGGACGATTTGACCGTCGGCCTGAATCTCCAAGCGGAAGTTATCCGAAGTGGCGTTATCGCGGGTGAAGGTGATTTGTGGCGCGCCATCGATGATGTGCAGCCCGTCGGCGCCCGCGTTGAAGATGCGGTTACCGACCATTTCGATCCGACCGACATCTTCCAGACGGATGCCATCCAGCGTCGCGAAATTGATCTCGTTGAAGCGCATCGTGACGTTGCCGACATCATCGACGGCGCGCGCGATGATCCCCTGCCCGGTCGGCCCGGAACCGAGCGTGTCCTCATCCCCGATGCTGAACCCGCTGAACTCGGTTCGTTGGATCCCGCCGTTGGGCAGGTTCAACCCGGGCGTCAAGATGACGCCATCCCCCACCGTGTTGATGTACAGCGGCTTGTCCTGCGCGACCCCGTCGGTCGTGTTGCCGATCGCCCGCGGCAGGAGTTGATCCTGGCCCAGCAGCACAAACGTGTGGGGCGCATTGTCGGCCTCGCCCAGCAGGCGATTGCCGGACTCGGTCGTCAAGGGGGTGTTGTCATAGACGCTGTTGGCCCACACGAAGGTGATGTCGGAGAGTGCGTCCGGGTTCGCTTGGGCGTCGGCGACCGTCAGGAAGGGGTTCTCGAAGGTTCCCAAGACCGCGGCGGGATCATATTGCGGCGCGAGTGCCCGGAGCGCCGGGATGTTCCCCCGATCATAGGGATCTTGGCCGGCCACATGCTCCACGATGTACGGTGTCCCATCCGGCTTCAACGCCACGACCCCCGCCTCCAGCACCGGCACTTTCGCGACGACCGCCGTGTACTGGCGATGGATGTGATCGGTCATGCGGCTGAACGTGGTGCGCCGCTGGCCTTCCGGTTCGCGGAAGCCTCCGTAGCTCATCGCCACCGAGAGGACGACGTTGGTGTCGAACGTGTTGTCGTTGGTGACTTCCAGCCCCAGATGGACGTTGGCGGTGAGATCCCCTTCCAACCGGCCCTTCCAACCCCAGGTGTTTTCGCTGCCGGTCTGTTGGAAGTGATACCAGCCCGCGACCGCCTTCACGTTGTGCCGCTCCAAATGCCGCGACGGGAGCGGAACGGCGAGCTCGTGATCGACCCCCTTCTGATGGACGCCGAAGGTCCGAATCTGATCAAACAGGATGTTGTTCGCGTTGAAGCGGATGTTGAACGGGTCGGACAGGTCGATTTCCTGAGTGTTCTGGGTCACCGGGAAGTAGGCGTTGAGCCGCATGTCCCAGGTCGGTCCGAGAAATTCGAGGCCGCCACCCACTTGGCGGAACAACCGCCCGACGGTGGTGTTGTCATAGTCGTAGTAGAAGTTCGCGCCGATGATCCGGTCGGTCTTGCGGAGATAACGGCGGACACCAAAGCCGGTATTGAAACCGTAGTGGTCCTCGACGCTGCGGAACCCGCGCAGGTCGCCGAAGACCATGGTGTCTTCGAGGAAGAAGTAAGGCATCATTTCGATCGGGGCGATGCTGTCTTCGCGCCCGAGGGCCGGTCCGGTGAGGAACCCGCCGCGCCACACCGCGCCCAGCGCGTCGCCGTTGCGGCCGCTGAATTGATCGAACGGCAAGACATCCGGGGCGTCATTGGGCGCGCCCTGGTAGGGGTCGGCCACGAACGGAGCCTGACCGAAGGCGACCGCCGACCCACAAGCCAGCCACGCCCCAAGGCCCAGCCATGCCCAGAGGCCCAGCCACGGGAACCGTCGACCGACGGGGGCACGTCCATTCGCGCGTTGCGAGTTCGTCAACCGCATCGACACACCTCTGGGGTTGCGGATCGACGCGGCAAGCCGCATCGATGCCGAACGAGGCCAAACTCTCACGAACCATTCCGCGGGCTCACCGCCGAGAGACGCTCGACGACGAACCGCGGGCCGACCGACTGTCGGGACAGACCACGATCGAAAGTCCGGGAGATAGAGACGGCGGGTTGTATCGGGGCGGTTTTTGGTGCGGCAATGGGAAAGGCCGGCCGCAAGCCGTTTTCCCCCTGATTTTCAGGCGTTTCCTGCCGGTCGACGGGAACCCCGATCGGCGACCGGCCAATCCTGCCGCGGAATTCCTCCGAGAGGCGCTACCAAGCGCGCGGTCCGGACGGGGCGTGCTGTTCCAGACGCCCGGGAACCAACAGAAACGGGTCGATTGCGACCAGGAAAGCCTGGTCATGGAAGAGCCCCGGAAGAATGGGGCTGGACCCTGGCGATGCGGGGAAAACGCGGCGTCTCGACAGGTGCTTGCAGACCACTGCGTGTCCATCGAGCCCGGTCAAAGGCCGGTGAATGATGGGCTGGAAACCCGACTCTCGACGGTTACTTCTTCTTGCCCTTCTTCTTGGGCGGTTCCTCTTCCTCGAAATCGTCCAGATCGTCGGTCGAGAAATCGTCGAGATCCCCCAGATCGTCGGTCTCCCCCTCGTCGGAAGGGGCGAAGGCGATCGTTTCGGTCTCCTCCGCCGAGTCGGCGAAGCCTTCGTCGTCGCTGCTGACGATCTCGTCGCTGGTGGCGATCGTTGCGTCCTCTTCGCCGGACCCTTTCGCCCCCTGCTTGGCGGCGGCGGGCTTCTTCCCGCTGAAAATCAAGACCCCGAAGGGCACCAGCGCGACGACCGCCGTCACCACCAGCGTCCCGATCACCAGCAGTTGCCCCATCAGTGCCAGGTTGCCGAAGTGATTCAGCAACGTCATCACCAGCAGCGCGACGAGAATCCCGGCGGGAATGGCGGCCACCAACGAGGTCGCGGCGGTCTGCGTGCGGGTCATGGCGGGGCCTATCAAGGACGACGGCGAAACGGGATCAAGGCATCGTAAAGTCGGCTGGAGACCGTTCACAAGATCGGATTGTCACGCCGCTTCGGTCGACGCCATCTCTCCGCCGACCGATCCTGCACGACAGGGTCTCGTGGAGGATGCCCGGCACACCAGTTCTGTCAGCTCTGACGGCGGCGGTTCACCTGACCTGATGGATGCTCCGCCGACCGGTTTTCCGGTTCGTAGCGATTCGTCTGGTGAGAGCGAGGGGCCACAAGTCCAAAATCAGGGCGATTGCCCGGGCCCATGGAAGTCGAAACAACGGTTGTATTGACAACAGTTGTTTGTGCGGGCAATACTCCCGCCCATGAACGCTCCCGCCTCCTCGCCTCGCCGCCGGTTTGACTCCCTCGAGCAGGAGGCCTATCTCAACCTCTGGCGGACATACGACCGCCTCAAGGCGATCGAGGAAGAGCTCTTCGCCCCGGTCGGCATCTCGCCGCAACAATACAACACCCTGCGGTTATTGAAAGCCGCCGCGCCCGGCGCGCTGACGGTGCAAGGGATCGGCGATCGACTGATCTCGCGCGCGCCCGACATGACCCGGCTGCTCGATCGGCTCGAGGAGCGGGGCTGGGTGACCCGCACGCGGCGCAGCGACAATCGCCGCGTCGTCGACGTCGCAATCACCCCGGCGGGACTCGGGCTGCTTGATGAATTGGCGCCACGCGTGAAGGCGTGCCATCGGGCGCAACTCGGGCATCTCTCGGCGGGACAACTCGAATCGTTGATTTCGCTGCTGGCTCTCGCCCGCCAGCCCTACGAAGAGCCGGAAGGCGCCTGGGGTCATCAACCCGCGCCCGCCGTCAAACCGTCGCCATGAGCTCGTCAATGGACCCCAAGCCTGTGTGCCACCGGCTCCGCTGGCGATCGCTCTGAACAGACAGACACAAGACCGCGCCGGCGAGGGCCATGGCGGACGCCAGCCCCGCCCTGACCTTCAGGATCAACCACAATTTCCGCTGCCGCTGATTCCCGCGTTCTCGAGATTGGTCCACCTTCATGACGCCCTTTGAAGTCTCCATGCAGTTCTTCGCCCAATTGGCGCTGATTCTGGCCGTCTGCCGGTTGACCGGTCTGGTGGCGCGCTATTTCGGCCAGCCGCAGGTCGTCGCCGAGATGATCGCGGGCGTGCTGATGGGGCCGTCGGTCTTCGGGTTGTTCGCGCCGGAATGGCAGCAGGCGATGTTTCCACCCGCGACCAAGTCGGTGATTTTCTCGGTCTGCCAAGTCGGCTTGTCCCTGTACATGTTCCTGGTGGGCCTGGAATTCCGGGTCGACCTGTTTCAGGCGAAGGCCCGCAGCGCCGCCGCCGTCTCCATCGCGGGGATGGCGGTGCCGTTCATCCTCGGTGGACTCCTGGCGCTCCTCTTCCTGCGTCAGGGTGGTTTCTTCAACGAGCGGGTCTCGACCGCCGAAGGGGTGTTGTTCCTGGGCGCGTCGATGTGCATCACCGCCTTTCCGATGCTCGCCCGGATCATCTTCGAGCGCGGACTTTCCGGCACGACGCTGGGAACCTTAGCGCTCGCCGCCGGCGCGATGGATGACGCCGCCGCATGGTGTCTCCTCGCGATCGTGCTGGCGAGTTTCGAGTCCGATCCCAGCATCGCCGTCTGGGCGATCGGCGGCGGGGTGACCTACGCTGTTGTCGTGCTGACCATCGTCCGTTGGGCGCTCGCTCCGATCGGTCGTCGCGTGGAAGCCTCCGGGGAAGTCACACCGATGCTCCTTTCGGGGACGTTGATGCTGGTGATGCTGGGGTCCTACCTCACCGACATCATCGGGATTTACGCCGTTTTCGGCGCCTTCCTGATGGGCTGCGCGATGCCGCGCGGCAAGTTCGCGGAGCTGGTCACCAAGCAGGTCGAACCGTTGGTGACGACGCTGCTGTTGCCGGTCTTCTTCATCTACTCGGGGCTCAACACACGGCTCGATCTGGTGACCACGCCGGAACTCTGGGTCGCCGCGATCCTGGTCCTGCTGGCGGCGTGTGTGGGCAAGGGAGTGGCCTGCTGGGCGGCGGCCCGACTGACCGGGGCCGATTCCCCGACCGCGATGGCGGTCGGGACGCTGATGAACGCTCGCGGCCTGATGGAGTTGATCATCCTCAACATCGGCTTGGAACGCGGGATCATCTCGCCCCAACTCTTCTCGATCATGGTGGTGATGGCGATCGTGACCACGCTGATGGCGTCGCCGCTGTTCGAGCTCGTCTACGGCCGGGCGGCCCGAAGGCGCGGCGAGTTGGCGCAGCTGCAGGGGGCGTAAGGATGCCCAGGGCAAGGCTTCTCCAGGCATCAGGGATTTCGGCAACCCGCCGCGTCGGGTAGAATTCTCCCGCCCCCGGTTGCGGTCGTGATCCGTAACCCCCCGCCGGATTGCACCTTACGTCCCGATTGCGACCCCCGCCCGCATGTTCGATCAACGCTTCATCCGCAACTTTTCGATCGTCGCCCATATCGATCACGGCAAAAGCACGCTGTCGGATCAACTGCTCCTCAAAAGCGGCGCGATCACCGAACGCGAATTCCGGGAGCAGCTGCTCGACGATCTCGAAGTCGAGCGGCAACGCGGGATCACGGTGAAGGCCCGCGCGGTCGCGATCAACTACCAGTTCCGCGGGCAGCTGTACGAGATCAATTTCATCGACACCCCCGGCCACGTCGACTTCCATTACGAAGTCTCGCGGAGCCTCGCCGCGTGTGAAGGGGCGCTGCTGCTGGTCGATGCGTTTCAAGGGGTCCAGGCGCAGACGGTCGCGAACGCCTATGCGGCGATCAACGCGAATCTCGAAGTGATCCCCGTCGTCAACAAGGTCGATCTCCCCGTCACGCGGATTCCGGAAGTCCTCGAGGAAATCGAGACCGTCGTCGGGCTCGACACCACGAACGTCCTGAAGACCAGCGGCAAGACGGGCATCGGCGTCGAGGAATGTTTTCAGGCGATCATCGAACGGATCCCCGCGCCGAAGGGCGATCCCAACGCGCCGCTGAAGGCGCTCATCTTCGACAGCAAGTATGACACCTACCGCGGCGTGGTGACGTACGTCCGCATCATGGAAGGCTCCGTCAAGCGCGGCATGAAGATGTACTTCATGAAGGCGGGGATGGCGCAGGACATCATCGAAATCGGTCAGTTCCGCCCCGACATGGTCCCCTGTGAAGATCTCGGCCCCGGGCAGGTGGGGTACATCATCTCCGGCGTGAAGGACCTCAGCAGCGTCCACGTCGGGGATACGATCACCGACTTCCACAACAAGGCGACCGAACCCCTGCCGGGCTATGAAGTCCCCCAGCAGATGGTCTTCTGCGGCATGTACCCCGTCGACGCGACCGACTTCGAGCATCTCCGCGAGGAGCTGCAGAAGATGAGTCTCAACGACGCCAGCTTCTCGTTCCTGCCCGACACCAGCGACGCCCTCGGCTTCGGCTTCCGCTGCGGCTTCCTGGGGATGCTCCATATGGAGATCATCCAGCAGCGGCTCGAGCAGGAGGCCAACGTCGACCTGATTCAGACCGCCCCCAACGTCACCTATCAGATCGTCAAAACCACCGGCGAGGTGCTGCAGGTCGACAATCCGCAGGAAGTCCCCGACACCGGTGTGATTCAGGAGTTCCGCGAGCCGATCGCGAAGGTGCAGTTCATTCTCCCGTCGGACCGGATCGGCCCGATCATGCAGTTGTGCGCCGACCGCCGCGGCACCTATCTGACGACCGAGTACCTCGGCCCGAACCGCGTGCAGCTCGTCTACGAGTTGCCCCTCGCGGAAATCGTGTTCGACATGTACGACAAGCTCAAAAGCATCACGCAGGGCTACGGGACGATGAACTACGAGGTGATCGGCTTCCGCCCCGCCGACCTCGTGAAGATGGACATCCTCGTCAAAAGCGAAAAGGTCGACGCCCTTGCGGTGATCGTCCACCGCACGCAGGCGGAACGGCGCGGCCGGGCGGTCTGCAAGAAGCTGAAGGAAGAGATCAGCCGGCATCAGTTCGAGATTCCGCTGCAGGCCGCGCTCGGGGCTCGCGTGATCGCCCGCGAAACGATCTCCGCCGTGCGGAAGGATGTGACGGCGAAGTGCTACGGCGGCGACATCAGCCGCAAACGCAAACTCCTCGAAAAGCAAAAAGAGGGGAAGAAGCGGATGAAGCAGTTCGGCCAGGTCGAAATCCCGCAGAAGGCGTTCCTCGCGGTCCTCAGCACGTCGGACGAGGAAGGTTGAACGGGGCTTGGGCCAATCCACGACGCGATGACGTGACGCCTGGAACCAGGCGACGAGTGTTGATTGCTCGAATCTTGTGGGAATCCGCGCGACGTGGAATGTCCCCTATTGTCGACGACGGCAACGGGACATATCATGTCCGACGAGACTCACGCCATGGCTTCACGGCTGTGGCGAATCTTCTTCGCTGGGCGGAATCGTGGCATTCACGTTGCCGTTGACGGCGGCCCTCAAGAATGCCCGGTGGAAGGTGAAGATTCGGGACAAGGAGACACGGGAGCCACCCCATGTCACCCTCATCCGTGGAACTGATGCCTGGCGGATCGACCTGCGGACGCGGGTTTTCATGGACGATGTGCCAAATCCGGCGAAGGTTCCGCAAGAGTTGCTCAAACACGTCCTCGACGCGGCCAACTGGAAAACGCTTTGCGACGCATGGGATCGGATGTATCCGAACAACCCGGTGGCTGAAGACGATGATGGGGCCTGACACGATGATCGTTCAGCTCAAGACGCCGAAGTGTTCGATGATCCTGTTGGCACGCCTCCCGAAGCGCGCGGCGGCGTTCGCCGGTCTGTCTCCCCGGATCGTCAGGACCGTGATGAGCCTGCATGAATCATTGACGACCGCCTCGAAAAACACCGTATGGGTGAGCTACGAACGTGATCTGACCGACGCCCTCGTCAAGCGGGCGTCGTCGGATCACGCGACACTCGGATCGGCTCTCTTCATTCATCCGCTCGACATCAAAACCATTCCGGTGTTGTCGTCCCGGTTCCATCACGTGGCGTTCAACGTGGATGGCACGTTCCTTCCGGCCGAAGAACTGGCCGAGGTCTTGGGGGCCGAGCAGCGGGCCAATCTCTTTCTCGGGGGGTTTGTGAACCAAGAGAGCGAGACGGTCACCTTCTGGCGCGGCAATCTCGAGTCGCTGACGGTCCCCTGTACGATGTTCGAGCCGTCCGGTGACGGGACCACGCCGAACTTCGCCGACTTCTCGATCACCGATGGCGGGCAGACGGTGAAGTTCGGCGATTACGAAGCGGCGGTCGAGGCGATCCTCTACGAAGCTGATCCAAAGTATCGCCGGGCGATCGCCAAGCAACGGTCGCGTGAGGATCGTTCGTTTGGCGCCGCGCTTCGTCGGCTGCGGAAGCAACGGGGTCTTCGCCGGGAAGACTTCGCCCCCGCCGTCGCCGCGAAAACCGTCGCCCGGATCGAACAGGGCCAAGTGACGCATCCCCAGAAAGCCACCCTCGAGGCTTTGGCGAAACGGCTCGGAGTGGAACCGGACGAGATCGCGAGCTTCTGATCGGTTGTCCCCGGGACGACGCAGGCCGACAATTCCTGTGGGGAACTCGTCTCGATCGCCTTGTGGGGCGACACTTCGTCGTCCGACGTCGGGTAGGATCGAGCGATCTTGACGGTTTCCGAGGCTCCGAAAGGGTGGCGATCATGCGGTCTCGACTGACGACGTGGCTGGTGCTGAGCTGGGTCTGTGGGACAGGGGCCGCGCTGTCGGCTCAAGAAATTGCGGTCACGCCGAACCTGACCTACACCACGGTGGGGGACGTCAAGCTGCAGCTCGACCTCGCCGTCCCCTCAGGCGAAGGCCCCTTTCCCGGAATCGTCTTCATCCACGGCGGGGGCTGGTCGGGGGGGAATCGCCATGCCTTCCGCGACAAGATCCGTCAGGCGGCCGATCGAGGCTATGTCGCCGCGACGATCAGTTATCGGCTGACCCAGCCCGATTCCAAAACCGGCGTCGGCAAGACCCCCACTCCCGCGCAGATTCACGACTGCAAGGCGGCCGTCCGTTGGCTGCGGGAACACGCCGCCGAGTACAAACTCGATCCAAAGCGGATCGCGGCGGCGGGGGCTTCGGCGGGGGGCCACCTCAGCCTGATGCTCGGCCTGACCGATGGGGACGACGGGCTCGAGGGCTCGGTCGCCGACAACGCCCCGTCGAGCCGGGTGCAGGCGGTGGTCAATATCTTCGGTCCGACCGATCTGGCGAAGCTCTACCGCGAAGTCCCGGCGACGGTCGGGTTCTTCAAGGCGTTCTGCCTCGGCTCGCCCGACGAGTATCCCGAGAACTACAAACTCTCCAGCCCGATTCACTATGTGACCGCCGACGATCCCCCGATTCTGACGCTGCACGGCGACAAGGACGAACTGGTGCCGGTCTCGCAGGCGAAGCTGCTGGATGAGGCGCTCCAGGCCGCCGGAGTGGTCCACCAGTTGAAAGTGCTCGCCGGCCAGGGCCACGGCTTCGGCGGCGAGGCGGCGACCGACGCCGACGACGCCTTTTGGGCGTTCCTCGATGAGCACCTCAAAACGCCGTAACAACCACACAACCTAAGTTTCGCCGCGACCCGCACGGGAGCGCGTCATTCAATGGGATCAGGATTCCCGAAAAACATCGTCGAATGTGTCCTCGACGAAGCGCTTCAAATTCAGGGAGTCTTGTCGATCCGGCCAGTGAGGAAACTCGGGTTTTCGTGGGAAGGAGACTCTCAACGAGACGGCCAATTGATGATCGGCGGCGGTCAACCCACACGCCGTATAGGTCGGATCCGTCGGCGGCTTGAGGTTTCCAGCACCACGGATCAGATCCGGACGACGATTGATCAGCTCGATCAGAATCATGGACCGCCGTCGGATTTCGTCCTTCAGTTGGCCCTTTTGGTCGTAGAGGCCACGGAGATAAGGCCGCTCCTCGAACCGGGTGGCGCACTCCTCGGATGAGAGCTCACCGGTGTAATCGAGAGACAACGTCACCACTTGACCGGAGTTGGCCGTCCAGATCTTCTCCAAGGGATCCCGTCCCCGATAGTAGGCGGCAAGCAAGAGAGCCTCTTCGGTTCGTGTGAGCTGCATGAGGATCCGTGAGTTTCCGCAGTGGCCCCAAGCAAATCTGGCTGACACATGACAGCCAACCAGCCATGGTCACGACGGATGACCCCGGATGCCGCCCGACGGCTGGGTCGACAAGCGGACCGCGGCCGCGCGACACAAACCAGGGGACCTTTGGCTCCCTCTTGTGAACCCGGACGGTGGGGACACCATCCGGGACATCCGCCTCGTCGACATCGGAACGGTCATACGATGCTCGCATTTCGGGTCTATGGATAAATTGGATTGCTGCACTCCGCCTTCGAGAAACCATATTGGCGCCAAATCCATAATCCCGCATCTTGCGGACCGGCACTTGATTCGACATCGCGATTCTTGTACGGGATCCGGCATGCATATCCATCGGAAAGAAACTTCCAGTAAGTCGCAGCGAACGGCAGTCGCCTCGCGTGTCGCACCTCTTGCGGTGTCAACAATAACTCCTGGCCCCGGTACATGAATGAATTGCGAGAGATTACACCAAATCGAGACGGATCCGACACACGAAATTCGACCAGACCCGATGCGCCGGGCAACACGTCCTGCATCACTGAGCCATCGCCCTCGATCCATGTCATATCCAGAAAACGACTCCAATCAGGACACGCCCAGGATTGCGATAGCCCAGGAGTTTCGGATACCGGCGGGTGTGTTGGTTTACGCCGCTGAT
>CAYRVS010000164.1:6399-12586 GCA_964427725.1 uncultured Planctomycetaceae bacterium | reverse complement strand
GGCTCCGCCAGTGCCAACCATGCCGCGAACCGTTGACCAAAACCACTGGCGGAGCCAGTGGCACACGCTTGTGGAGCACTTTTCACGAGGCCGTCACCACTCTTACGGAAGCTGAAGTCAGACATGCTGGTCCGTCGGCCGAGTTCCATCACCGTCGCCCCACGAGGGATCACCATCCCCCTCGTGGCGGCCGCGCTGTTGGTGGCGATGCTCGGGCTGGCGCTGATCCTCGACCGTTTGTGGCTCGAAGCGACCCGGCTGGAACTGACGACCGCCGCCGAAGCGAGCGCCCTGGCGGGGGCCCGCGCTCTCGCATCGGACCGCCGCCTGTTGGTCGAGCCCCCGATCCAGACCGTGGTCGACGACGCCGTGCAAGCGGTCCTGATGTCGGCGGTGCAGAATCGTTCGGCGGGTCAGCCGGTGGCGGTCCACGAAGACGATGTCGAATTCCTGACCATCGACGGTCAACCCGCGGACGATTTCGGAAACGAACTGGATGACGAGTCGCTCCCGGCGACGGTGCGGGTCTCAGCGGTGCGGACCCGGTTCCGCGGCAATCCGGTGGCCTTGTTTCTCGCGGAGTTGACCCGACAGCCGTATGGCGACGCCGTCGGTCGAGCCGCCGCGACCCTCCGCGGCGACGTCGTCGGCGTCCGCCCCTTGGCGGGTTCCACCGTCCCCGGCTTGCCGCTCGCGATCTGGCACCGTGACCCGTTGCAAAAACGGACCGATACGTGGCAGGTCGCCATCGAACAGCGTCGTGGTTCCGATCACTTCGGTTACGACGAACAATCCGGGCACGTCACCCAGGAACCCGATGGTCTGCCCGAGCTGACGTTGCAGACGATGCCGCGCGGCGGAAGCCCAGCCGTCGCGAACCTGCAACTCGTCGATCTCGGCACGAAGTTCCAGGCGGCGGCCCTCATCGCACAGTTGACGCGCGGTTGGTCGCCAGACGAGTTGGCCGATTGGAACGGCGAACTGCGTCTGCCGGCGGGCCTGGATGTCCCCGCGCGGCGGCTGACACTGAACGGGCTCCCCGATCTGGCTGCGGCGGAACGGGATGCATTGGAGCGGTTGATCGGGGAATCGCGGATCGCGCTGCTTTACGAAACGGCCGTTCCCCAGCAGGATTCCTCGGTGCATTCGGTCGATTGCCTCCGATTGGTCGCGATCCGTGTTGTGCAGGTGCGGGATCATTCGGATGGTTCGTGCCGGGTGACGATTCAACCGTCGGTCCTCGCCACTCGGGCGGCGCTGGTCGAACCGCGCGCCGAGGGAAGTGACCGAGAAACACTCGCGGAGGGACCCGCGGCCTCCGCGCCCCCCGCGCTGGTCGGGCCATTCGTTTATCGTTTGGAATTGACCCAATAGCCGCGCCTGTGGCCGTGGGAGAGCCTTGGAACATGATCGCCGAAACGACACCCGCCGTGGATCCGCGCCAGGCGTTTCAGGATTTGAAGACCCGGCTGCATCGGCAGATGGTCGACGCCATCGACCTGTCGCGGGCGGGGGAACTTCCGGAACGTGAGCTCCGGTCGCAACTCCGTTCGCTCGCCGCCCACCTCTGCTCGCAGCAATCGGTCGCGCTCTCGACCGAAGACCGCGAGGTGATGGTCCGCGAGATCATGGACGAGATCTACGGCTTCGGCCCGATCGAAGCCCTGATGAGCGACATCGACGTCAGCGACGTCCTGATCAACGGTCCCGACAGCGTCTTCATCGAACGCAACGGCCGGCTCGAACGGACCGACGTCCGCTTCGCCAACGACGAGCACCTGCTCCACTTCATCCAGCGGTTGGTGGGCCGGGCCGGTCGGCGGATCGACGAAGTCTCGCCGATGGTCGACGCCAAACTGCCCGACGGCTCGCGGTTCAACGCGGTCATTCCGCCGCTGGCGCTGCGCGGGCCGACCGTCTCGATTCGCCGCTTCAAGAACCGGGCGGTGGTCTTCGAAGACATGGTGCGGATGGGGAGTCTGACCCCGGAAATGGCCGACTTCCTGATTTCCGCCGTGCGCGGCCGACTCAACGTGGTGGTCTCCGGCGGAACGGGGGCCGGGAAAACGACGCTGCTCAATAACCTCAGTCGGTTCATCCCGGAGACCGAACGCGTCGTCACGATCGAACAGACGGCGGAACTGCAACTGCAGCAGAAGGACGTCGTTGCGTTGGAAACACGGCCGCCCAACGTCGAAGGTCGCGGGGAAATCACGCAGCGCGATCTGGTGAAGAACAGCCTCCGCATGCGGCCCGACCGCGTGATCGTCGGCGAAGCCCGCGGCGGCGAAGTCCTCGACATGCTGCAGGCGATGAACACCGGTCACGACGGCTCGATGAGCACCGTCCACTCGAACGACACCCGCGACGCCCTCGACCGCATGGAGCTGATGATCGCCCTGTCGGGCGTGGAACTCCCCACGCTGGTGGCGCGGCAGTACATCGCGTCCGCCGTCCAGATTCTGGTCCACATCAACCGGCTCAGCACCGGGGAACGTAAGGTAGTCCGCATCTCGGAACTTTGCGGCTGCCAGGACGGCGTCTATCAGATCGAAGACATCTTCGTTTATCGGATGGCGGGGATCGACGAGCAGGGCCGGGCCCGCGGGGCGTTCTACGCCACCGGATACGAACCGCAGGTCCTCAAGCGACTCGCGGGGCGCGGTTACGAGGTGCCGTCGGCGCTCTTCTCGGCCCGGGAACTGCCGCTGCGGAGTGAGTATCAGTCGCGCTTGTAAGGACTCGTGGAAGGTTGAAGGTGGAGGGGCGAAGGTCCAAGACCTGCACTCGTTCAACCTGCCTTTCACCTTCAACCATCGACCTTCAACCATCGACCTTCAACCATGTCCATCGGCAACACCACCATCGAACCACGCCGCGAGTTCTCGGGCATCCTGAAGGAGCGCGAGAACTTCGGGACGGGTCGGTCCGCCGATACGTCCGACCGACTTAACAGTTGGTTCGATACGTTGATGCTGCAGTCGGGGTGGGAAATCGCCCCGAGCATGATCCTGATGCTGTGCGTTTGCACGGCGATCGCGGTCGGCGGGCTGGTCTTCGTCATCCAAGAGAACCTGCTGACGACTGCGCTCGGCGCGCTGATCGGGTTCATTGCGCCGATCGCGGCGGCGATGTTCGCCCGCAGCCGCCGACAGACGCAACTGATGCAACAGATTCCGCCGATGCTGGAGGAGTTGGGCCGCGCCGCTAAGACCGGCCGCAGCGTTGAACAGTGTCTGCAGTTGGTCGCGACCGATACTCCCGCGCCGTTGGGCAGCGAATTGCGTCTGGCGGCGGGTCGCTTGAAGATGGGGGTTCCGCTCCGCGACGCGCTTCGCGATCTCCCCGAACGGACGGGGCTGATGACGTTGAACCTGCTCAACACCACCCTCACCGTACAGCAACAAACGGGGGGGGACTTGGTCACGGTCCTCAATCGGTTGTCGCAGGCGGTGCGTGATCGGCTGCTGTTCCTGGGTCGGTTACGAGCCGCGACCGCCGCCAGCCGCGCGACGGCGACCCTGATGATCGTGCTCCCTCCCGCGATCCTCGCCTTCTTCCTGTTCCGCGACCCCGATTATTTTCAGAACCTCATGGGGTCGTCTTGGGGACGCAACGCCACCTTGATGGCGATCGCCCTCGAAGTCATCGGCGGGATCTGGGTATTGCGGATCCTGAAGGACAGTCAACGGACGTAAGCGGCAACCCGGTTTGATCAGCCTCATGTTCCGAGTCCAGCCTCCAACGCACCACAGCTTCCAGGTTGATTCATGATTCCCCAATGGTTGCGTTTGGCGATTTACATTGCCGCCGGGGTGGCCGTCGTCTGGCTGCTGGTCCGGTGGTGGCAGTCGCGCCGACTCGCGCGGTGGGAACGCACGCTGGCCGCTCCTCCTCCGCTCGAGCCGCCGCCCGTTCGCTCCGCGATGCAAGCCGCGGCCCACACCGTGACCGAGACGGCCGCCGCGACCGCCGCCCAAACCCAAGCCGAAGCGACCCGCGCCGCGGCGATGGCCCAATCGGCCTTAGATGACGTGCTCCCCAACGACGTCGCCGGGCTGACGATCTTGAAGCCCGGCAGCGACATCGTGAAGGGCTCCGGGCCGTCGATCCTCAAGACGCCGCTCATCACCCCGAAGACCGACAGTGCGAGCGGCGCGGCCGCGTTGACCTCCGGCGAATGGCGACCGTCGGCTTGGGCCGATCGACCGCTTCTCGCCGAGGACCGGGGAGCCCCCGGGCAATTGCCGCTCTTACGCGCGGAAGATCTCCCGATCACCCGGACCGATGATTACGTCTTCGGTGCCGTGACCCCGACGCTTGCGGCGTTCCTCCCCGAGTCTCCCGCGCGGTTCGAGGAATCGCGGCAGGAACTGCAGGCGGCGGGCTACTACGACCCGCACGCCACGCAGAATCTGGCGGCGATCCGGTACGTCCTGATCATGCTGGGCTTGGTCCTCGCGGGCGCGGCGCTCATTCTCGCTCCCGCGCGGTGGGAGTGGATCGCGATCGCCGGCCTGATCGCATTGCCCCTCTTGGGATGGGCGTTGCCGCGGCTGTACATCCGCGGGAAGGCGGCCGAACGTTGCACGGAAATCGAACGCGGGATGCCCGACCTGCTCGATATGCTCAACATGTGCGTCAGTCAGGGGCTGACGATTCCCGAGTCGCTCCGCCGGATTCTGCCTGACCTGCGGGGTCCCTATCCCGCCCTCGCCCAGGAACTGCGGATCGTCAACCAGCAGGCGTCGATCGGGACGATGCAGACCGCCCTCGAGAACTTCGGCAAGCGGATCGACATTCCCGAGGTCCACTCCTTCACGTCGCTCCTTACGCAGACCGAACGAATGGGGACCAGCATCAGCGACGCGTTGACGTCGTACAGCGACTCGATGCGCGAAGGGCTCAAGCAGCGGGCCGAAGAGAAGGGGAACCGCGCGACCTTCCGGCTATTGTTCCCGACCGTGCTCTGCCTGATGCCCGCGGTCTACCTGTTCCTGCTGGGGCCGGCGATCGTCGAACTGTCGAACTTCTTCGCCAGCGGCGGCCGCGACTCGCTTGATCAAGGGACCGCCGTGATCCAGCGGATCAACGAGGCCCGCGGCGTCCCGGGGCCGCTCGATCCCGGGCAGCCGTGATGTGAGGTTGGTGCCCAGGGAAGGCCTTCCCTGGGCAGCTTGAAGCGTCACAACAAGCTCAAAACGGCAACCGCGTTCCGACCGACTCCTCGAGCGCGCGTTGATAGATCCGCACCGCGACCGCGACGTCCTCCAGCGCCAGCCCGACCGACTTGAACAGCGTGATGTCCTCGGGACATGCCCGGCCCGTCTCCTCGTCGGCGAGGACGGCGGAGAGCTCGTGAACGCGATCCCATTCCAACTGCCCTCCCTCCAGGGCCGCGACGAAGTCCCCCGCCTCCAACCGGCACGCCTCCACGCTGTCGCAGACGATGTGATCGGCCCGGCTGATCGTCGTCACGTCGATCTCCGCCTTCGTCAGCCAATTGCTTCCCACGACATTGAGATGCGTTCCCTCGTCGAGCACCCGCCCGTCGAACAGCGGCACCTTCGACGTCGTCGCCGTGATCACGATATCCTTCTCGGCGGCGACCGCGTCGGGTTCGTGGATCACCACCACCGGCACGTTGCACAGTTCGGTCATGTCGGCGGCGAAGCGGGTCCGGCGTTCTTCGTTGCGGCCGTAGACCTCGATCCGCTCGATCTTGCGGACCGCGCAGACCCCTTGCAGTTGCGTCCGCGCCTGGAAGCCGGTGCCGAAACACCCGACGACCGACGCCTCGGGCCGGGCCATCGCTTCGGTGGCGACCGCCGATGCCGCGCCGGTCCGCAGTTGCCCGAGACGATTCGCTTCCAGAACGGCCACCAGTTCTCCGGTGGCGGCGTCATACAGCCAGACATGGAACCGCGCGGCGGACTTGGTCGACGAGTAGACCTTGAGGCCGAGGAAGCCGTGAAACTCCGACGCCGCCGTCATCGCATGGAGGATTGTCCCGGAGGCGGTGACGCGGCGGCGCGGTTGATTGTCGGCCCGCCCCGCGGCCCAGGCGCGTAACCCCGCCTCCACCGCCTCGATCGCGGCGGGCATGTCGATCAGCCATTCGACGTCGGCTTCGGTGAGAAACAGCGCGGGCATCTCGGGGGTCCTCAAGTTCAAGAGACGCAGATGC
>CAYRVS010000164.1:0-6389 GCA_964427725.1 uncultured Planctomycetaceae bacterium | reverse complement strand
CCCAGGGAAGGCCTTCCCTGGGCATCCTGATCCACATGCTTACTATCCAGGCGGTCGCCTATTCACACTCCTCGATCAACCGCTGCAATTCCGTGTAGTCGTGCTTCAGCGACTTATACAGCTTGCCGAACATCGGGTAGCACTTCGTGTAGATCCGCTTCGCTTCGGCTTGCGGGTCGGTCGATTCGACCACGCGGATCGTCGCGGTGCAGGCTTCGACAACCCCTTTGTACGCCCCCGTCCCCGCCGCCGCGAGAAGCGCCACCCCGTACGCCGGACCTTCCGCGGCGTTGATCGTCACGACGCGGCGACCGTACAAATCGGCCTGCAGTTGCCGCCAGAATTCGCTTCGCGCACCCCCGCCCGAGAGCCGGATCTCGCGGATCGGAATCTTCAGGTCGTTGATGATCTCGAGGCTGTCGCGCATCGCGTACGTCGCCCCTTCAATCACCGACCGCACCAAATGAGCCGGCGTATGCCGCAGGCTCAGGCCGATCCATGCGCCGCGGGCGTTCGGGTCGGCATGCGGCGTCCGTTCCCCCGTGAGATACGGCAGGAAGAACAGCCCTTCGCATCCGGGCGGAGCCTCCGCCGCCTGATCGGTCAACAGTTGATACGGGTCGGTCTTGATCTTCTTCGCGGCGGCGATCTCCGCCTGCCCGAGTTGATTGCGGTACCACTGCAGGCTCCCCCCCGCCGAGAGGACGACCCCCATCACGTGCCATTTCCCCCGGACCGCGTGACAGAACGTATGAACGCGGCCTTGCGGATCGATCTGCACTTCGTCGCTGTGGGCGAAGACGACGCCGCTGGTCCCCATGGTCGCGGAGATCACCCCCCGCTTGACGATGCCGTTCCCGACCGCTCCGGCGGCCTGATCCCCCGCGCCGCCGACGACCGGCACCCCCGCTTTGAGCCCCAGCAGCTTCGCCGCGGCGGCCGACAACGTCCCAGTGACGTCTTCCGATTCATAGACCTTCGGCAATAGCGACGGACTGAGATCGAGCTTATCGAGCAGCGGCTTCGACCAGGCCCGTTGCTTCACGTCGAGCAGCAGCGTTCCCGAGGCGTCACTCACTTCAGTCGCGAACTCGCCGGTCAAGCGGTAGCGGACATAATCCTTCGGGAGGAGCACCTGCACCGTTTTGTCAAAGTGCTTCGGCTCATGCTTGCGGAGCCATAAAATCTTCGGGGCGGTGAACCCGGTGAGGGCCGGATTCGCGACCATGCCGATCAGTTTGTCGCGGCCGCCGACCTTCTTTTCGATCTCGGCGCATTCGGCGGCGGCCCGTTGATCGTTCCACAGGATCGCGGGCCGAATGACGTTGTGCTGCTTATCGAGAAAGACGCTGCCGTGCATCTGGCCCGACAGACCGATGCCGGCGACTTCGTCGGGCTTGATCTTGCCGGCTTTGAGGACCTTTTTGACGGTGTCGCAGGTCGCCTTCCACCAGTCTTCGGGATGCTGTTCGGACCATCCGGGCTTGGGGCTGGAGAGGGGATACTCGCCGGTCGCGGAGGCGAGGATTTCGCCGTCGGTCCGCATCGCCAAGGTTTTGGTGCCACTGGTACCGACATCAATCCCAAGAAACACCGCCATTATGAGGGATTCCCGAAGTGAACACGGAGCCGTGAAGGGCCCCTGAGACCGGAGGCGAGACGGGCCAATGGCCGAGAGTGTATCAAGGGATCATGTCGAATCGCGAGTCTGCCGTCGTGGCGAGTCGATCCGGGTGGCGCTGGAGGCAAGGCCTCGGCGATTGACAAACGGCATCCGAGTATTGCGGTCTGCGCGAGGACCGGCGGCCCGGAGAAGCTGGGCAAAAGCTGCGGCGTGATCGCTGTCGCTTCCGCCGAGCGATCGACGGCCTGATTCCATCATCGGCGGCTCATCACACGGCTGACGGATCAGCCCGATCCCTGCTACGTGGCGTGACGTCTACTTCGCGGGATGCGACTGCTGCCACACATCCTCGGGTTCGAGCACGCTCCGCGACGCGGGGCCGGTCAGCCACTCCCGCGCGGCGGGATCGTCCCGCAGGTAGGTGTCCCAGAACGCGGTCGAGAGCGCCAGGATCGCCGGATGATGTTTGGGATTCCGCGGTTCACGTTCTCCCGGCAACGCCCGCTCGGTGAAGACCGAGTGCTCGGCGTTGTGCAGCACCAGTTCGTACTTGTCGATCGTCGACGGGAGGGCCGCATAGACCTTGCGACGTGATTCCGCGGTCTGACTGCCGATCACCGAGACGTCCTTCGTCCCCGTGATCAGCAGCCAGGGAATGCGGACGTCCTGAAACTGCCGCGTGCCATCCCCCAACGCCGGCATGCCCGGGCTGAAGGGGATCGCGGCGTCGATCCGGGAATCGGTCAGCCGCTGACCGATGACGGGAAACGACTGCCCGGAGACCCCTTGGGTGGTGTTGGCCCCAAAGGAATGTCCCGACATGCCGACCTTCGTCAAATCGCAAGAACCATGCAGCGGATGTTGGGGCTCGGCGGTCCATTTCGTCAGTTGGTCGAGGACGGCGGGGATATCGAGCCAGCGGGCTTGCGCGTTCTGGGCCGAGGCCGCCTCTTTGAGGGCGGTCATCCGGCCGACGACCGGCGTCCCGCGCCAGACCGCTTCGTCACTTCCCGGGTGTTGCACGAACACGGCGACATATCCCCGCCGCGCCCAATGCTCACCCAGAAACTTCGAGCCGAATCGACTCCCCCCCAGACCATGACTGAAGAGCACGACGGGGGCAGCCTTGCGGTCGGCCGGAGGTTCGGCCTCCGCGAGATAGATCAGCACCGGCAACTCGCGCATGCGGCTGGCATCGGTGACGACCAGATCATGAGTCATCACCTTACGATCCGGGGAAACCCTCAACGGATCGTAGACCGCCTCTGGTTTCTCTTCCGCCTGGATCCCGGTCGCCAGACCGATCATGACCACGAGCCCGCCGAGTACCATCCATCGAACGACAAGGCTTGCGCGAGGTTGAGACATCGTGGACTCACCGTGGGAGCGACGCGGTCCGGAGTATCCGAGGCACGATACCGTACCTGAACGCGGCGGGGGAGGTCCGCACAACGGACCGCGGGCCATCCATCGTCCGTCAGACCATTACCCGCGCTCCCGCGCCGCGGTTTCGTCGCTCAGAAATCGACCTGGAACCGCGCGCCGAAGATGTCAGCGTCGCTGGGGCCGTTGTAGCCGTTGAAGTTCCGGTTCAGCATCGCCCGGACATAGTTGAACTGCACCTTGGTGTAACCGTTGAGGTACCAGTTCAGCCCCGCGGTTACGTCGGTCAGCCGCCCGCCGCCGATGTTCTCGTCATCCAGATCGAGATGCGAGACCCGCAGGGCCATTTCCCACGCTCCGGGGCCATGCTCGCAGTCCGCTTCGCGAAGGAACGGCCGCAACGGGGTGATGCGATCGAGCGTCGCCAACTTGCGGTTGAAAGGGCGGCTTTCGCCGGTCAGGAACCACATCCACTGCGTGTAAAAGCCCCAGAAGTGCAACTGCGGTCCACCGACCTGCGCCACGTTCGCCATTTGAATTTCCGACTGCCACGTGACCGGCCCATGCGCCCACAGAAATTCGTGGCCGAGATGGGCGAAACTGTTCGTCGGAATCAAACCGGTATCGACGAACGGCGGCGTCCCGTTCGCGATGCTGTTCACGTTGACCCGGCTCGTTCCGGGGACCGACCCCGCCGGGACGCCGAATGCCCCCACAAACGCCTCGGGGATCGAGGAATAGCGGAAGAGATCGTTGCCGGGATCACCCCACCAAAACGACGAGCCGCTATGGAAATACTCCAGTCGTTTCGTCTCGTCCTGGAAGTCACGATACCACCAGAGATGCGTCAACCGCCCGGCGGTCGACCATCCTCCCGCATCGCCGATGTCGTTCCCGAATTGATCGTTGCCGACGCGGAAGGTCGACAGCGCCCAGGTCCAGTGTTCATCCTCGCTGTGGTTGTAGCAGCCGACCCCGATATGCCGGAACGCCTCGAACGATTGGAACAGCAGCGACCGTTCCAGAAACGTCTGGTATCGCACGCTGGTGGGGACCTCGAGCCCAAAGGGTTGTTTCCATTGACCCGCGCGCACGGTTCCCAGCCAACCGAGATCCTTGACTTCGCCCCACACGTCGGTGAAGGTCGGCCGGCCGAAGAACCCGAAGTCCATTTGGACGAAATAGTTCACGTTGTCGGCGACCGCCCCGCTTGCCGAGAGCCGGGTCCGCCGGAAGCCCGCGCCATCTTGAATGTCCCCCAATTGCAGCCGATTCTCCTCCGACTGGCTGAAATAGAGGGTGTCGGCTTGGAAGAAGCCATTGATCTGCACCGTGGGATACTTCGGTTTGGCGGGGGGAGCGGACGTACCTCCGCCAGCCTGCGCGCCCCATAAGCCACTCTCGAAGATCCCGGGCGGCGGCGGCAGAAATTCGGCGTTAGCGGGCGTAATCGCGTCAGGGTTCGGCTCAACCGCCGTCTCGGCTTGCCGCGCTCGCAGCTCCGCCTCGACCGCTTCCAGCCGCTCGACCAATTCCGAGTAATCGGCGGTGACGGGGGCCGCATCCTCTGACTCAAGCTCCTGGGCGTCGATCCGGTGAGGGACAGAAACGGCGACCAGCAGGCCAATCCCCAACCACCGTCGCAGCCTGTGTGACACGTTCATCGTCGCGATACCAAGAAAATCCGCCGAGCCGGCCCCACGACGTGGTGCGGTTCTAACGCCCCCCACTCGTTGACTCTGACGGTTGTATCGGTCGCGAAAATTTTGACGAACAGGGAAGATTGGCCATCTATGCGACTTGTAAGGAATCTGTTGAACAGGATTAAATCGTCGTAACAGATTTCAGGGAATACGTTTGCAACATGTATGGGAGGGTCGGGCGTCACCTCGTGAAAGCAGAACGGCGACGCCATGTGCACGTACGTGCATTAAGTCGTGTGTGTCGACGTGGGACGGGTCGTCGAGGCGGTCCGTTCGTCATCTAGGATCACAGGACCGCATCGAGCCATCGTGCCGTAGGGGCCTCGGGGGTTGGATGGAAAGGTGATTCGCGCGAACCACGCGGCCGCGTCGAGCATCCTCGGGCCACTTCCGGCCGATCCGCTCACCGCGTGATTCACGCCCAGTCCGTGGCTCGGTACAGTGTCGTTTCGACACTCATCGGCTCCCGTAGCTCAGCTGGATAGAGCGGCGGTTTCCTAAACCGCAGGTCGCGCGTTCGAATCGCGCCGGGGGCAGTTTGGTCCCATGATCGTGTGTTCGGGGCGTCATCGTGCCGCGACGACTCGCAGAAAGTCACGTCGCCGAATCATTGTCGACTGATGCTGATGGTTCGGGAGGGAGCCCCAGATGTCCGAAGTTGCCGCCGCGCCGCGGGTCGTTTCGCTGATCGCCTCCGCCACGGAAATCGTGGCGGCATTGGGGGCCCGCGAGTGGCTGGTCGGGCGGTCGCATGAGTGTGATTTTCCGCCCGACGTCCTCCGCCTCACCGCCTGCAGCTCCGCCAAGTTCGATGTTCATGGCGACAGCCGGGCGATCGACGAGCGGGTCAAGGCGACGCTCCTCTCCGCGACCTCGGTCTACAACGTCGATACCCCGTTGCTCAACGACCTCGCGCCGACGGTAATCTTGACGCAGTCGCAATGCGAGGTCTGCGCGGTCAGCCTGAAGGATGTCGAGCGGGCGGTCTGCGATGTCGTTACTTCGCGCCCCAAGGTCGTGGCCCTTGAACCCAACACTCTGGCGGACGTGTGGGCCGATATCCGCCGCGTGGGGCAGGCGCTCGGTTTGGTCGAGCGGGCGGAAAGACTGATCGACGAGTCGCAAGCCCGACTTGGGGATTTGGCGGCCCGCTGCCAAGCGTTGGCGGCACGGCCGACGATCGCCTGCATCGAATGGATCGAGCCGTTGATGGCCGCCGGCAATTGGGTGCCGGAACTGGTTGAACTGGTCGGGGGGCGGAATCTGTTCGGCGAAGCGGGTCGGCATTCCCCCTGGATGACCTGGGAAGCGCTGGTTGCCACCGACCCCGACGTGATTGCGATTCTCCCGTGCGGGTTCGACATTCCCCGGTCGCAACAGGAAATGGCCTGGCTGACCCGTCGCCCGGAATGGCCCCGGCTACGGGCGGTACGCGCGGGCCGGGTGTTCGTGACCGACGGCAACCAATACTTCAACCGCCCGGGTCCGCGATTGGTCGAATCGGCGGAAATCCTCGCGGAACTGCTGCACCCGGAGACGTTTGAATTCGGTCATGCGGGAACGGGGTGGGCGCGGTGGGAAGGCTGAAGCTCCCACGCAGCTTTCCCAGACCAAACCATCCCGCCGTAATCACCCACGCCTCCCGCCGTCGCGAATTGACCCGTCGTGGCGTGTCGCGC
>CAYRVS010000163.1:9094-12596 GCA_964427725.1 uncultured Planctomycetaceae bacterium | reverse complement strand
CGACGGAAACCCGCGCGGACGGCAGCATCGTCACGATCTACATGAACCGGATCGGTCAGGAGATGCTGCGCATCGAAAGCCCGTCCTCCAACAGCACCGCGCGGTGGTATCACTTCACGCGATATGATGACGTGGGTCGGGTCGCCGGGACGGCCATGTCGTCGGCCATCACCGGCTATGACGAAGCTTACGGCGATCTGCTCGGCTGGGATGGCAATCGATTCGAGTATTTGCGCGACGACGAAGGGCTCATCCAAACCTACGAGTACTACGAGACCGGGCCCGTCGGTTATTTGAAGGCGGAATTCCTGCGTCAAGGGCAAGCCGGCACGTCGATCAAGACGCGTGAACTCGCGTACGTCGCGCGGACGGCGGAGGGGCGGACGATCCAGCTCCCCGCCACCGAGCATCGTTTCCCGTCCGAGACCGACCCCAACCTCAAGATCACCACGCAATTCGGCTACACCTTCCACCCCGACACCCTGCAGATCGACGCGAAAACGACCACTTGGCCGGCGATCCCGACCAGCCAGAACGGTTCGGGCGCCGCGACACAGAGGGTGGAGGTGTTCGATCGTTTCAACAACCTCGTCTGGTCGCGAGACGAACGAGGCATCATCACCGGCATCACTTACAACCCCGCGACCGGCGCCCCCACTCGGCGTATCGACGATGTCGATACGGGCGCGGTGGGTGACGCGCCGGCGGGTTGGGTGACCCCCAGCGGGGGCGGGTTGCATCTCGTGACCGACTACGACAGCGACCTGCGCGGCCGCATCACGCGAACCTTGGGGCCGTCCCATACCATCGACTTGGGCGGTACCGCGACCGAAATCCGACAGGCCGCGTGGGTCGTTTACAAGGATTCCCAGCATCAGCGCTGGTCGGCGGGGGGCTATCTCCGTACCAGCGGCGGAAGCGAAACACTGATCAATCCCGTCTCGATCCTCAAGACCAACTTCCATGGCGCGCCCACGGACGAGATTCACGCCGAGCGACTGTCAACGTCCGGCCCTCTCAGTCCGGGGGACTCCTTCCCGCAGTCGCGGTATCTCGCCTGGAAGACCTATCAGTACAGCGAATGTTGCAAGCTCATTTCGTCGCGGTCCTATCACGACATTCCCGCGGCGGGTGTCGGCAATTCCGGAACCCACTACGACGAAACCACCTACGGGTATGATCTGCGCGATCGCCAAACCCGGACGACCTCCCCCGGAGGGACCATCTCGTGGACCGTCTACGATCTGCGCGATCTGCCCATCGGAACCTACGTCGGGACCAATGACGCCGGTGCGACCGAAACCGATCCGACCGGCGGCGGACAGGCCGGCAACAACATGGTCGCGGTGACCGTCAACGAGTACGACGGCGGCGACGCGGGGGGCGACGGAAATCTCACTCAGGCGACACAACATGTCGACCAATCCGCCACGCGGATCATTGCGTACGGCTACGACTGGCGCAATCGTCGCCTTTCCAGTTCGGGCGAAGAGGATTTTTGCGAGGTCGACACCTACGACAATCTGGATCGCGTGATCCGAACCGAACGCCACGCCGGCGACGTGTCCGGCACATTACTCGGCCGGGTCGATACGCTGGTCGATGATCTCGACCGGATCTATCGCACCATCACCTACGCCGTCGATCCCGCCACGGGCGCGGTCGGGAACGCCCTCACCGACAATCGGTGGTACGACGCCGCGGGGAACGTCGCCAAGTCACTCCCCGCCGGGGCCGGGGTCTTCACGAAGATCGAATACGACGGTCTTGGCCGACCCGTCCGCCAGTCGACCGGATTCGACCTCGATGAGTCGAGTTACTCCGAGATCGGCCATCTGACGGATGACACGCTCCTCGAACAGGCGGAACTGACCTACGACGCGGCCTCGAACCTGCTGGTCACCACCACGCGCCGTCGCTACCACGACGCGCCCGCCTCGCAAACCGGTCCGCTCCACGGACCAACCGGCCCCGATCCCAAAGCGCGCGTCACCTACTCGGCCCGCTGGTTCGACGGGCTCGGCCGGGCCGTGGCGGTCGCCGATTACGGCACGCATGGGGGGAACACATTCACTCGTCCCGCGGTGATTCCATCGGCGTCCGACACCGTGCTGGTCTCGCGGACCGACTACGACAAGGCGGGACGGTTGACGGCCACCATCGACCCCGCCGCGAAGACGACCCGGTTCGAGTACGACGATGCCGGCCGGCGCACCAAAGTGATCGAGAATGTGATCTCCGGCGGCGGCTCGGGCGGAGGTTCCAGCAGCTCCTCGCAGGACTGCCCCCCCTCCGCCGACGTCAACCGGACGACGACCTACGCCTACACCCCCGACGGGGCCTTGGCGACCATGACCGCCTGGAACCTCGACACCGGCCCGCAGACCACGACCTATACCTACGGCACGTCGCTCGGCAACTCCGACATCGCCTCCTCGCGGCTGCTGCGCAAGGTGGCCTACCCCGACTCCAGCGGCCCGAACGACGTCGTCACGTTCGCCTACAACCGGCAGATGGAGCGCAAGTCGGTCACCGACCAACGCGGCTGCGTTCATGCCTACGACTACGACGGCCTCGGCCGGTTGATTCATGATCGCGTCACGACCTTGGGCGCGGGGGTCGACGGCGCGGTCCGGCGGCTCTCCACCACCTACGATGACCGCGGCCTCGTCGAAACCCTCAGCAGTTACGATCACGCCTCCGTCGGCGGCGGGACGGTCGTCAACCAGGTCCGCTGGGCCTACAACGACTTCGGCCAGGCGGTCACCACCTGGCAGTCGCATGCCGGGCCGGTCAGCCCCGGAACCAGCCCCAAGGTGCAGCGCGCCTACGCCAATGGTTCGGCCAACACCATCCGGCCCACCAAACTGACGTATCCCAACGGCCGGGAAATCCAGTGGAATTACGGGGCCGCGGGGGGAATCGATCAGGCGGCGAGCCGCGTCCGGACCCTGCTGGACGACGATCAGACGACGGTCCTGGCGGAGTACGAGTATCTGGGCTTGGGGGGCGTCGTCCGGCAGACGAGTCCGCAGCCCGGAATCCAGTCGACGCTCGTCGACCCCGCCGGAACCAACGATCCCGACACCGGCGATCTCTACGCCGGCCTCGATCGCTTCGGCCGGGTCAAGGATCTGCGCTGGCGGAAGACCTCAACCGGGAACGACCTTTCTCGCGTGGAGTACGGCTACAACCGGGCGGGCAGCCGGACCTGGCGCCGCAATCCGACCGATCCCGCACAACAACACGACTGGCTCTACGGCTACGACGGTCTGCAACGGCTCACCCGGGCCGATCGCGGGCAACTCCAGTTCTCCGGCGCGCAACCGTCGACCATCAACCCGTCACGTTTCGCCCAGTGCTGGTCCCTCGACGAGACCGGCAACTGGTCGGCGTTCCGGCAGTCCGACGACGGGGCCGACTGGACGTTGCAGCAGACCCGCGCCGCCAACCCCGCCAACGAACTGACGGCGATCACCACCACCACCGGGGACCCCTGGGC
>CAYRVS010000163.1:7423-9084 GCA_964427725.1 uncultured Planctomycetaceae bacterium | reverse complement strand
CCCCTGGGCCAGCCCCGTCTACGATCCGGCGGGGAACATGACCAGTCTCCCCGCGCCCGTCGCCGTCCCTTCTTGGGAAGGGCTCGCGACCGCCGAATGGTCGCGGTTGACGGCCGACGACTGGGCGACGCTCCCCGTCGCGGAGCCCGCCCCCGCCTCACTCGCCGCGACGTACGATGCCTGGAACCGCCTGGTGAAACTCACCCAGGGGGGCCAACCGGTTCAAACGCAGCAGTACGACGCCCGTAACTATCGGGTGGTCCGGCAAAACTACCTCGCCGGGGTCCTCGCCGCCACGCGTCACGAGTACTACTCAGATGACTGGCGGCTCCTCGAGGAACGGGTCGACACGGCGACCACTCCCGAGCGGCAGTTCGTGTGGGGCGGACGGTATGTGGACGATCTCGTCTTGCGGGACCGCTCGACGAGCGGCACACTGAACGAGCGGTTGTACGCGCTGCAGGACGCGAACTGGAACGTGACGGCGGTGACCGACGCCGCCGGGACGGTTCAAGAGCGGTACGAATCCGACCCGTACGGCGTGACGACCCCCCTGTCGCCGACGTTCGAGGGCCGGTCGACCAGCGCGTACGACTGGGAGACGACCTACGCCGGCTACCGCCGCGACGCCGCCACCGGCCTGTTCGCCGTCCGGAATCGGTATTACCACCCGAAACTGGGGGTGTGGGTCACGCGGGATCCGCTCGACAGGAACTTGTCATCGTTGTACGAATACGTGAACGGCGCTCCGCTGATTCTCATCGACCCGTTCGGCCTTGAGTCGGCCGGCTACCACCATAACTACCCCCTGTATCTCGGTGGACACAACGATCAGCCGCTGTTCTGGCTGGAGGCAGAGCAACATACCGCATTCCACGACTACTTCCGGGAGTTGTTCAACACCAATGATGTCGAAAACTTCCGCGGCTATGGCAAAGGCCCGCGCGATCACTGGAAGGCGATGACTGAAGCACAGCAAAACGAGCACATCCAAGCCGCGATGCGGAAGGCCGGAATCTGCGATGCGGACATCAAGAAATACTGGAGTGATATTACAAAAGGTGCGAACCCTGGAGTGCAAACCACACGAGTTCCCGGCAAGGGGATTCGGATCGGTGGACCGAAGGCTACGAAGCCACCGGGGATGCTGCGACGCGGATTTGGGAAGATGATGATTTTCCTGGGAATCTACTCGGCGGCTTCGGACTTCGTGGAAGGCGCTCAGGGAGCGGGCAAGCATGCGGGTCAGGAAGGGCTCCTGCCCGGGTTGGGGAATGTGGCGCATGGGGCCGTGATGGGGAAAGAGGCCGAGGCGGTCTTTGAAGGGGCGATCAAGGCCGGAGGGAAAATGATCAACGTCGAAGGGGGCGGGCAGACTCGTTGTCGGCGGGCATTGAAATCCGGAGTCGACCCTACGTGGTTGGAGAACTACTGAGCCAGTTTGAGCCGCGGTGACGGTATAGCGGAACGTGACGCATTCTTGGAAGGCATGGATTCATGGCGGAGCTCCGGGGCAAACGGATCGACGACAGGCGGTTGGCGGCGATGAAGAATCTTTCCTCGCTGCAGGTGCTGCATCTGCATAACACCGTGATCACGGACGCGGGCTTCGCCCTGCTGGCGCAGGCTGTCAACCTTTGCGAGCTCGCGATCAGCAGCCA
>CAYRVS010000163.1:6910-7413 GCA_964427725.1 uncultured Planctomycetaceae bacterium | reverse complement strand
CAGCCAGTTCATTACGGACCAGTCGATGGAGGTTTTGTGCACATTGCCACGGTTGCAAAGCCTGCTGATCCATGATGCGCCTTTCATTACGGACGCCGGCGTGGGCTTCCTCCGGAAACGCAGGGAATTGAGTGAGTTGTACCTCAAGGGTACCCATGTAAGCGATCACGGCGTTCCATCCTGGACGCATCTTGAAGGCCTGTGGAGCCTGAATCTCGACAACACGCTGATCACCGATCGAGGAGTGGCCGCATTGGCGCCGATGCGGAAGCTCGGCTTATTGCATCTATGTAGTACGGTAGTTACCGGACATGGGCTGTGCTCGCTACCGGTTGAGAATCCGATCGATATCTATCTGGCCAATTGCCCAGTCACCGACGAGGCGGTCCTCGCCTTCAGTCGGCATCTGGTGAATCTGAATCGCTTGAGTCTACTTGGGACATTGGTCACGGATCGTTGTCTACCGGTGCTGGCTGAGCTATCCGGTATCCAACGGCTACGAC
>CAYRVS010000163.1:5535-6900 GCA_964427725.1 uncultured Planctomycetaceae bacterium | reverse complement strand
AAGCGTCGCCGCACGATCTGACGGTCATTCGTTGATCAACCGCCTTGTAGCCTTGTAGGGCCGGTTCATCCGGCCGGTGGAACCGGCCGTCCATGGCTGTTGGCGCATCGCGTCGATGGTGCCAAGTGGGGCACCAGGGTCGCCGCGCGGTCCTGGGTTGTGGCGGGGGGATTCGGATGAGGGTCATCTGTCAGGTCGAGGAACAACCGTCATGGGTCTGGTGACGCATCCGTCGACGTGTCCGGGAGGGCCGGAGCGGGACGAGGCCGATTTCGCCCGGCTGCGGCAGGCCCGCGAGCGGGAACGGGGCTTTCCGATCGGCCGCTATCTGCAGCCGCCGCCGATGTTGTTCACGCGCGACGGCCACAACGTCTTTCTGGGGGACCTGTATCGGGGCCGCGCGGCGTTTCTGCTGTGCGGGGGGCCGTCGCTGGGGACGCACGACCTAGGCCGGCTCCATCAGCGGGGGATCTTGACGCTGGCGGTCAACAACGCCGCCGTGGTCCATCGGCCGCAGCTCTGGTGCTGTGTCGACGATCCGTCGCACTTCGCGGACGCGATCTGGCGCGACCCGGGGATCCTGAAGTTCGCGCCGCTGTGTCATATGGAGAAGCCGGTCTATGTGCGGGACGCGGGAGGGGCGCTGGTCCCCGGGGCGGACAAGGTGGGGGACATGCCCGCCGTCTTCGGGTTTCGCCGCAACGAAGCGTTCGCGCCGGAGCAGTGGTTGCACGAGGACACCTTCAATTGGGGGAACCACTCGAACCGAACCGACGGGGACGGGCAGCGCGGCTCGCGCTCGGTGATGTACGTCGCGCTGCGGCTGCTGTACTTCCTGGGGGTCCGACGGGTCTATCTGCTGGGGTGTGACTTTCGCATGCAGTTCGGGAGCCGGAACTACGCCTTCGAGCAGGATCGCTCGGCGGCCTCGGTCCGCTCGAACAATCAGACCTACCGCATCTTGAACCGGCGTCTGGAACGCTTACGCCCCTACTTCGAGAGGGCGGGCTTCGTGGTGCGCAACTGCACGCCGCAGTCGGGACTGACGGTGTTTCCGACGCTGAGCTATGACGACGCGGTGGCGGAGGCGACCGCCGAGCAGCCCGCGCGGATCGACACGGCGGGCATGTACGATCGAACCGCCCCGCCCCCTGCGGCCCCGCCCCCGCCGCGGGTCGTCCTGCCGCAGCCGTGGCGTTCGTCGGCCGCCGGGTCGCACGAGCCCGTTGTGACCGCGGAGCCGGCGGCGCGGCCCGCCACGACGTTGATCGTTCCCGTGGAGGGCCGGGACTTGGCGGCGTTTCCCCGGACCTGGCGGAACTGGATCGGCTTTCACCCGTGGCTGCGGACGCTGCCGACGATCCT
>CAYRVS010000163.1:0-5525 GCA_964427725.1 uncultured Planctomycetaceae bacterium | reverse complement strand
CTCCCGCGAAACCGGGCTCCACGAGGTCGATTTGGGCGAAAACGCGCCGGGCGACTTGCGCCGCGAGCTGTTGCCGCCCCGTCGCGCCACGGAGATCGACCGGCTTGGTGAGGAGTTGTCCGCCATGCTGCCGTGGCTGGAGGGTTGCCGGACACCGTGGTGGCTGAAGCTGGATGCCGATGCGCGCGGGAGCGAACCGACGCGTTCCTGGCCGGCGGTCGAGTGGTTCGCATCGCCGGGCGAGGAACCGCCGTCGGTCCTGATCGGGCATCGTTGGGGCACGGTGCGGACGGGCCGCTATTTGGCGCGGCTCGATGCTTGGGCGGCAAGGCATGCGGGCGATCTGACGGCTGCGTCGTTCTTCCCGGAAGTCCCACGAACCGATGAGCGGGTCACGATCGCGACCCTCTCGTCGTGGTGTCTGTTGGGACGGACCGATTGGCTCCCGGGACTTGCGCGCGGCGCGCCGGAAGGGCTGCCCGACGTTCCGCTGCCCCTGTTTCTCCAGTATTGCGCCACCCGACTCGGGCATGGAGTGACGACGGTCGACATGAAAGCCATGGGTTGGACGCACTCGTTTTCCCCGCGTCGGACCGAGAGTCCCTGCGGCGCCGCGCCGGTCGCGGCCCGGGATCCCGAATTTGCGGCGGTCGATGCGGGAGCCGTTCCCGGGACGCGTGAGGTGGCGCCATGTCCGCGGTGACGCTGGTCACGCCGACCGCGGATCGTCCCGCGGCGTTCGCCCTGTGTGAGCGCTGGATGCGGCGGGCGCTGGAGGTGTTCGGCGGAGAATGGGAATGGATCGTGGCGGACGATGGATTGACTCCCGCCCCGTGCACGTTGGGACAACGCCATCTCCGGTTACCGCCGGCGGGGGATCGGAAGCTGAGTTTTCTGGGGAACCTGGCGGCGGGGCTCCGCGCGGCGACGCATGACAAGCTTCTCTTCATCGAAGACGACGACTGGTACGCGCCGCATTACCTCGTGGAGATGGCGCGATGGCTGGATGAGGCGGACATCGTGGGGGAGGCGCGGTCGCGGTACTACAACCTGCGGTCGCGCGCCTATCGGGTCATGGGGAACGCGCACCACGCTTCGCTGTGCCAGATGGGAATCCGCCGGGCTTTTCTGCCGAGCCTGCTCGCCCAGGTCGAACGACGGCGGCGGGTCACCATCGACATTCAGGCCTGGCGGATCAGCGCCACGGGCTGGCGGCGCCGCCTCGATCCCCACAGCACCTTGACCGTCGGAATGAAGGGTTTGCCCGGAACGCCCGGACTGGGGCTGGGGCACCATATGACCCGCGGGGTCCGCTGGGATCCGGTGGGAGCGATCCTGGCGGAATGGACCTCCGTGGAGGATGCGGAACTGTACCGTCAATTGGCCTGCGAAGGGGGTTGATGGGTGGCAGGGACGAACGTGTTCGGTGGGCATGCTGGTCGTCGAGCGCCGCGGGGCGCTCGATAAGTCTGGGAAATTTCCCTAAAGAAAGGACGGATGGACGATGCCGACACTACAGAACTATCGCGGACTGCAGGTCGTCTCCCCGGAGCCGACGGGAGACGGGGGGCTGGCCATTCAAAATGACTTCAAGCATCTGGTGGATTGGCATCCGCGGAGCGTCTGGAACGAAATCGCCGATCCGACGTCGGGCGACGATGAAGGCGACTCGTTCTATCCCGGGTCGCTGTGGCTGCGGACGGACACGACGCCGCCCAAACTCTTCGTCTGTCGTAGCGCAACACTTGGTGCCGCGGTCTGGGATCGGCTCGCATGGCACAACGTGTCGGTCCCCTACACCGGCGCGACGGGCAACGTCGACTTGGGAACGCACAAGTTGATTTCCCGCGGGCTGGACGCCGGGTTCGTCCAGGACGCCCCCGCACTGGCCGCACAATTCCAGAACTATTGGTTCGCGCGCACCGCCGATCTCGCCTACGGCTGGATCCTGGATTACCAGGATGAACTGGCCCACTGCACGGTCAAGGGGGCGACGGCCACGATGACTCCCACGCCGACGGGGTTCCTGCCCGCCCTGTTTCAAGCCAACAGCGACACCGTCCGGTACGCCGCCGGGACCTCGCCCAGTCCCGCGGTGATCGAGATCGATTACCCGATCCTGGCCGCCGGGAATCAGTTCTTCGCCTTGGGGCTGACCTATCGCAACGCCCCGTCGTTGACCCCCAGCCACATCAAAATCGAGTTTCAGGCGATCGGCACATCATCGTATGTGACGGTCTTCGATCAGGCCGTCGCCCCGGCGACCGATCGGGGCGCCTGGATTTCCCCGCTCGTCGCGCTCCCGTCGGCTCCGTACGACCTGCAAAAGGTCCGGCTCACGCTGACGCTGCCGACCCCGCTCGCGGGGGAATTCATCCTGCAACGGGTGATGCTCTACCACTCGACCGGCGAGTTCGACCCTTGGAAGGTATCCACGGTCGGCGGGGTGGCGTATGGGCAATTCCGCATCGCCGGTCCCTTGGCCACCGCGACATCGGTGAAGACCGCGAACTACACGCTGACCGAACGTGACAGCGTGGTGCTGGCGAACGCGACCGGCGGCGCGATCACCATCACGCTCCCCAGCGCCGTGGGCTACACCGGTCTGCAGTACACCGTGAAACGGATCAATGGCGGTACGAACAACGTGACGGTCGCCACATCCGACTCTCAGACCATCGATGGCGCAACGACTCGCACTCTGTCGACACAGTACGAGACAGTGACGGTCGTGTCGGACAACGCCAACTGGCATGTCATCTAGCGCGCCGACAACTCGCCCTCCCGTCAGCGCGGCGGGATCGTTCACGGTTGCGGCGGAACGACGTGCCGCGTCGTAGTGACTCCATCTGACATCCGTGCAACACAACCTGGGTGTCGATGATCCTGACGGTGGCCGGCGACGTCCGGCTGCCGGAAGGCCCCGGCTTGTCCCCAACCGTCGTGCGGACCGCGACGTGAGATCAAGGACCCGGCATGCCGCCAAGACATTTGCTGTATCACCTCCATCCGGCGGGGAATTGGCTTTGGAAATGGAACCTCGACCACCTGTTTCGGCGTTGGGCGTTGTTTGATGGACGCAAACTGGTCTACGTCGCACTCGAGGCGGGAGGGCCCACGGTGCGGGAGGTCGAACGTCGTTTCCGGGGCCGAGACGCCGAGCTGCGGTTTGTGACCAACCGCAGCGCCGCGGGGGAGGCGACGTCGTTCCTGCCCGGATGGGAAGAATTGCGGAACGAAGCGGGGTACGTTTTCCGCGCCCACGCCAAAGGGGTTTCCCGCGAGGGCTCCGCCGCGGAACCCGCCGTGTGCCGGTGGGTCGAACATCTTTACCGGGAATCGCTGGACAACTGGGACCGTGTCGAGCAGTCGTTGTCGACGAGTCCGATCGTCGGTCCGTTGATGCTGCGGGGAGACGTGGGACAGCTGCCGGATGTCACATGGCACTATTGTGGATCGTTCTACTGGGTCCGGCTTGCCGCCCTGAAACATCGCCCCTGGCGGGTGCGGGACAACTCCCGTTTCGCGGCCGAGGCCTGGCCGGGACGAGTGTTCCGACTGGAGGAAGCCGCGTGCCTCGGACGCGAGAATCCGGGGACCGTCAGTCCGTATGAATTGCGGTTTTGGCAGATCGAGTCACCACGGCAAGACACCCCGACGGTGCGAACCCCTGAAGTGAACTCGCCCACCACGCTCGCGGCGAAACTCGAGCGCGCTCACCCGCCCACCAATCCGCCGATCGAAGTCGAGACGAAACCGACCGTGGCGGTCGTGGTCCCGTGTCACAACTATGGTCACTGGCTGGGGGAATGCCTGGATTCGATTCTGGCGCAATCGTTCCCGCCCGTCGACATCGTCGTCGTGGACGATGCCTCGACGGACGAGACCGCCGCCGTGGCTCGGTCATACGCCCCGCGCGGCGTAAGAGTCTTGCGGGTGAGGCATCATGATCCCCACCAGACGCGGCGGGCCGGGATCGCCGCCACGAGTTCCGACTTCGTCTGCTGTGTCGATGCCGATGATCGGTTGACGCCCCGCTATCTGGAACAGGGACTCCTGGCCCTGCGCGATCCCGAGGTGGCGCTGGCTTACTCGCCGATTCAGGAATTCGGCATGAGCCGGCGACTACGCCAGCTCTCGCCCGGCAACATCGAGCGGCACAACTGGATTCACGCCGGCGCGATCGTGAGACGCCGCGCGATCGAAAGCAGCGGCGCTTATGACACCGGGACGGACTCCCTGACCGAAGACTGGGAAGTCTGGAAACGAATTCTCCGTTGCGGGTGGAAAACCGCACGCAACCCCGAACGTTATGAGTATCGGAGGCATGGAACCGGACGATCGCAAACGGCCGCGTCGCGCGGTGGCCGCGTGATTCTCTCGACGTATTTGACCAGTCGACGTGATCCTCAAGGGACAAACGCCGTCGCGCGCGATCGTTGGGATTTGGTGGCGCCGTGGGCGGAGGGCATCAACCGTTGCGGATTGCGCGGGGTCATTCTGCATGATGGCCTATCGCGGGGCTTCATCGAACGGTTGGAATCGCTGGGCATCGAGTGCGTCAGTTGCGACCCGATTCCCGCCACCACGCATGCCAACAACTGGCGGTTTCGTCTGGCGGCCGAGTGGGTCGGTAGCCATCACGTCACGGCGGCGTTCCTGACCGATCTGTTCGATATCTCCGTCAAGGCGGATCCGTTCGCCCTCCTGGACCAGCACCATGATTTATGGATCGGGCACGAGCCATGGACCATCGGCCCCGACACCCCCGCCGGCCGGTGGATGCTGTCGCGCCTGCGCGGCACCTACGGGGATGATGCCGGTTTGCTCGGACGCACCATCCTGAACGCGGGGATCACGGGGGGGCATCGCGCGCCCGTGCTGACGCTGTGGTGGAGCCTCTGGAATCACCTGAAACGGCGGGGCCCGGACGAGGTTCGCGCCAGCGACATGGCGGCGCTCAATTGGTACGTCGAACGGCAGACCGACCCTACGCGGGTCTGGTGTCGCGGGGCGCCGCTGCACTCGGTCTTCAAGGCCTACCAGCACGACGCGCCGGTCTGTTTCGTGCATAAATGATTCGTCGGCACGCATCGTACGAGGAAGGACAGGAAATGCCCGCCTCGACATCTCGATTCAGGTTCACAACCCCGAGCCCCGGCGGCTTGGTATCCGTGATTCACCCGGGATGGCCTGGCGAGTTGTTTCATCGACATCAACGGGCCAATGGCTCACCGCTCGCAACCCTGCCCCGGGGACCGATTGCGCGCTCGCAACGGTCGTTAACCCAGACGGCGCGAGACAGAGAGACAACCGAGAGTTTAGGGCGAGATCGGCCCGAAAAAACAACGCGGGCGCGGTGAAGGCGAGTCGCGCGACGGGCCGAGACGGAGACTTCGAGACGCCGAACGATTCTCGAAGTGGTTGCCAGAACTGGCGATAGAATGCGACAAGGCCGCCACCCGGAGATGGCGGCCTTTCGCAAAACCCGACGGTCCCTCAGTTTCGATACCGTCCATTCAAGT
>CAYRVS010000162.1:0-12597 GCA_964427725.1 uncultured Planctomycetaceae bacterium | reverse complement strand
TGTGCGGCGCCTCCGGGGCGTGCGTCGGGGTGAGCGTCATCGAGGCGGGGCCCTGCGTCGTGCTGCAGGTGCGGACCCCCGAGCGGGACGGCTACTCGGCGGTGCAGCTTGGGTTCGTCGATAAGCCGCGCCGGCTCGCCTCCAAGGCCGAGCGCGGACACGTCGCGAAGATCGGCAGCGCCCGGGAAAAGACCCGAACCACCGCCGGTGTCGAAATTCCCACCAAGGCCGAGTGCGAGCCGAAGCGCTACATTCGCGAGTTTCGGACCGAAGGGGAGCAGGCCGCCTACGAGGTTGGTCAGGTGCTGACGGTCAAGGCGCTCGAGGGTTGTCAGTTCCTGGATGTCGTCGGCACCGTCAAGGGGCGCGGCTTCGCCGGGGCGATCAAGCGGCACAACTTCTCGGGGTTGTGCGCCAGCCACGGGGTGAAGAAGGTCCACCGGTCGCTCGGATCGACGGGTCAGCGGCAGGATCCGGGTCGCGTCTTCAAGAATCAAAAGATGCCTGGGCATTACGGGACTCATCGGGTGACCTCGCGTCATCTGAAGCTGGTCGCCGTGGATGAGGCGAACAATCTGTTGCTGGTTCACGGGGCGGTCCCCGGCCACAACGGGGCCTTGGTGATGGTCCGCGAAACGAACAAGAAGTAAAGCCTCTGCGACACTGGGTCGGGCCGCGCCGGTTGATGGGGTGCGACCTGGTGAGGGTTGAAGCATGATTTCCGTACCGATTCACAACGCCGCGGGACAGCCGACCGGTCGAACCTATGAGTTCGACGGGGCGGAGCTGGCCGATGGCGTCAACAAGCAGTTGCTGCACGACGCGGTCGTGATGTACCAGGCGAACCTGCGGCAAGGGACGTTCAAGTCCAAGTCGCGGTCGGAAGTCGCCGGCTGCTCGAAGAAACTGTATAAGCAGAAGGGGACCGGGAACGCCCGGGCCGGGAACAAGCGAACTCCGGTCCGTCGCGGCGGGGGTCACGCCTTCGCCAAGCGTCCGGTCGACTTCAGCTACCGGATGCCCCGCAAGGCGTTGCAGCTCGCGACGCGGATGGCGCTGCTGAGCAAATTCCAGGACAACGAAGTGGTGGTCATCGAGGATCTCTCGATGAACAAGCCCGCGACCAAGCAGGTCTTCGGCCTGTTGAAGACCCTCGGTTTCGTCGAGCAGCCCAAGCTCGCTCCCGCGGCCGAAGGGGCCAAGGCGAAGCCGCCGAAAGATCAGTCGTGTCTGTTGGCGATCGCGCAGCACGACGACAACGTCTGGAAGTCGGCTCGGAACATTCCCGCCGTCTCGGTCTCGCCGGCTCGGGATTTGAACGCGTACAAGCTGCTCCGTCGGAAACGGCTGGTGGTGACTGTCGCCGCGCTGGACCAACTCCGCAAGGGGACGGCCGAGCCCGCCGCGAATTGAGGTTTTCGCCGGTGGCCTTGGCCGCCGGTTGTCCGGCCCAATGATCCGCTTCCTCGAAGGGGCGGGGTGTCAGTGAAAGCAGTCCGATGGCCGTCCTGTCCAAACCGAACATTGTTTTGCAGCCGCACGAGGTGGTTCGCCGACCGGTCGTGACCGAGAAGGCGACCCACATCTCCGAGAAATACAACGTCTATTCGTTCGAGGTCAATCCGCAGGCCTCGAAGGGGGACATCAAGGGGGCGATCGAAACGTTGTTCAAGGTTCGCGTCGTTCGCGTCCGGACCCAAAACTACGTCGGCAAACCCCGTCGCACCAAAATGATTCAGAGCTACACCAAGCCCTGGAAGAAGGCGATCGTCGAGCTCCACGAAGACGACCGGATCACGCTGTTCTGACAAGACCGCATCCGGTCGATGACCAGGCCACTCCGAGTTCGCGCGACGGAAAGTCATAGATCATGGGGATTCGCACTTACAAGCCGACCAGTCCTGCCCGCCGCGGCGGCATGGTCAGCGACTTTGCGGACATCACCGATCGCAAAAAGAAGCCCGAGAAGTCGCTGCTCGTCCCGATCAAGAAGACCGGCGGCCGCAACTTCCACGGCAAGATCACCTCGCGCCATCGCGGCGGCGGGGCGAAGCGGATGTACCGCCTGATCGACTTCAAGCGGAACGACAAAGACGGTGTCATCGGCACCGTGACGCACATCGAATACGACCCCAATCGCACCTGTCGTATCGCCCTCGTCGTCTATCCCGACGGCGACAAGAAGTACATTTTGGCCCCCGAAGGGATGGCCGCCGGAGCCCAACTCGTCAATGGCCCGACCGCCGAACCGAAGGTCGGGAACTGCATTCCGCTGGCGAACATCCCCCCCGGCACCACGATTCACAACATCGAAATGCAACCCGGCCGCGGGGGCCAGCTTTGCCGGACCGCGGGCGGGGCCGCCGTCCTCAACGCCCGCGAAGCCGATTGGGCCCAGATCACGCTCCCGTCCGGTGAAGTCCGTCGCGTCCCGGCCCAGTGCCGCGCCACGATCGGCACCCTGAGCTTCGGCGAGCACATGAACATCGTGATCGGTAAGGCTGGTCGCGTCCGTCACAAAGGGCGTCGCCCCTACGTCCGTGGTTCGGCCATGAACCCGATTTCCCATCCGATGGGTGGTGGGGAAGGTCGCCGATCGGGTGGTCGGCACCCGGTCAGTCCGACCGGCAAGCTGGCCAAGGGTGGTCGGACCCGCAATCCGCGCAAGCCGTCGCGGCGGAACATCATCCGGCGACGGAAGTCGGTTCGGTACGGGCAAGTCAAGTAGTGTTGGTGCGCGGTCAACGGTGGTGTCTCCAGGACGCCGGCCGCGTGATGAATCGAATCCAGCGTGTTCCGAAGTGGGTGTCGGGTCGTCCGACGGAATTTGATCGAGGTCGGTGATGGGTCGTTCGCTCAAAAAAGGTCCGTACGTCGACGCGAAGCTCCTGAAGAAGGTCGATCGTCTCGAATCGAACCGTCGCAAGGAGCCGATCAAGACGTGGGCGCGTCGCTCGACGATCGCCCCCGAATTCATCGGGCATACCTTCCTGGTCCACAACGGCCGGACGCACATCAACGTCTACGTCACCGAAGACATGGTGGGCCACAAATTGGGTGAATTCGCCCAGACGCGGACCTTCCGCGGCCACACCTCGTCGAAGAAGTAGTTTATTCAGTCAGCGGTCGTCGGGGTGGCCCCGCCGACGAGGGGAACGAGATCATGGCATTCCGTGCCGTTCACAAGTTTGCCCGGATCGCGCCCACCAAGGTGCGGCACGTGATGGACTTGATCCGCGGCTTGACGGTGGAAGACGCCCAGGACACCCTGCGGTACCTGCCCCACCGCGGCGCCCGGATGATCGAGAAGGTGCTGGCTTCGGCCCGGGCCAACGCCGAGGATCGCGGAACCCGCAACGCCGACTCGCTGATCGTGGTGGAAGCCAAGGTCGACGGCGGCCCGATGCTCAAGCGGATGCAGCCCCACGCCCGCGGGATCGGCTTCCTGATCAAGAAGCGCTTCTCGCATATCACCGTCGCGGTGGATGTGCCCGGGGCCGACGAAACGGAACAGAATTGACGGCGGGGCGGAACGGTGATGGGCGGATTGATGGTGATCCGCCGGATCATCTCCATCCAACAGACCACAATATAGCCAGCGGTTCAGCGACTTGCGGGATTTCCCCGGGTGGGGAAATCAAAGGATCAAGTGATGGGTCAAAAAGTTCGGCCGACGGGATTTCGAGTCGGGATCGTCGAAGACTGGCGCAGCCGGTGGTACGCCACCAAGCGCGAGTTCGGCGATCTGCTGATCGAAGACACCAAGATCCGCAACTTCGTCAAGAAAAAATATGAGTTCGCCGGGATTGCCCGGATCGAAATCGAGCGGACCCGCGATCAGGTGATCGTCAAGCTGCATACCGCCCGGCCAGGGATCATCATCGGCCGCAAGGGGCAGGAAGTCGATCGCCTGAAGGCGGAGCTTGAGGATCTGACCGGTCGGCGGATGGATCTGAAGATCGTCGAACTCAACACCCCGCAGCGCTCGGCGCTGCTGGTGGCGGAAGACATGGCCCAGCAACTGGCCAAGCGCGGCAGCTTCCGCCGCGTCATCAAACGGTCACTCGACCAGGTGATGGAGGCGGGGGTCTACGGCGTGAAGGTGGAGCTGTCGGGTCGGCTCGGCGGGGCGGAAATGTCCCGGACCGAGAAGGCCAACCGCGGCTCGATTCCGCTGTCGACGCTCCGGAAGCACATTGACTACGGCTACGCCATCGCCCGGACGACCACCGGCGTGATCGGCGTGAAAGTGTGGATCGATCTCGGCGACTATTCTGAGGAGACCGCTGATGGCGCTTATGCCCAAGCGGGTCAAGCACCGCAAAGAACAAAGAGGCCGCGTAAAAGGTAACGCGACGCGCGGCCACACCGTCGCGTTCGGCGACTGGGGCCTGCAGACCATCGAAGTCGGCCGCATCAAAGGGACGACGATCGAGGCCTGCCGTATCGCGGCGACCCAATACGTGCGTGGTGAAGGCAAGCTCTACATCCGGATCTTCCCCAACAAGCCCATGACGGCGCGTCCGCTCGAAACCCGTATGGGTACCGGGAAGGGCGAACCTGATCACTGGGTGGCGGTGGTGAAGCCGGGGAAGATCTTGTTTGAACTGGCCGGCGTGTCGGAAGACGCCGCCCGCGATTGCTTCAATCGCGTGGCGCACAAACTTCCCGTGCGCACCCGCCTGGTCGGACGTCGCCCCAGCGTGTAACCCCCGGTTCCCGACCAACGACCCGCCTGCGACCGTCAAGACCGTAATCACGACAATTGAGTGGCGTCATGAGCAAGCCTGCCGAATTGCGCGAAAAGAGCAGCGAACAACTTGAGTTCTCGATCCGGGAAGCCCAGGAGGAGCTGTTTCGCTTGCGGTTTCAGTCGGCGACCGAGAAATTGGATCGCCCCAGTCGGCTGCGCGAACTCCGTCGCGAGATCGCCCGGATCAAGACCATCCTGCGGCAGCGGCAACCCGCCGCGACTTGAGCCGGACGACGCCCGGTGACGCGCCCGTCATCGCCTGCAGACTGATTGTTCGCCCAGCCCCTGACATCCGCCTTCCGTCCGAGACGAAGAACGAGCATCGACCATGAGAAAGCGTCTGACCGGAACCGTCGCCAGCGACAAAATGAACAAGTCGCGCCGCGTGGAAGTCGAGCGGACGTTCCGGCATCCGAAGTACGGCAAGACCGTCCGCCGGACGGTCGTCTGCCATATGCACGATGAAAACAACGACAGTAAGAAGGGGGACATCGTCGAGATCGTCGAATGTCGTCCCCTGTCGCGGTTGAAGCGGTGGTCGCTGGTGAAGGTGGTCCGCCGCGGCCTGCAGAACGTCGAACTGAAGGATGCGACCGCCGAAGCCAAGTAAGCGCCGCCTAAGCTTGTCCGAACCCCGCCGATCCGCGGCCGAGTCGCCGCCTGATCTTACGCCGCCCGACGAGACCGATCATGATCCAGATGCAGACGATGCTCGATATCGCGGACAACACCGGCGGGAAAACCGCGCGGTGCATCAAGGTCCTCGGGAGCTCGCGGAAGCGTTACGCCGGCTTGGGGGATATCATCGTCGTCGCCGCGCAGAAGGCGATGCCGAACGGCACGGTGAAGCATGGACAGGTCGCCAAAGGGGTCATCGTGCGGGTCAAGAAATCGACCCGGCGGACCGACGGCAGCTATGTCCGCTTCGACAGCAACGCGATCGTGATCGTGGACAACGACGGCAATCCTAAGGGAACCCGCATTTTCGGCGCGGTCGCCCGGGAGCTCCGCGACAAGAAGTACATGAAGATCCTCAGCCTCGCGACGGAAGTCGTGTAGTCGCCCGATGCCCAGGGATGGCCATTCTTGGGTTCTACCAGGTTCGAGAAAAGTTTATCCCCACTGATCGGCAGCAGGATCGGTTGGAGTCAGTGAAATGCGAATCAAGCAAGGCGATCTGGTGGTGGTCACGACCGGCGACGACGCCGGCGCACAACCGCGTAAGGTGCTCGAAGTCCTCGACGGCGGCCGCAAGCTCCTGATCGACGGCGTCAATCGTGTCTACAAGCACGTGAAGCGCAATCATCCCAAGAGCCCCGCCGGCGGCCGGTTGTCGATGGAAAAGCCGATCGACGCCGCGAAGGTCCTCTATCACTGCGCCGCCTGCGGCAAGGGGACCCGCTTGGGTTATCGTTACACCGCCGAGGGGCGCAAGGAACGGTTCTGCAAGAAGTGTGAAGCGTCGGCGGGAGTCATCTCACCGGTCCGCAAGGCGTACGTCGCCGCCCCCCAATAGGCCACCGCCCGGTGGCCTGACGAACTTACCGCGGCTCCGGACCGCGTGAAAGTTTCCGGAACGATCGCACGTCGTCGGTCAAGAGGCGTGCCCCAAGGATTGAAGCATCATGGTGCGTCTGCGTGACCGTTATCGGCAGGAGATTCTGCCGTCGCTGGGCCAGAAGTTGGGGCGGACCAATCCCCACGCGCTGCCGAAGCTGGAAAAGATCGTCGTCAGCATGGGGCTGGGGAAGGCGATCGGCGAGCGGAAGCGGCTGGAAGAGGCCACCGAGCATCTTGCCCTGATCACCGGTCAGCGACCGCAGATCACCAAGGCCAAACAGGCCGTGTCGGGTTTCCGCCTGCGGGAAGGGATGGAAATCGGCTGCCGGGTGACCCTCCGCGGGGCCCGGATGTACGAATTTCTCGACCGCCTCATCAGTTTGGCCCTCCCCCGCGTCCGCGACTTCCGCGGTGTGAACCCCAAGGGGTTCGACGGTCGCGGCAACTACAACATGGGCCTGAACGAGCAGTTGGTCTTCCCCGAAGTGAATCCCGATAAGGTGGCGTTCACGCAGGGGATGAACATCACGATGGTCACCACGGCGAAGACCGACGAGGAAGGTCGGATGCTGCTGACCGAATTGGGCGTCCCGTTCCGCAAGGAAGAGACCCGCTGACCACTGGTCGGACCACGCCGGGTTGGAGCGGATCCGCTCACCGCTTGGGAACGCGGGAATTCACCCCGGTTTGGACCCAGTGACGCTGGCGAAATTCCCCCTCGCCGCGTATGCTGCCCGACTCAAAAAACATGCCCGTTTCGCGCGCCGCGTGGGAAGTCGCGGCCGCCGCTCTCGAATGCCCGAAAGAGTTGTGTTCGCCATGATGACCGACCCCGTTGCCGACATGCTCACGCGGATCCGCAACGCGCTTCAGAACGAGGCCGAGTTCGTCGACATGCCGATGTCGAAGCTCAAGGAAGGGATCGCGCAGGCCCTGCAGCGGGAAGGCTACGTCTGGGACTATACCATTCTGGAGGATGGCCAGTTCAAGGTGCTGCGGGTCAATTTGAAGTACGGCCCGAACGGCGAGCGGGTCATTCAAAAGCTGATTCGGGTGAGTTCGCCCGGCCGGCGGATTTACTCCGCCGCCGCCGACCTCCCCAACGTGTTGCAGGGCTTGGGGGTCTGCCTCGTTTCGACGAACAAGGGGATCCTCAGCAGCCGCGAAGCCAAAAAACAAGGGGTTGGCGGCGAAGTTTTGTGCACCATTTGGTAGTCCCCTGTCGGCACGCCGCTTGAGTCTCGACCACCAGAAGCGGTCGAGACTCGGGGGGTGGGCCCGCCCGACGGGTTCGACACGCAAAGTCGCCGCATCGAGACCGCAAGCCAGGGGCCGCGAAGCCCGCATCACCCGTCGGGATTTGCCGCCGGGTGCCGAGTGAATCAGGGTCGCAAGCATGTCGCGAATTGGAAAAAAGCCGGTGCCCGTCCCCGCCGGGGTGACGGTTCAGGTGCAAGGCCAGAAGGTCTCCGTCAAGGGGAAGCATGGCGACTTGTCCCTGACCGCGCATCCCCGCATGAAGGTCTCGTTCGACGCCGCCGCGAAGCAGGTGGTGGTCGAACGGCCGGCGGATGATCGCGAAAGCCGCGCGCTGCACGGGTTGACCCGGGCGCTGATCAACAACATGGTCCGGGGGGTTGACACTCCCTGGGAGAAAAAGTTGGAGATCGTGGGGGTCGGTTATCAGGCCGCCCTCGCCGGCAAGACGCTGACCCTGCAGGTCGGCTTCGCGAACCAGATCAAGTTGGCGGTCCCCGCCGGTGTGACCTGCGAGGTTCCCGACAACACCCACGTGAACATCAAGGGGGCCGATCGTCAGGTGGTCGGGCAATTCGCCGCCGAGATTCGCGCGGTCCGCCCGCCCGAGCCCTACAAGGGCAAGGGGATCAAGTACTCCGACGAGCGGGTCAAGCGGAAGGCGGGCAAGGCGTTCGGCAGCTAAGCCGGCTGATGATCCGGCCGCGATCAATTTGATCGTCCCTCGCCGGACGAACCACGACGTGAAGACATCGGGAGCCTGGCTCCCGCAGATCAACACGGGAGCCAGGCTCCTGTGGGCGAACATGGGAGCGATGCTCCCCAAGGCAAGCGGTCATGAAGTTACAGAAACGCATCACGCGGCAGTTGCAGCGGCGGGCCTATCGGGTTCGGAATCGCGTCCGGGCCAGCGAGCGGCTCCGGTTGTCGGTCTTCCGCAGCAATCTGCAGATTTACGCGCAGATTATCGACGACGAAGCGGGGACCACCCTCGTTTCCGCATCGACCCGCGAAGCCGCGTACCGCGGTTCGGGGGCTTCCGGGAGCACGGTCGCGGCGGCGGCGGCGATCGGCAAGCTCCTCGCGGAACGGGCGAAAGAGAAGGGGATCACCGAGGTCGCCTTCGATCGCGGCAGCTATCGGTATCATGGTCGGATCAAGGCTTTGGCCGATGCCGCGCGTGAGGGTGGCTTGCAGTTCTAAGTGGTTGACGGGACCGACGATTGGCGACGGAAGACGCCGTCGCCGAACATAGCTCGGGTGTCGCAGCGGCACACGATGTCGGGGTTTTGAAGGTTACCGGGCGAACAGATTCCGGCTGCGACACTGGAGCGCCGGCTGCGACAGAGGAGTTCCAACGTGTCAGCGGAGAATAGCGGGAACGATTCGGGCGAAAAGGTCGTCCAGATTCGGCGCTGTGCCTGCGTCGTCAAGGGGGGCCGCCGCTTCAGCTTCACCGCCCTGGTGGTGGTGGGGGATGGGCAAGGCCGCGTCGGCTACGGCTACGGCAAGGGGGTCGAAGTTCCCCGGGCGGTCGAGAAGGCCGTCAAGGCCGCGAACCGGACGATGATTCGCGTCCCCACCGTCGGGACGACCGTGCCGCACCAGGTCTTCGGCCAGTTCGGGACCTCGAAGGTGATGTTCATGCCGGCGAACCCGGGGACGGGCGTGATCGCCGGGGAATGTCTGCGGGCGATCGCCCAGGCGGCGGGCCTGAAGGACGTCCTCACGAAGTGTCGGGGTTCCAGCAATCCCTTGAACGTGGTCAAATCGGCGTTCGCGGCCCTCAAGCAACTGCGGACCCGGGAAGATATCGCCCGCTTGCGGGGAGTTGAACTGTCATGATGATTCACGACGTCCACGAGGGGATCCACACGCAGCCGAACCGCAAGCGGGTCGGCCGGGGGATCGGCTCGGGTCACGGCAAGACGTCCGGCCGCGGTCACAAGGGGGCCAAGAGCCGCTCGGGTTACCGTCGGCACTTCGGCCGCCAGGGGGGGCAGATGCCCATCGCCCGGCGCGTCGCGAAGCGCGGCTTCAACAACGCCCAATTCCAGTTGGCGATCGCGGAGGTGAATGTCTCGGCGCTCGAAGCCGCGTTCGCCGCGAATACCGTCGTGACCCCGGAACTGATGGCGGAAAAGGGGCTCGCCAAAGGCCGGTTCGAGATCGTCAAGATCCTGGGTTTCGGCGAAATCACCAAGCCGCTTGAAATCTCCGCCCATCGTTTCTCGGCCTCCGCCGAGCAGAAGATTCAGGCGGCCGGCGGGAAAATCACCAAGCTCGAGTTTCTACCGGCCCCCGTCACCCGGGGAACCGCGGCGGCCGAGTAACTTCCTCCAAGGATGGTCCGGTAGCATATGTGGATGATCCGCGGCGATCATCCCCGGGGTTGACGCGGCGAAGCAGGATGTTGCCCCTCCCACCGAATTGAGTTCGTCATGCTGAGCAAGCTGATCACCGTCTTCCGAATTCCCGAACTGCGGCAGAAAATTCTGCTGACGTTCGTGCTGCTGGCGGTTTATCGGCTCGGCTTCTCGATTCCCCTGCCGTTCATCGATCAAGAGCAGCTCAAGGCGACGCTCGATAAGATGGGGGGCGAAGGGGGCGGGGTCGATCGCGTCATCAGCATGATCTCCCTCTTCTCGGCCTCCAGCATCGGGATGAGCACGATCTTCGGCCTGGGGATCATGCCGTACATCTCCGCGTCGATCATTTTTCAATTGCTTGGGACCGTCTATCCCCCGCTGGAAAAGCTCCAGAAGGAAGGGGAGGCGGGCCGCAAGAAGATCAACGAATACACCCGCTACGCCACCGTCTTCATTTGCCTGGGCCAGAGTTTCTTCTGGATTCGGCAGATCGGCGGAACTGATAACCTGCTCGGCACCGGCAGCCTGATCCTGCCGCAGTACAACACCTTATTCTTCCACATCATGTGCACCCTGACGATGACCACCGGCACGATGCTGCTGATGTGGATCGGGGAGCAGATCGACGAATACGGCATCGGCAACGGTGTCAGCCTGCTGATCATGTCGGGGATTCTGGCGCAGATGCCGATCGCCCTGAAATCGCTCGTCGCTCCGGCCCTCGAGAAGGGGGTGAAGCTGGGGTCCGATACGGGGATCGAACGGTTTCTGATTCTGATCGTTCTGTTCATCGCCGTCGTGGTCTGTGTGGTGCTGATCACGCAGGCGCAACGACGGATTCCGGTCCAGTCGGCGAAGCATGTGCGGGGCAATCGCGTGTTCGGTGGACAGAAGCAGTCGCTGCCGTTACGGCTGAATCAGTCGGGCGTGATGCCGATCATCTTCGCTTCGAGCCTGCTCATGTTCCCGATGTTCCTGTTTCGGGCGCTCGCCCCGCTGACCCTCAACATTCCGGTCCTCGGGCCGATCGTCGATGGGTTAGACGCGACCTTCCAGTCGCACGGGTATGTCTATCAGATTTGCTACATCGGCCTGATCTATTTCTTCTGCTACTTCTGGACTGCGATCACGTTCAATCCAAACGATATGGCGAACAATCTGAAGGACTACGGCAGCTTCATTCCCGGGTATCGGCCGGGAACGCGGACCGCCGAGTTCCTGGAGCGGGTGATGGTCCGGATCACGTACGTCGGGGCGGCGTTCCTGTCCCTGGTCGCGATCATTCCGACGATCGTGACGACCGCTTTGGGGATCGATTTCCTGATCGCCAGCTTCTACGGCGGCACCGGTCTCCTGATTTGCGTGTCGGTCGCGCTGGACTTGGTTCAGAAAATCGACAGTCACTTGGTGATGCGGAATTACCCGGGACTGCTGGAGTCGGAAGCGGCGGGTTGATGCCTGGGTGGGCACTCAATCGACTTCGCCGAGGCGTTTCGTGATGCCTTGGCGAGGCGAGCGGGAGTGGCTTGCGGATCCGATCCCGCAGGCCTATAGTGTTGGATTCTTTTCGCCTCGCCTGCGCGGGTGGGGTCTTGGTGTTGGAATCGTCCGTCCAAGTGAAGTCGGAACGTGACCCCCGGTCGCGATGCCGAAGAGCGTGAGTGAATCATGAAGGTTCGAGCCAGCGTCCGGCGGATTTGCGAAGGCTGCAAGATGGTGCGGCGCAAGGGGAAGCTGTACGTGATCTGCTCCAACGATGCCCGTCACAAGCAACGGCAAGGTTAGTTTCGGTCGGCGGCGTATCCTGACGGAGCGTCGGACATCGAAGAAGGTCTGATCCATGATTCCTGCCGGCGATCTACGTCGGTCGGAGTGAATTGCATAAGCCGACCAGCTGGCGGGTGATGCGGTTGGCGGCGAACAATTGCCCAGGCGATTCTCGGAAGCACGGTGAAACATGCCTCGTATTCAAGGGGTTGACATCCCGAACGACAAGCCGACGTATATCTCGCTCCAGTATCTCTATGGGGTGGGTGACGTTCGGGCGTTCGAGATTTGCTTCACGCTGGGGATTGAACCCCGGCGGCGCGCCCGGGAATTGACCGACGACGATCTCGCCCGCATCTCGAACCTGCTCGACAAGGAGTACCTCGTCGAAGGTCAGTTGCGTCGCGTCGTGCAGCAGAACATCGCCCGGCTGAAGGAAATTCAGTCGTACCGCGGCTACCGGCATCGCCGCAGCCTCCCGTGTCGCGGTCAGCGGACGCGGACCAACGCCCGGACGCGGAAGGGCGTGAAGAAGACGGTCGCCGGGAAGAAGGGCGTGAAGGATATGCGCCACTAAGCCCGGCACGTCTCGGGTGGTTGGAACGGCCCCGCACGGCGGCGGGATGGATCAACGCGAAAAGATCACTACGGATCATGGCCCCTTGGGTTTCGTTCGGATAAGTCGGGACGGTAGGCGTGTCGAAGAACAAGAAGAAAAAAGTTCGCCGCAACGTGACGCGCGGCATCGCCCACATTCGGGCCACGTTCAACAACACGTTGGTGACGATCACCGACACCAACGGCGATGTGTTGTGCTGGGCGAACGCCGGGACGGTCGGCTTCAAGGGGAGCCGCAAGAGCACCCCGTTCGCCGCGCAGGTGACCGCCGAC
>CAYRVS010000161.1:0-12611 GCA_964427725.1 uncultured Planctomycetaceae bacterium | reverse complement strand
GACCATCACCGGCACCCAACTGCAAAGCCGGTTGATCTCGGCGACGGCGGGGCCGATGGCGATCTATATCGGCCACCGGGAGCCGGTCTGGCTGTCGATCGACGTCCTGCCGCAGGTGGTCGACCGGCAACTCAAGCTCGGCGTGCAACAGGTCCATTTCGAGATTCCGCCGCACAATTGGGCGATTTCGCGGCCGGGGGTCGATGTCCGCGGGCTGCCGTTCCTCGAGGGTCGCATCTCGGATCGGCTGGTCGACGGGATCGCCGAGAAGAAGGGGATGATCGAGCAGGAGTTCAAGTCGGGAATCCCGCAGATGATCGCGCAGCTCGAGCAACGGGTCACGACGATGTGGGATCGGACGATCACCTATCGTCAATGGCCGATGCCGCTGTGGCAGCCCCGGTTCCGCTTCTACCCCGAAGCGGTCACGGTCGACGAGCAGGGTTTGGAACTGAAATTGGGGGCGCTCGTCGCGGCGCTGGCTCCCAAATCGACCGACCTGCCGATCCGCCCCTTCCCGGCGGATCAGGAGACGTGGCCAAGCGTCGCCGGGCAAGGGCTTGACGTCGCGGTGTCGATGCGGCTGATCGATGCCTACAGCACGTTGCTGTCGGCGAGCGACGTGGCCCGGTTCCACGTTCTCGACATGAACGGGGCCGAGTTCCAGACGCTGGGGACGCATGCGTTCTGGAATCGGGTCCTGCCCGCCGACCGGCGGCTCGCGGCGACGACGGAATTGAACACGGAGTTCGTCCTCGCGACGCCCTTCCGCGTGCAGGCCGGGCCGGCGAGCACCAGCACCGAAGTGCGTTCGGAGCTGGCGCTCGAGCTGCCCCAGATGCAACTGCAACTGGCGACCCGCGAAACGGGGGAGCAGGCCTGGACCGAGCGGGCGACCGCCGACCTCGCCTTCGCGCAAGGCCTGAAACTGGGGATCGAAAAGTCGGGGTTCTCCGGCCGGAAACTGGGGCTCGAGTTTACGCCGATCGCGCCGCCGACGGTCGCGGCCCGGTGGGTGACGCCGGGGGAAGCGGTCGCCATCGACACCGCGCCGATCGCCGAACAGTTTCATTTGGGATGGTCAAACAACTTCGGCAAGACCGAGCGAGACGGCACGCTGCGCGACATCAAAATGGGTTCGCTGGCGCTCCGCTGGGATGAGCTGGGAGTGACCGAACGGCACTTCGTGGTAAGGCTGCGTCGCCCGGGGATTCGGGTCCATAACCGCTCGACCGATCCGGTCGAGTACCAAGTCCGCGGGACGAGTTCCCCGTGGAGCGAACTCCTGCGGCTGGAACCGGGGGCATTCCATGAGTTCCAACCGGCGACGCCGATGATCTATCGCAGTGTGACCGGCGAAGGGGAGCAGCTTTATACGTTGCCCCTGGGCTTCGAGGCCCAGATTCGTGACGGCGCGGTCCGGAGCACGCAGCGGTTGTTCGACGCGACGCAGACAACCCGGCGGTGAGCGTCATCCCTCAGAGCCGCCGCGTGTCGCGGCGGGCTTCGAGGAACACTTGACTCGCGAAAACACGGCGGACTGACGTCGCGCCGCTCGCCGGCGGCACGCCATGTGATCCGGCTTCAGAACGCGGGGCCGCCGCCGCCCCCTCCGCCTCCACCGGCGGGTCGTGGCGCGGGCGCGCCACCCGTGGGAACGACGGGGGCTCCGCCGACGGGGGCGGCCCCGGGTGTCGTCCCCCCCGCGCTGCCGCCGTACAGTTCCCGGCGCATGGCGTACCTGATCGGGAACGAAGGCCAAATAGTGTTCGGGTAGGGATTGGCCCCGGTGGCGATCTGGTGATACGGAGCATCGAAGGCGTGAGGCGTTCCCGGGGGGGCCCCCAGCATCAGGCCGAGATCGTAGCGGCCGAAAGCGTGTTCGGTGACGTACTGCGTGAAGCCGAGCCATTGGCGATCCGGGGCCATGCCGAACAGGTTCCCCCGTTCCGCCTTGAAGCCGAGGAACTCGCGGGGAATCGGCGCGGTGTGCAGCGCGGTCAGGATGATCGCCATGGAGAGGTAGCCCGCCCCCAAACCGAAGAGCCAACGGCCTCCCTGCTCGACCAGCGCATGGACCTGTACGTAGGTCGGGGCCATGCGTTCGCCCGCCAGGCGAAACAGAAAGACCCCGCCCGCGAACAGGCCCAATAACGCGACCATGTCCATCTTGGTGTCGTACGCCGGGACCGCGTTCCCGAGCAACAGCGCGACCGGCTCGAAGAAGTTCATCGCCAGGAGTCCGGCGATGAGGACGCTTAAAAACGTCACCCCCGCCGACCAGGCCCCCTCGCTCGAGACGAACCACGTCACGCCGGCCAGGATCGCCACCAGAATCAAATCGATCATGCGCGCTGGATCCGATACGGTCGAAAGTCGTAGGTCAATGGTCGATGGTCAACGCAAACCAACACCCTCAACCCTCAACCCTCAACCCTCAACCCTACTTCACCACCCGGAGCAGTTCGTCCAGCGACGTCGTCCCCTTGACGACCAGCCGCAGGCCTTCTTCCTTCATATACAGCATGCCGTTCTTGCGGGCCTCCGCCTTGATCGTCGTCATGCTTTGCTTTTCCCGCAGCAGGTCGCGAATCCGGTCGGAAATGACCAGCAGTTCGACGACCCCCGTCCGGCCCATGTATCCCAGGCCGTTGCACGTCGGACAGGTGACGTCGGTCTTCGTCGGCGGACGGTAGAACTTGTCGACCTTGTCCGCGGGAAGGCCCGCCTTCTGCAGTTCGTCGGCGGACGGCTTGTAGGCCTCCTTGCAGTCTTCGCAGAGTTTACGGACGAGCCGCTGACCGAGAATCCCCGAAATCGAATCGGCAAGGAGATAGGGCTCCACGCCGAGGTCCATCAGCCGCGACAACGCGGTGATGGTGTCGTTGGCGTGGACGGTCGAGAAGACCATGTGACCGGTGTTGGCCGCCTGGCAGGCGATCTTCGCCGTTTCCCCGTCGCGGATTTCCCCGATCATCACCACGTCGGGGTCTTGCCGCAGGATGCTCCGCAGCGAGTTCGCGAAGGTCTGGCCGGCCTTCGTGTTGATCTCGATCTGCGTCACGTTCTCCATCTTGTATTCGACGGGGTCCTCGACGGTGATGATGTTGTTATCGTAGGCGTCGATCTCGTGGAGCGCGGCGTACAGCGTCGTCGACTTCCCGGCCCCGGTCGGCCCGCAGGAGAGGAACATCCCGTGCGGTTGATGGGCCATCTGCACGAGTTGATCGAGCACCTGCTTGCGGAGCCCCAGGTCGGCCAACCGGCGCGCGGAGGAGCCTTTGTCGAGAATCCGAATCGACATCTTCTCGCCCGCCTGCAGCCCCTGCGTGGCGACGCGGAAGTCGATCTCGCGGTTCTCCATCTCCGCCCGGAAACTGCCGTCCTGCGGTTTGCGGCGTTCGGTGATGTCCATCGCCGACAACACCTTGAAGATGTTGACGATGGAGTCGCCGGTCACGCGGTCGAACGGCTCGGCGGGATACATCACCCCGTCGATCCGCAGCCGGACCCCCATCTCGTCCTCTTTCGGCTCGAGATGGACGTCGGTCGACCGCCGGAGGATGGCGTCGTAGATGAGTTCCCGCGCCGCCATGTACCCCTTCGAGTTTTCGACGGCGCGTGAACGATCGACCTCGCCCGCCCCCTTACCCGATTTGCCGATCAGCCGGATCGGCGGGCCGCCGACATGGGAGGTCGCTTCCCGCCCCCCGATGTGGATGCCGAACCTTGCGAGGACGCGATTCGCGACCGACTTCAGATGCCGCGGCGTCAGCACTTTCCCTGAATCGGGGACGCGCTGATTCCGCTCGGTGACGTAGATTCCCATCGGGACGGCGTACCCCAACGTCATCGCCAGGAAAGCGAGGAGAAACCCGGGGCTGCACAGCGCCAGAACAAAGCCCGCGATCCCGGTCACCAAGACGACGCTGTTCCAGAATTCCTGCCGGACCTTCAACCGACCCGAATCGTCGTCGATCCACCCGGCGGTCCAGAGCCACAGGCAGAACAGACCCACGAGGAGGATCGTTTTGAACCAGCTCAGATAAAACCCGCTGTATTCGGGACGGGGCAGGACGCTGCCGTCGGGCTGAATCGTGGCGACGCCGCGAAAGAAGATGCGGCCGGGAGTCGAGGGGAACTGCGAGATTCCCGCCAGCGACGCCGTGCTGGTTTGCGAACTTCCTCCGCCGACGGACGCCGATCCCACGGCGCCGCCGGCCGGCGCAGCCGGTGCTCCGACAGGGGCCCCGATCGGCTGATTCGCCGCCTCGGGGTTCACGGCTCCGGCGGGGAGTCGTTCTCCGCCGACGGGCGCGCCGAGCGGAATGTTCCCGGCTCCGGCGGGAGGCGTTGATCCACCCGGACCTTGAGCGCTGACCGCCACGGACAGCAGCAGTCCCGCGCACACCCCGACCACGTAGCCCACCGAGCGGGGACGCCCACACATACTTCGGAACTCCCGGACCTCCACATGGAGACAACGCGTCGTTAGTCTAACGCTCAACGCGGATCACACACAATTGTGCCGAGAGAACGCCACCCATGCGGTTCGGCTGCCTCGATTTGAGCTTCGCGATCGGCTGCGTGGCCCTCGGAGTCTTCATCGGCGGCACGGCGATGGGAACCATTCCCGAATTGTCCCCCGCCGCGCGGCTGCTTGGTGGACTGTGCTGCGGGTTGGGGTTCTATCTGCTGTTGATGGATCCCGTGTACCGCGGGCTTGGCTGGTATCCCCTGCTTGTGCCGCGGTGTCCCTGCTGCCGGCACAGTCAGACGTCGTATGCTTACCGCTGTCCGGAATGGCCTCGCGTGATTTTTCGGTGTCCGCAGTGTGCGGGGGAATTCGTCATCTGGTTTCGGGGCCGACCGGACGCCCGGGAGACCTGGCAAACACCGGTCCTGATGTTGACGTGGCCGTACGCATTCGGCTGGTACAAACCCGTTCGGAAGCCACATGATGGATCATCAGCCGTGGTGGGCTCCCGAGAGGCAAGCGAGGAGTGACCTCTCACTCATCGCTCGTACCAACGGTATCCGACGACGGCGGACAGCCGTGATCCCGCTGGTGAACATCCATCTTGACGACCGCCGCTTAGATCGACCGCATGCGACAACTGCTCTTGGAACTTGAACAAGCGGCGCGGGCCGGGCGACCCGTCTGCTACACCGCCTTGGTCGAAACCCGCGGGTCGACGCCGCAAAAGGCCGGCGCGGCGATGCTCGTCTATCCCGATGGTTCGCAGGCTGGAACGCTGGGTGGGGGCTGCGTCGAGGCGGAAGTCAAACGCCGAGCCCTCGAATTGCTCCACGCGGGGGGGGCCGAACTCCTGACGTTTCAGCTCGACAGTAATTACGGCTGGGATGACGGCCTGATCTGCGGCGGACGGATGAAGCTGCTCGCCGACCCCTTAAGGCCGGGCGAAGATGGCACCTATTATCAGCGGCTCAACGACGAGTTGGTCGCGGGGCGGGGCTGCACCGAGGGGGTGCTCCTCGAAGACCAACCGGAGGGGATCGTGGCGGGGTCGCGGTATCTGCTCGACGAGACGGGGAAACTCCTCGCGGCACGACCCGCCGGCGCGCTGTCGGACCAAGTCTCCCGCCACCTTCGCCCGCTGGCCGAGCGGCCCCGACCGTATGTGACCCACGGGGTGTCGTATCTGCCGCATCTGCCGCGTTGTCGGTTGATCATCGTGGGGGCGGGGCATGTCGGTCAGAAGGTGGCGGAGCTGGCCGCCGACGTCGATTTCGATGTCTGGGTGATCGACGATCGCCACGAGTATTGCAGTCCGGAACGGTTTCCGCGGGCCCAACGGCGGATCGTCGGGCCGATCGACGCGGCGCTCCAGCCGTTGCGGATCGACCGGGACACCTACGCCATCATCGTGACCCGCGGCCATAACCACGACGAAGAGGCGTTGTTCCATCTGGCGGAGACGCCGGCCCGCTATGTGGGGCTGATCGGCAGCAAGCGGAAGATCAAGCTGATCTTCCGGGATCTCCTGGAACAGGGGATCTCCGAGCAGGCCCTGCGGCGGGTCTACGCGCCGCTCGGCTTCGAGATCGGTTCGCAGACGGTCCCGGAGATCGCGGTGAGCATCGTGGCGGAGTTGGTGGCCCATCGGAACCTGGGCACGCTGCCCGAGCGGGTCCGCGGGGCGACCTTGATGGATGCATTGGCGGATTCGTAAAGCGTTGTCCCGTATTGTGTTGACGATGGTGATGTGGGTCGGGATGTTGGCCGGGGCGGCTTGAAATTCCCCGTTGTGGTGACTGGATTTCCGCCCCCGGTTCCTCTACACTTCGCTGCTCCCACCAGCGACCCGTCGTGGATTGCGTGGGGGCCTTCGTTCATTTTGACCTGAATTTCGAGCCATGCCGAACACCGAGAGCGCCAAGCGAGCCCACCGGAAAGCGGAACGTCGTCGGATCCGCAACAAGTCGGATCGTTCGGCCCTCAAGACGACCGTGAAGAAGGTGCGGGTCGCCGCCGTGGGGACCAACCTCGACGCGGCGAAGACCGAACTGCAGACGGCGATCAAGCAGCTCGATCAATCGGCCGACAAGCACCTGATCCACCCCAACAAGGCGGCGCGGCTGAAGAGTCGGCTGACGAAGGCGGTCAACAAGCTCGCCGCGAAGGCCGCCACTCCGGCGTCGTAAATCACATCGAGTGATTGATGATACATGAAATGAAGCCCAGGGAACGCTTTCCCTGGGCTTCTTCGTTTCTGGTTTACTTGATCGATTCCAGCATCCGGCGCACCTTCTCCGCGTCGTATTCCTCGGGTGTCAGGGTCAGCATCAGGTTGACGTTTCCCGTCTTGCCGCGGAATGACCCGGTGACCGTCACGACCTTGCGTCCCGGTTTCGATGGGGTCGGCATGTCCTCCGACGGTGCTTCTTCCATCGAGGTCGGCGGCTCGGCGGGCGGCGCGGTGACATCGGGCGAGGCGGTGGGGGGGGCCCCTTCGGCGACCGCCACTGGGGGGGGCGATCCGGCATCGGCGACCGGTTCATCGGCCTTCGCTTCGACGGACGAGGCTGCGCTCGTCGCGGTTTCGGCGACGGGTTCATCAGCCCCATCATCCGCAGGCTTGCCCGTATCGCCGTAGTCGCGCTCGACGGCGCGTAGGATCGTGAATTTTCGCGCCGCGCCCTTGATCGTGTACTCGACGGTCTCCTTCTCGTAGCTGTGGTAGGCGGTTTTGAGATAGTCGTCGTCGCTCATGTCGAAGGCTTCGTCGAACGCCTCGTCATCCGCCGGGGGCGCGCCGTCCGGTTGGTGGCCCAGCACATTCAGGGTCAACATGCCGTAGCGTGGAAGGTCCTCGAACTCCTCGGTCTCCGCGACGTTGTCCATCGCCGATGCCAGCGTCGGGCAGTTCCCTTGCGGGCACCACCGGTACATCACGTTGGTGAAGCCCATGACCTTGCTGCCGCTGTAGGGAGTGAACTCCGGCGGGATGGTGATGTCGGCGATTTCGGCGGTGAGCTTCCGGATCTCGACCGGGTCGCTGACGATCGCCTGGCCGAAATTCGCCTTGAACCAGAAGTACCCCGCGAGCCCCAGCCCCGCACACGCGAGGAAAAAGACGATGGCGATCACCGCGAGCGTAATCAGAATGACCTTCGCGGCTTCACCCCGTGGTCCCTTTGGGAAGTGGCGGGAGACCATGATCGAGCGGCCCATGGGCAAACCTTCCGGCGATCAGGAGACCGAACTGGACTATTCTGGAATATCCTTCCGTGATTGGCAACGAGGGTTGAGGGCGCCCCCTATCAACCAACCATCACACGGGGGCCTGCGAGAGCCCTGTCGTGTCGCTTCCCCGCGGAGCCGGAGCTAGGCAGCCGTGATGATGTGCGGAGTTCCGTCAGGTCACTCCCAATGTGCGACGAGGTCGCGGGCGATCCGGCCGACGTATTCGCCTCCGTCGACTTGCGTCCGAACCTGCGGCAGGAGGGGACGACCAAGGTCGCCCAAATCGCGGATCGCCGTGATCGCTTGCAGCCGTAATGAGGCGTGTCGTCCCGGTTGTTCGGCGAGTTGTGTCCCCAGGGACTCGAGCGCAACGGGCGACTGTTTCCGCCGGACGAGTTGTTCCGCCGCGAGGATGCGGATCACCGGCGCGGGGTCGGACGCGAAGAGGTGTTCAATGCGCGCCTCCCAGGCGGCGGGGTCGGTCGCGGGCTTTGTTGAGGCGGCGAAACGAGTCGCGCCGAGGAAACCCCAGTAGCGGAGCGCGGGTTCGGGGTCATCGAGCGCGGTCTGGTAAGCCGCCCAGGCTTCCGGATCGGTCCGACCATCGAACGCCTTGAGGTCCCAGAGCTTGGCGAGCAGGTCGGGGAGTTGCGGGTCGGTGCTCCAGTGGGGCGGGCGCGGCTTGTCGGTCGTGGGAACGGGGACCGGGTCGCCGTGGTTCCATACGACAAGCGGACTCTCGTGGAAGCCGATCCGACAGCACTTCGCGAAGAGTGTCCACTGATCGGACTTGAGCAAGATCGGGCCGGCGGCCAACTCCCAGCGGGTCCCTTTTCCCGGCTTCGAGTCGCGTGGCAGCAGGGTGAAGACGACACTGTCCGCGGGATGTTGCGGTGACAGCAGCGCGACCACCTGACCGTCGTTCGTGGTTTCCGTCCGCAAGCGGGGCATCGCCGCGGTCGACCAAGCGGCGGCGGGACGTTGCCGTTCATCGAGCAGCGGCTCGGGAATCAGTCCCACATCGCCGGTCCGCAGCATCCAATCCCGCAAGGCGGCGCGCAGCCGCGTTAAGTCGTCGGCGTAGCGCGGGTCGTCCGCCAGATTGTGCAACTCGTACGGATCGGCTTCCGTGTCGAAAAGCTCCTCGACCGGCTTCGTGGCACGGAAGTGGAGCGCGGGACCGGCGGTCAAATTCCCTGCCGCGTGCAGTTCGCGCCAATCCCGCATCGTCGGCATCTGGTCCATGTACCAGATCGATTGACTGTAACTCAGGTCGTGGCGGAAGTTCCGCAGATACTTGAAGCGTTGGTCGCGGACCATGCGGATCAGATCGTAAGTCTCGTCCATGCGATCGCGGTGGCCGTAGACATAGTCGCGCGGCACGGTCGCCCGCTGCGGACCGAGGAAGGCCTGGCCATGCAGCGACTCCGGCACGGGGACACCGGTCAGCGAAAGCATCGTCGGGGCGAAATCGAGGAACGCGACCAATTCGTCGTTGACGCTCCCCGGCGCGAGTTTCGCGGCCGCGCCGGGGGCGGCCCACTCACGAAGTTTTTCGGGGACGCGGATGATGAGGGGGACACGGGTGCCGGTGTCGTACAGCCAGCGTTTGTAACGCGGCAGGCCGCGGCCGTGATCGCCCCAGAACCAGACGATGGTCTCCTCGGCGAGGCCGTCGGCCGCCAGCCGTTCGAGGATTTCCCCGACTTGCCGATCGAGGGCGGTGAGGTTGTCGGCGTAATTCGCGAGATCGCGGCGGGTGATCGGCGTGTCGGGATAGACCGGGGGGACGATCGCCTTCGCCGGGTCGTGTCGCAGTTCGGCGGGGAGCGCGGCGACGAGCCGTTGCGTCGCGGCGGAGGGCTCACGGATTTGGCTTTCATGCGTGGTGGCGAGATTGATCACGCAGAAGAAGGGCTGACCCGGCGCGCGGCCGCGCCAATCGGCGGTGTTCGAGTTCGCGTCCCAGGCGCTCGCGGGGGGCTCGAACTGATAGTCGGTCTTCACGTTGTTCGTGCAGTAGTAGCCCGCGGCGCGGAGGTCTTGCGGGAAGCAGCGGACGTCGTCCGGCGGGACCCCCTGACAGCGCATGTGATGGGTGCCGATGGACGGCGGGAAGCGTCCGGTGATCAGTCCGCTCCGCGACGGCGCGCAGACCCCGGCGTGCGTGAAGCAGCGCGTGTAGCGGACCCCTTCGGCGGCGAACCGATCGAGCCGCGGCGTGATCGCATACGGATCGCCGTAGCATCCCAGATCGGGACTGATGTCTTCGGCGCTGATCCAGAGGACATTCGGTCGCGGCCTCTGCGCGGCGGCGTCCGCGATCGTGGCACTGTGAACCACCACCACACAACCGATTGACAACCACCACGCACCACGCATGACAAGCACTCCGCGGAACGCTTCACGGGTTCGACGGTCGCGCGACTTCGCGCGGGTCCGTCACATGGTAGCGTTCACGACGCGGGATGGCTGCCCACGCATGTGATGATTCGCCAAGCGCCCGGTGGGGCGCGCCGGAATACGCGGCAAGACATCGAATTGCGCCTCGGGAAGCATGCATGAAACGCACCCAGGAACACGAACACGTTTCGATCCTCGGGCATGTCCTTTCGTGATCGGTGTTGCTTATCGAGATTCCTCTTCCGCGTCTTTTCAGGGGGTTCCATGCTTGCGTCATCTTCCGGGAACCCACAACTCTGGCCCGGACGAAGCGGCCGGATCGGAGGACCAAGCGGTGGCGTTGTCGCGTGATCGGAGCTCTGTGCCTCCTCGATGATTCGGCGGCGGATTGCCGGGCGCGAATCGCGTCCCCCTGGGGCCCCAGACATCCGGGAAATTCTTGATCGCCAAAAGTCAAAGCCATCAGGCTTGCGTCGCGCCGCTCCGGGGGATCGGTCGGCAAGCAACCATCGAGCGCTCCCTGACAAACCGTGTTGTGCACACCGTGGCGTCATGATTCGCCATGGTGTCTGGCGCCGAGTGGGAGAAACCCTAAGTTCCGCGGTCCGAATTCTGCGACTCTTCATCGCGAACATCCTTTCGTTTCCGCAAGGAATCCCCGCGCACAAAAAACCTGGTGGATCACCACACCACAATGGGCGTTGTCTTATCTCATCCTCTCGGCATTTCCGACATCTCGCGAGCGATCTTCGGAAGCCCGCGCGATGTCTTGCCGAGGGGGCCGATTCCGGTCGCCTGCCGTGCCGACACCATGTAGAGGTGATGGTTCACGGATCGCGTTGTGTCGGGTCGGTGCGTTCGGCGTACCGACCCGACAGGATTGTTCGTGCGTGCCAGGGCCCGCGACGGTCAGGCGATCGAATCGACGCGGTGTTCGTGTCGATGTGCATCCTCTTTGGGGAGTCAACCGCCCATGTGCCGACGATGGTTTGCGCTCTGCTTGAGTCTGGCCGCTTTGTGCTCGTTTCCGCCTGATGCGTTCGCCCAAACGCCCAGCGGCGATCCGTTCCTCGATTGGCACGATCTGACGATCGAGGCCTCGAAGCAGGATTTCAGCGATCCGAACAACCCGCCCGAGCAGGGTGGACCAACCCGGACGACGCGGGCGCTCGCCATCGTCCATGTCGCGATGTACGACGCCTTCATGTCGATCGACGGGTCGGCGGAACCCTATCTCGCGAAAATTCCGCTGGCGGCGGGCGCTTCCAAGGACGCCGCCGTCGCCACCGCCGCCCATGCCACGCTGAAGTCGGTCTATCCGCGGCAAGGGGCGACGTTCGATTCGGCGCTGACGAATTATCTCGCGGCGGTGCCGAACGGGCAGGCGAAGACCCGCGGGGAGTTGATCGGGAGGCTCGCCGCGCAGGCGATTCTGCTGGTCCGGGCGCAGGACGGGAAGCGGCTCGCCGAAAAGGTGCCGTACCTTCCGAGTCCGCTGCCGGGGAAGCATCGAGTCGATCCGCTGAATCCGACGCAACCCTTCCTGAGTCCCGGCTGGGGGCTGGTGGAACCGTTCGGCGTCAAGGACGTCGAAGAGTTCAAGATCCCCCCGCCGCCGGCGCTCAACTCGCCCGAATACGCCGCCGCGTTCAACGAAGTGAAGTCGCTGGGCGAGAAGAACAGCAGCACGCGGACCGCCGATCAGACCGAGATCGGGATCTATTGGGGCTACGACGGCACCCCGGGGCTCGGCGTCCCGCCGCGGCTCTACAACCAAATCGTCCGGCAGATCGCCGTCGACCGGGGGAACACGCCGGCGCAGAACGCGCGGCTCTTCACGCTCGTCAACATTGCGATGGCCGATTGCGGCATCGCGGCGTGGAACGACAAATGGACCTATGACTTCTGGCGGCCGATTCTGGGGGTCCGTGAAGCCGACGCGGGGACGGGACCGACCGGTCTCGGAGACGGCAACCCCAACACAGCGGGCGACGTCAATTGGGAGCCGCTCGGGGCTCCGCTGAGCAACAAACTTGGCAGCAATTTCACCCCCCCCTTCCCGGCGTATGCGTCGGGGCATGCGACCTTCGGCGCGACGACCTTCCAAACGCTGATTCGCTTCTACGGCACGGCGAACATCCCCTTCACGTTCGTTTCGGACGAGCTCAACGGCGTGACGACCGACCACGAGGGGAACGTCCGGCCGTTGTCGCCGCGGACCTTCGCGAACCTGAACGACGCGATCCAGGAAAACGCCGACAGCCGGATCTATCTGGGAATCCACTGGCGGTTCGACGCGACGGAAGGGACGAAGCAAGGGAAGGCGATCGCCGACCGAATCTTCAATACGAAGCTGCGGCCGACGCAGTCGAAAGCGACAACGAACGGCGTGCAGCGCGTGACGGCGAAAGCGAAGCGGTAAGTCGATCCCCCGACGATCCGTCAACACATAGGCCGGGGCACCCGCCCCGGCCTATCAACTGATATTGTGGGCCGTGTG
>CAYRVS010000160.1:0-12662 GCA_964427725.1 uncultured Planctomycetaceae bacterium | reverse complement strand
CACCAACCCGGCGAGCGCCGCGCTGGCCGGATTCGAGTGTGTCGAACTTCCGCCGGCGGAGAACGGGCTGGTTGACGTTGAGGGGCTGAAGCGCGCGGTCGACGGGCAGACCGCCGTCTTCATGGTGACGAATCCGAATACTTTGGGACTCTTCGAGCGGGAGATCGCGACGATCGCGCGAGTTCTCCATGACGCAGGCGGGCTCGTCTACATCGACGGCGCGAACATGAACGCCATCATGGGGATTACGCGGCCGGGGGACTTCGGCGGCGACATGATGCATTACAACGTCCACAAGACGTTCACCGGCCCGCATGGCGCGGGTGGCCCCGGCGCGGGACCGATCGCGGTTCGTGATTTTCTGGGGGACTATCTCCCCGGGCCGATCGTGACGCGGTCGATCACTGCGGAGGGAACCACACATTACGACTGGTCGACGCCGCCGAAATCGATCGGCCGGGTGCGGGCCCATTTCGGCAACATCGGGATCCTGCTGCGGGGTTACTGTTATTTGCGGACGTTGGGAGCCGGCGGGGTCCGCGCCGCCGCCGAAGACGCGATCCTCAACGCGAATTATCTCAAGGCGAAGCTGGCGGACCTCTTGCCGACGCCGCATGGACCCTATTGCTTGCACGAGTTCGTGGCGTCGGCGCAGACCGTCCTCAAGGAGCGCGGGATCTCGGCGATGGACATCGCGAAACGGTTGCTCGACTACGGGTTTCACGCCCCGACGGTCTATTTTCCGCTGGTGGTTCCCGAAGCCTTGATGATGGAACCGACCGAGACCGAATCCAAAGACACGCTGGATGGTTTCGCGGCGGCGATCGCGGCGATCCTGAACGAGCCGGCGGCCGACTTGAAGCTGGCCCCGACGACCTTCACCGTCAGCCGGCCGAATGATGTGCAGGCGGCCCGGCAACCCATCTTGAAATGGGACCCCTAAGTCGCGAGAGTAACGGTTTGCGTTGGCCGTTTTCGTCGGGCGGGCCCTCGCCCGCCGGCTTGGTCGGTGCCACGAAAACGGTCGACGCGGCAGGCGGGAGCCTGCCCTACGGGAGGGCCTGCCGATGAGATGTTCACGCCGCGATGCGCTCGCCATGTTGGGGGCCGGGTTGTGGTGCGGCGCGACAGGCTGGCCCGCGACCCGCCAAGTTCCCACGATCCCCTTCGCGTTCAGTCTGTATGGCATGCGGTCGTTGCCGTTGGGACGGGCGCTGCGGGTCTGCGCCGACATCGGCTACAGCGGCGTGGAACTGGTCTGCATGACGGGCTGGCCGTGCGATCCCGTCGCCCTCACCGTGTCCGATCGCCGGACGTTGCGGCGGCAACTGGTCGATCAAGCGCTCGAACTCCCCGCGCTGATGGACAATCTGCGATTGGTGGGGACGCCCGAAATCCACCGCGAGAATCAGGATCGACTGAAGCGGCTGGGGGAGTTCGCCCGGGATCTCGCGGGGGAGGGTCCGAAACCGATCCTCGAGACCGTGCTCGGCGGGAAGCCCGAGGAATGGGACCAGGTGAAGCAGCCGATGGCCGACGCGCTCGCCGATTGGGCGGCGGTCGCCGCGGCGGCGGGGGTGGTGGTCGCGATCAAGGGGCACGTGATGAACGCCGCCCATCGACCGGAGGACGTCGCCTGGTTGGTGCGGACGGTGAACAGCCCGTGGCTGAAGGCGGCGTTCGATTTCAGTCATTTCGAGCGGCAGGGGATGACGATCGGCGGGGCGCTGCGGACGTTGCTCGCCGACACCGTCTTCATTCATGTCAAAGACAACCGGACCCTGCCCGATGGGAAGCTGGAATTCGCCCTGCCGGGTGAGGGGCCGACCGACTACGTCGAGTATCTGCGGCAATTGGTCCGCGGGAACTATCGAGGGGCGGTGTGCGTGGAGGTGAGCGCGCAGGTTTCCGGGAAGGCCGATTACAATCCGATCATCGCCGCCGAGCAAAGCTACTTGAACCTGCAGCGGGCCTTCGAGGCGGCGGGCCTGCGGGCGCGGACCTGATTGTGCGAGGTGGTGCGGAAGGTGTCGTCGGGGACTGATGGTGTGCCATCGGCACGCCGGTGTGATGCCTGTCACGTATCCTCAAGAAAGACCACTGGCGAAGCCAGTGGCACACGCGGGCGTCAACGTGGTCTGGATCATACCTGCGAATGATGGTGAATCACCGTTGGCGGAAGGAATGATGGACTTGGGGAGCCTGACCGCCGGCACCGAGCACGGATCGACCCCGTCGGAGTCTAGGGCCGATGCGAGCGCCCCGGCGGGCGTGGCGGGCGGTCATCGCGACTTGACGCAGCTCGCGCCGGTCGGGCTGTTCCATGCCGATGCCGCCGGTCGGATCGATGAAGCCAATCCGCGGCTGGGGCGGCTGCTGCGCCGCGCGAAGGATTGTTTGCTGGGGGATGGCTGGCGCGACGCGATTCCCGCCGCATCACGTGACACGGTGATTGAGGCGTGGACGCGGGCGGTGACGGACCGCACGCCGCTGACGATCGACTTCCCCCTCGATCACCCCGCGCATGAGACTTGGCTGCAACTCGAGCTGGTTCCCGCCGAAGAAGAGCCCGGCTTCGTCGGCGTCGTGACCGACATCAGCCGCTCCAAACTCGCCGAGCGGGAGTTGCAAACCTTCAACGATCGGCTGGAGGAGCATGTCCGGCTGCGGACCGACATGCTGACCCGCGTCAACAAGACGATGGAGGAGCAAATCTTCGCCCGCCGCCGGATATTCATGAATCTCGAACGGCTCGAGGAACGGTGGCGATCATTGGTCGAATCGGCCCCCGACGTCATCCTCTTGGTCGATCGGGAAGGGCGGATCGAATACATCAACCACTCGCAACCGCGGCCGAACCTGGGGGTGGAGCAAATCACCGGTCGGACGGTCTTCGATTTCGTCGACGCGGAGCATCACGCGGCGGCGAAGGCCGACCTCGAACGGGTTTTCGAGCGGGCCGAAATGGTCATTCGGGTGGTGACCGGGCCGAACGATCAGGGCGAAACGCGGTGGTTTCAATCGCATATGGCCCCGGTTCAACTCGACGGCAAGGTGATCGGCGCGACGGCGATCGTCCGCGACGTGACCAACGAGCACCTCGCCGATCGACAACTGAAATCGCTGCAGGACCAGCTCGCACATGCCGGGCGGGTCGGGATGATCGGCGAGATGACGGCCCAGTTCTGCCATGAAATGGGGCAGCCCCTCTTTGCCATCTCCAGTTTCGTCTCGGGGTGTCTGATTCGGCTGGAACGGGATCCGGGGGTCGATCCGGAAGTCGTCGAGGTGATGCGCGAGGCCGTCGCGCAGTCACTCAGCGCGATGGATGTGGTGCGGCGATTGCGGGATTTTTTGCAGAAACAGGAAGCGCAGCGGACCCTGACGGAGATCGAGCCGATCGTCGCCGACGCCGTGCAACTCGCCGAGTCGGGCATGCGTCGCTATGGCTGTCGCGTGGTGGTGGACGAGGCGGAACGCCCCCTCGCCGCCATCGTGGACCGGATTCAAATCATGCAGGTGTTGGTCAACCTCCTGCTGAACGCCGCCGAGGCGATGTCGGACCATCCATCGAGCGACCGGGTCGTGATCCTTGCGACGCGGCCCGGCGTCGACGATTCTGTACAGTTTGAAGTGCGCGACTCGGGTCCGGGATTGCCCGCGGGAAATCCCGAAACCTTGTTCGAGCCGTTTTACTCCACGAAGCCCAAAGGCCTGGGACTCGGACTGTCGATCTGCCGGTCGATCATCAAGGCCCATGGCGGGCGGATCACGGCGGCGTCGAACCCCGCGGGATCGGGGGCGTGTTTCCTCGTCGAATTGCCTGGCAGTCCCGTCGTCCAGTCCTAAAGGTTGTCGATCATGACTTTGACCGCCGCGCCGCCGACCCCCCTCGTGGAAAGCGGGCCGATCCCCGCGACGGTCTTCATCGTCGACGACGATCCCGCCGTGCGGAAGTCGCTGCGGTGGTTGGTGGAGTCGGTCGGCTTGCCGGTGCTGACGTTCGCTTCGGGACAGGAGTTTCTCGACGCGTACGATCCCGCCCGCGCGGGTTGTCTGGTGACCGACGTCCGCATGCCGGGCATGGACGGCCTGCAACTGCAGGAACGATTGCGGCAGCTCGGTTGTCGCCTGCCGATGATCATCATGACGGCGTACGGCGACGTGCCGATGGCCGTACGGGCGATGAAGACCGGGGCGATCCATTTCTTCGAGAAGCCGATCAACAATCAGTTGCTGCTCGATCAGATTCGCGTCGCCTTGGAGCATGACGGCGAACGGACCCGCGACGCCGCGGCGCGGCAGCAGGCGGAGGTCCGCTATCGCCGCCTGACCAAGCGCGAGTTGCAGGTGCTGTCGCAGGTGGTGAACGGGCTATCGAGCAAGGAAATCGGGACGGTGCTGAAGGTCAGCTACAAAACGATCGAGGCGCACCGCTCGAAGATCATGCGGAAGATGGAGACGCAGAACGTCCCCCATCTGATCCGGACGTATCTCGAAATCCCCGAGGCGCGCCGCGCGGCGATCGAAGCCGAGGCCAAGGGGGGCGAGCCCGAACCTGCCGAGACCGATGACCTCTGATTCGCGGCCGTGACGAGCGGCCGCGACGGACGAGGGTCCGCCCGGCGAGTCGCTGATTCTTGACCGCGTCCATGGAACCCCCACGGTTGGAAGCCACGTCCCCCGCCCCGGGCCCGCGTCTCGGCCACGTCACCGTCGTCGACACGTTCGCCGAGGCCTTTCCCATGACCGCCACCCGGCTGGTGGTGACGGCGGCGACCCCGCGCTGGGCCGAGACCGCCGCGGGGGTCTTTTGCGGCTATGCGACCAGCGTGATCGGCTGTGACCTCGAGACCGCCGTCGAGCGGGTCGTGCCGCCGGATGAAACGCCCGATGGCCGCCCCGGGGTCAGTCTGCTGGCGTTCGCGTTCAGTCGCGATCGATTGGCCGCCGCGCTCGTCAGCCGCATCGGGCAATGCATTCTCACGTGTCCCACCACGGCCTGTTACAACGGACTCGCGGCGGCGAAGGATCGGGAAATCGTCGTGGGGGGCCAGTTGCGGTTCTTCGGCGACGGCTTCCAAAGTTCCAAACAACTCGCGGGCCGGCGGTACTGGCGCGTGCCGGTGATGGATGGCGAATTCGTCTGCGAAGACCGCTTCGGAACCACGAAGGGGGTCGGCGGGGGGAACCTGCTGATCGTCGGCCGCGAGCCCGCCGGGACGTTGGAGGCGGCGGAACAAGCCGTCGCCGCGATTCGTGAATTGCACGACGTGATCCTGCCGTTCCCCGGAGGGGTGGTCCGCAGCGGCAGCAAGGTCGGTTCGCGCTACAAGACTCTCAGGGCCAGCACGAACGAGGCGTATTGTCCGAGTTTGGTGGGTCGTGTCGCGACCGCCTTGCCGGACGGCGCGCGCTGCGTTTACGAACTGGTGATCGACGGACTGACGGAACAGGCCGTCGGAAACGCGATGCGGGTCGGTCTCCACGCCGCGGCGGCCCATCCCGCGGTCCTGGAGATCACCGCCGGGAACTATGGGGGCAAGCTCGGACCGTTTCATTTTCACCTACGGAAGCTGCTGGAAGACTCCGGCGGGGCCGCCTCATGAGTCCACCTCAATCACTCAGGGATGGGGCGGATGCGGCCGATGGCGGACGCGGCGTCGCGCTATTGCTCGCCCTGGTGGTGACGTTGTCCGCCGTGCTGCATGGGATTCTGATCGCTCATGCCCCGCCGTTGCAGTCGGCGAACGATCGGTCGCGGTGGTGCACGATTCGCGCGCTCCTCGAGGAAGGGACCTACCGCATCGACAACGTCCGCCGGATTCCGGGCTGGGACACGATCGATCTCGTCAAGCACAACGGCCATTTCTATTCGTCGAAGCCCCCATTCATGTCGACTTGGGTCGCAGGGGTCGTCTGGGGGGTAACGCGAACCACCGGCTGGTCATTCGATCGCGACATGCCGGCGATTCAGACCGCGACGCTGTGGATCGTCAACCTGCTGCCGTTCACGCTCACGCTGATCGCCTTCGCGATCTGGCTAAGACGCTCGACGAACGGCACGACGGCGATCGTGATCCTGATTGTGGCGGGGTTCGCGACGCTGTTGTCGCCGTTTCTGACGACGCTCAATAACCATACCCCCGCGGCGCTGGCGGTCTGGTGGGCGCTCTTGTGTGCGCTCAGTCCGCCGGCGACAGGATGGTCACGGAGCTTGCGATTTGGCGTCTGGGGGCTGTCCGCCGGATTGGCGGCGTGTCACGATCTCCCGGCGGCCGCGTTCACCGTCGCGATGGCGGGGTGGGCCTTACGGACCGATGCGTTCCGAACCTTGTGGGTCTTCTTGCCCGCCGCGCTGCTCACCGGGGGGGGCTTCTTCGCGGCGAATCTCGCCGCCTTGGGGACGCTGTTCCCCGCGTATTCCGGATACGGGGGGGAAACGTACCGCTTCCTGCATGAGGGGGTCCCCAGCTACTGGTTGCAGCCGCAAGGGGTCGACCGCAATCTCGACGGCCCGGCGATGTATTTCGTCCATTGCACGGTCGGGCATCATGGCTGGTGGCTGCTGACTCCCGTTTGGCTGGTGGTCCTGCTGCCCGGATCAGGTTCCGGTCGTCCCTGGACCCGCGACGAACGGCTGACCCGTTGGCTCACATACGGCCTCACCGCGATCGTCCTCGGGTTTTATCTGACGCGAACGAAGAACTACAACTACGGCGGCGTGAGCTGCGCGTTGCGGTGGGCCCTCTTCCTGACGCCGCTCTGGTTGGCATCGCTGGCCGCCGTCGTGGATCGGCTGAGATGGTCGCGCGGCACCGTCGCCGTCGGGACGTTGTTACTTGCCGGTTCGGTCTATTCCGCATGGAGCCCGTTGGGGCGACCTTGGCAACAGCCGTGGGCCTATCGGCTCTGCGAGGCTTGGGGTTGGCTCCCACCACCCGCCCCCTCGTCACCTTTGCTCACGCGTGAACTGGTCACCTGGTTTGATCGTCTTCCTCCGTCGGATGCCGCCGCGCCCCGTTGGATCGAGTACCGCCGCGACGGGATTCCCCACGGGACCGAAACGTTGCGGCTCACCTGGACCGGGGAGGAAACGATCAACCATCGTCGGTGCGCGGTCCTGGTGGTGGAGCGCCGCCGCGACGGAGTGATCACGGCGGCGCGGACCTATCGGATCGAGCGCGCCAAGTTCGACGCGGGTCGCCCACCCGCCGAGTTCCTGGTCTGGACCGAGCGCGGTGTGACGCCCGAACAACAGCAGGCCGACATGGCCTTCGTGCGAGGACTCCCGCGACTTAAAAGCTATGTCGCCAGCGGGGAACGTTACGTGAAGACCGCGCTGCGAACCGATGCGTTGGCGTGCGTGCGGTGTGCCGCAATGGTCGATGTCGTCGAACCCGCCGGGGCCCCGTGGCGACGCTTCCGCAGCGAGGTCTGGCTGGCCCCCGAGTTGCCGTTCGGACCCGCGAAAGTGGAATGGACGATCACCGATCCAACTTCGCAGGAGACGCTGTCGCGCGAGGTCTGGCAGGTGACGGCGTGCGAGCCGCCGATTGCCCCCACCACCCCCGTCCAAGTCGAGATGTTTGATCGCCCCGAGCCGATCACGCGGCAGTTGGAGACGTCGCGGCCGGCGGCATCCCGGGATTAATCGACGGAATCGCCCCAATCGGCAAAGTTCGCTCAAGCGGCACCACCCCGGCGGTCGATAGGCCTTGAGAGTGCGCGCGCCGTTCGGCCGCGCCGCGCTCTCGGCGTTGTCCGAGAGTCCGGCGGGCGATCGGCTCGCGCGGGAGAGGGCTATGTCTCCAGGATGGCGCATCGCGGCCGGTTGGCTGATGGTCTGCCTCGGCCTGACGTTGTCGGCCGAGGGGGCGGTCAAGCCCGTCGTCACGAACAAAAGCCGCTTTCGCATTCCCTTCCGGTTCGACGCCGCCGCGCTGGCGCGGATGAACGCCCGCGAACTCCAGCTCTACGTCTCCTCGAACCGCGGCGCGGGCTGGGAACTTGTCCAGACGATCGGGCCGCAAAACGGCAAGTTTGAATTTCAGGCCCCGGCCGACGGCGAATACTGGTTCGCGGTCCGCACCATCGACGGCAATGGCGCGCCTCACCCCCCCGGCCCCAAACTCGACGCCGGTCTCATCGTGATTGTCGATTCGATCCCGCCGAGCCTGGTCCTCAATCTCGAGCAACCCGCGCCCGGCAAGGTCCAACTCAGTTGGTCGGCCCACGATAGTCAGCTCGATGTCGCCTCGCTGAAGCTCGAATCCATGCAGCCAGGCGCCGCCGTCTGGGAGCCGGTCAGCGTCGCCCCGACCCAGCGCGGCACCACCACGTGGACGCTTCCCAAGTCGGGGGCGGTCTCGGTCCGCGGCACCATCACCGACCTCGCCGGGAATCTTGGCCAAGCGAGTAGCGAGCTCGGCGCGGCGAACGGCAAGCCGCGTGATCCGAGCGCGCCCGATCTCCGGCATCCGATCGCCACCGAACCCGTCTCGACTCCCGAACGGGCGCAGGGGCCCGCGATCGAAGTCACGCCGCGCACGGCCGACGCCTCGCTCCCCGCGCCGCAGCCCAACGCCCTCGTCCCGTTGGGCCCGCTGCCGCCGCTGCCCATGCCCACGATTCCCGCGGCCCCCAAACTGCCGCTCGTCTCGCAACCGACAAATCAGCGTCCCGACATCGTGCAGGAACGCTGGCCCGCCGTCGCCAATCCGCCGGAAGCGGGACCGTATCGCGCCACCGCCGGCCGGCAGCGCGTCGTCAACAGCCGCAAGTTCACGTTGGCCTACACGGTCGATGATGTCGGACCTTCGGGGGTCGGCGGGGTCGATCTCTTCATCACGCCGGATCAGGGCCGCCGGTGGTATCGTTACGGCGAAGATACCGATCGCCGCAGCCCGTTCGAGGTCGAAGTCCCGCGCGACGGCGAGTACGGCTTCACGGTCCGCGTGAAGAGCGGCGCGGGCTTGGCGATGGATCCCCCCGTGCCGGGAGAACCGCCGTCGATCGTGGTGCTGGTCGACCAGACGCCGCCGCGGCTGGAGGTCTTGCCGATCCGCCAAGGGCAGGGGGCCGACCTCAATCAGATCACGATCCAATGGCGGATTCACGACGACATGCCGTCGGACAAGCCGATCGCGCTCTACTTCGCCCCGACGTTGCAGGGCCCGTGGGAACCGATCAGCGGCTGGCGACCCGACACGGGGAGTTTCCAATGGTCGGTCGGCCTGGGCTCCCCCGCGCAGTTTCACGTCCGAGTCATGGCCCGCGACGCCGCCGGCAACATCACGCAAAAGGACACGCCGCAACCGGTGGTGGTCGACCTGACCCGCCCGTCGGCCCGCATCGTCGACGTCGAACTGATGCCGACCGCGCCGCGGTAGACGCGGCGCCCATCGGAAATTCCGCATCCGGATATCCATGGGATACGGGTTAAGACGCCACGCCGCTGATGGATCGTGGTGTTATGGATTGGGCATGGGGCGGAGCGCCGGGGCGGTTTCCGCCGTCAGACCCAATTGGCGACGGATGTCGGCCTGGATTTCCGTCGGGGGCAGGCTACCGTCGCATTGGATCACCAGTTCCTTGCGGCGGAAGAGTTCGAGGATCGGTTCGGTTTTGGTCCGGTAATCGCTGAGCCGCGAACGGACGGCGTCGGGATTGTCGTCGTCTCGGGTGCCCAGTCGTCCGCCGCAGACGTCGCATTGATCAACGTGCGCCGGGCGATGGTGAATCAGGTTGTAGTCGAGTCCGCAGTGACTGCACAACCGCCGGGCGAGGACCCGCTCGAAGACGATGTCGTCCGAGACGTCGATGTGGATCACCGCGTCGATGTCGTAGCTTTCGAGGAAGAATTCGGCCTGCGTGCGGTTGCGGGGGAACCCGTCGAGGATGAAGCCGTAGTTCCAGTCGTGATCGTTCAACCGCTCGCGGACGATGTCTTCGACGACGTCGTCGGGGACGAGATGTCCTTCGGCGATGAGCCGCTTGATCCGCGCGGCGATCTTGGTGTGCGACTGGATATGCCAGCGGAAGATGTCGCCCACGGAGATGTGGACCAGATCGAAATCCTGCCGCAGGAGTTTGGCTTGGGTCCCTTTGCCGCAGCCTTGGACCCCCATGATGATGTACTTGTGCATGCCGTTGAATTCGCCGTCGTCGTCTGGAAAGCCCATGGGACCGAGTCGGTGTCGAGACCCCGAGCCCGCCAATCAGGCGAGAGTTTAGTCCGTCGCCGCGAGCCGCGACAGGGGTCGCCAACTAAGGCGCGGCGTCAGCCCGCCGAGGGGAGTAAGGAAGAAGGTGGAAGGTCAAGCAAGACGGACCATCAAGTTCTCTCTCCCCGGACCATCTATCCTCCCCCCTTCGACCCGCCACCGTTTCACCCCAGACGGGCTGATGCCGCGCCGCTCCTTTGGGAAGGGGTGGGGGGGGGACCTGCCGTGGCGAATCGCAGACAACTCGCCCTCGACCAGGTAAAATCCTGTGGCTTCTCATCGCTTCGTCCAGAGTTTACGAAAAGGTCGCCATGAGCGGTGTGGAACTGCGGTTGTCGAATACCGGTCTGACGTTGCCCCCGGCCCCCGCGCCGCTGGCCAGTTACGTCCCGGCGATTCGGACCGGCCAACTCGTCCTGTGCAGCGGACAGTTGCCCTTGATCGGGAAGGAGGTCCGCTACACCGGCAAAGTCGGCCGCGACCTGACCGAAGCCGAAGGGCAACTCGCCGCGCAGTTGTGTCTGCTGAACGCCCTGGCGGCGATCAAAGGGGTGATCGGCGATCTCGACCGCATTCACCGCGTCGTCCGGGTCGAGGGGTATGTGCAATCGGCGGAAGGTTTTTCGCGGCAACCCGCCGTGGTGAATGGGGCGTCGGATCTCCTCGTGCAGATTTTCGGTGAGGCGGGCAAGCATTCGCGCATCGCCGTGGGCGTGAGCGAACTCCCCCTTAACGCCGCCGTGGAGTTGGGGCTGTGGGTGGAATTGACGCCGGAGTGAAAAGGGCCCGGCGCCGTCCGAGTCCAACGTCGGACTCTGCGGCTTGTAACGGCTGATGCGGTTATGCCGCCTGATCCGGGGGCCGTCATCCGTCATAAGCGATCCGACCGATACACGCAGAGGATCGGCTTTCGCGGCCGATACATGTCCCGAGACGACCCGGCTGGGCGGAGTCCGAGCCGGGTCGCCGGGCAGACCATCACGGCGGCAGCGCTGGGCGCACGTTCCGAACATCGGCTCGCGACAGCGACATCCCGCCGAGCTCTCCATCGTCAGGATCCTCCTATGCTCCGCTGGTCATGGATGACGTCGGTTCTGGTCTTCGCGTTCGCCGGCCTGGGGATGCCGACCTACGCGCAAGTCGTCCCCGGCACCGGGACCAAGCTCCCGAATGTCGGCGACGACTTCGAGGACTCCAGCTTCACCTTCACGCTGAATCTGCCGAAGGCGAGCACCAACATCGACAAGGTGCAGCGGCAGCCCGCCGGCTTCTCCAGCAACAACAAATGGTTTGAGAGCACCTATCGCGGCACCCCCGACATCGTGAAGTGGGTCGAAACTCCCGCCGGTGGACTGGCCGGCAGCAAGGGGTCGATGCTGCTGCAAACGATGCAGTCGGGCGTGCCCGGGCGGCTGTCGAACGAGTTCCAGCAGGACGACCTGATCGCCAACTTCGCGACGACGGTCGGTTTTCTGCCGGTCAACCGCACGCCGAGCATCGTCTGCCGCGTCTATCTCCCTCCGTTCGAGCAATGGGAACGCCGCACGGGGAGCCACTTCGGCTTCCGCGCCGACTGCCAGACGATCATCACCAAGTCGTCGACCACCGGCCGGCTGTTCCGGACGACCAGCTCCTCGCGCAAGGTGGAAAACTATTGGCCGGGCATGTTCATCCAGTTCAACTCAAAGGCCGACCGGCCGATCGAAAAGGAATCGGCGTCGATCTTGATCCGCTCAGGGAGCCGCGGGGAGGATCTCGCCGGCCCGACGATTACCGAGCCGGGCTGGTGGACGCTGGGGATGTCGTTCACGCCGGACGGGAAGGTCCATTACTACGCCCATGCCGGCGTGGAGCCGTTGACCGCGAAGGACCATCTCTCGTCGCAATGGCCGTACGGCTACAACGCGATGCAGGTCAACACGTTCTTCTTCAACATCGTGAACATGGACAACGGCCGCACGTGGTCGAGCCCGTTCACGATCGACGACTGCGAAGTCTACGTGTTGCAGTAGGGGGCCGGTTGATGGTTGATGGTCGGAGCAGACCGCCCGCCGGTCATCGACCTTCGACCGCAGCCCTCGCCGCTGGCTGACGCCGTCGTTTCAGCTCGACCGTCATCTCGGGGGCGTCGTGACAAAGGACGGGACCGTGTCCCGGTCACTGATCCGGGGGCCGAGGCTTGGGGCGCATCAACCGTTTGTTTGATCGTTCCGCAGCGTTCGGAGGGCGCGCTGGACGATCGCCGCGGTTTCGCGACCCGGGGAGGTCGTCACCCAGCGGTCACACAGCTCTCGCACCCAGTTCGGGCGGGACTTCGAGGCGTCGTTCAGCCAGTTGGCGACCGAATCGCGGACGTACTTCGCGGGATCGGCCTTCAGGGGCTCTAGTGCACTGTCACATCAAGGAACGGGGGTAGACGGACTTGAGTTTGATGCG
>CAYRVS010000159.1:0-12677 GCA_964427725.1 uncultured Planctomycetaceae bacterium | reverse complement strand
TCCTGGAGGACACCGACCATAACGGCAAAGCGGATGTCTGCAAGACCTTCGCGGGGGACATTCACAACCCGACCGGGTTCGAGTTCTGGAACGGCGGCGTGCTCCTCGCGCAAGGGCCCGACCTGTTGTTCCTGAAGGACACCGACGGCGACGACCAGTACGACGTGAAGGAGCGGCTGATCCACGGGCTCGACACGGCCGATACGCACCACACCGCGAACAGCTTCGTGATGGAACCGGGTGGCGCGGTCTATTTCCAGGAAGGGACGTTCCATCACACCCAAGTCGAAACGCCGTGGGGCGCGCCGCGACGGGTCGCCAACGGGGCGGTCTTCCGCTACGAGCCGCGGGCGCAGAAGTTCGACGTCTATGTCTCGTTCGGGTTCGCGAATCCGCACGGCCACGTCTTCGAGAAGTGGGGCCAGGACTTCGTTTACGACGGGACTGGCGCGCAGCCGTATCACGCGCTGCTTTTTTCGGGGGATCTCGATTACCCGCACAAACACGGCCGCCCGCCGCAGGTCTATCAGCAGCGGACGCGGCCCTGTTCGGGAGTCGAAATCCTCAGCAGCAGCCACTTCCCGGAGGAACATCGCGGCAATCTGCTGGTGGCGAACGTGATCGGTTTCCAGGGGATTCTGCAGTACAAGTTCGAGGACAAAGGCTCGAGCTTCGGCGCGGTGGAGGTCGAGCCGATCGTCTTCTCGTCCGATCCGAACTTCCGGCCGTCGGACATCGAAGTCGCGCCGGACGGGTCGATCTACTTCATCGATTGGCAGAACCCGATCATCGGCCACATGCAGCACAACCTGCGTGATCCGAGCCGCGACAAGGTTCACGGGCGGGTCTATCGGGTGCGGTCGTCGACCCGGCCGCTCTTGACGCCGGAGCCGATCGCCGACCAACCGCTGCCGCGTCTGCTCGATCTGCTGAAGCACGTCGACGACCGGGTGCGATATCGGGCGCGGATCGAGCTGTCGGGCCGCCCGACGGACGAAGTGATCCGCAGCCTGAAGACGTGGCTGGCGGGGCTCGAAACGAGCGATCCGAATTACGAGCATCAGATGCTCGAAGGGTTGTGGCAGTATCAAAGCCATAACGTCGTCGACGTGGAGCATCTCAAGCGGATGTTGACCTCGCCGAACGATCGGGCGCGGGCCGCCGCGACGCGGGTCTTGGTCGCCTGGCGCGATCGCGTGCCGGAACCGCTGACGCTGCTGCGGGAGCGGGTGAACGACGAGAGCGCCCGCGTGCGGCTGCAGGCGGTGTGGGGCTTGAGCTATTTCACCGGAGCCGACGCGGCCAAGGCAGCGGAGATCGCGGTGGAATCACTGATTTACGATCAGGACGAATACCTGAAGTTTACGCTCGACGAGACGAACAAGACGCTCGATCGGCGGATGCAGGCGGGGCAGTGATCATTCATGATCATCCTGGTTGAGCCGCGACCCGCAGGGGAGCGCGGCTCAAAATGGATCATGGCGCGCTCCTCTGCGGGTCGCGGCTCAACGGGATTGGCGTGTGATGACGCGGGCGTGGATGATCGGAATCGTGGTCGGCGTCGCGTTCGGCGGCGGGCTCGAGGCCCAGGAACCGGCGAGCGCCGTCGGACCGGTGATGAAGCTGTTTCAAAGCGGGAAGTTACCCCCGGAACGGCAGCCCCCCGTCGTCGAGATGATCTGCAAACGCGGCAACGCGAACGATTTGCGGATCGTCTTCGAGCGACTCCTGACCGCGGACGGCTTCACGCCGGAACTGCGGCGGCAGGTGGTGACGTGGTTGACCGACGCCGCCGTGACGCGGAAGGTGGTCCCCGCCGGCGAACTGGGCGAGTTGGCCGTCTACGTGGTGGGGGATCGCGCGCGGACGGACCCGACCTTGCAGCGGGGGGCGGTCAAACTGGCGGCGGCTTGGCGTGTTGCCGAGTTGTCGCCGGCGCTCCGGCAGTTGGCGCTCGATCCGAACACCCCCGCGGCGCTGCAACGGGCGGCGATCGATGGGCTGATGGTGATCGCCGACCCGGGAAGTCAGGCGGCGCTCGTGAAGCTGGCGGGGGCCGAGTATGCCCCGGCGATCCGGATTCAAGCCGTCGCGGGGATCGTGGGGTTTGATCCGGCCGCCGCCGCGACCGCCGCCGCCGAAGTGCTGGGCGCTGTCGGTCCGAAGGCGAATCCGGGGCCGATGCTCGACGCCTTCTTTCAGCAGAAGAACGGCGCGCAAGTTCTCGCCGCGGCGCTGGAACAAAGGCGGCCCCCCGCCGACACCGCGAAGGTGGCGCTGCGGTACATGTACTCGGTCGGCCGGAGCGACGCGGAGCTCTCGAACATTTTGGGCGCGGCGGCGGGGATCGCCGGGGATCCGCCTCCCGCGACCCCGGAAGAGGTCGTCGCGCTGGTGAAGGATGTCGAGGCGAAGGGGGACGCGGCGCGGGGGGAAGAGATTTTCCGCCGGACCGACCTGAGCTGCATGAAGTGTCACAGCGTCAGCCGCGCCGGGGGCCAGGTGGGGCCGGAGTTGTCGGCGGTCGGCGGGTCGTCCCCCACCGATTACATCGTCAATTCGATCCTCAATCCGAATCTGGCGGTGAAGGAGCAGTACGTCACGAAGGTCTTCGAACTGTCGAGCGGAAAGGTGCTGACGGGCGTGGTGATCGATCGCGACGACGTCCGCGTCAACATCCGCGACGTCAACGGGCAGACGGTCGCGGTGCCGACGGCGGACATCGAGGACGAGGCGGAAGGGAAGTCGCTGATGCCGCAGGGACTCACGAAGTTCCTGACCCGCGACGAACTGATCGATCTGGCGAAGTTCGTCTCGGAGTTGGGGAAGGCGGGACCGTACGCGATCAACACCGCGCGGACGATTCAAAAGTGGAGGTTCCTGGTCGAACCGCCGGAGGATCTGACATCGTCGGTCCCGCATCTCGAGCATGTTCGCCAGCACATCCTGGCAGCCGAGCCGACGGCGTGGCGGTCGGTCTACAGCCGGGTGGCGGGGGTCTATCCGCTCAGCGAGTTGCGTGACGCCGCCCCTGCAAACGTGGTGATTTTGCAAGGGGAATTCGAGCAGCGCGCCGCGGGGGACGTGACGGTGCTGGTCCAGTCGACCGAGCGGTATCAACTGTGGATCGACGCGGAACCGGTCCCGGCGGAATCGGCGGTGACGCGTTCGCTGTCGGCCGGTCGGCACGCGCTCACGCTGCGGATCGAATTGAGCGACCACGACGCGCCGACGCTGCGCGTCGAGTTGCAGACCCCCGCGGATTCCTCGGCGAAATTCGAGCTCGTCGGCGGGACGTGAGAGAGAGTGTGAATCATTCAATGAATGGCTGCATGAAGCCCAGGGAAAGCTTTCCCTGGGCTTCCGTGGATGATCAACCCATCACCCCGGCAGCGCGCGTTCCATGTCCGCGGCGATGGCGACCCCGTCCGCCGTGCCGTCGGCGCGCAGTCCCTCGATCACCCGCCTGCGGCGCTCGATCGGCTGGTTCTGGCTGAGCTTCCATTTCCCTTCGAGTTTGGTGATCTCGAGTCGCACGCCGACGACTTGGTCGGCGAGTTTGCGGGCGAGGTTCGTGGTCGGGTCGAACGTCCACGCCGGGTCGCGGCGCGCTTCGTATTTGCGGACGGTTCGGGTGACGATCTCGAGGATTTCGTCCGAATCCAAGACCAACTCGCAGACGCCGAGCGCATGAACCGTGACGTAGTTCCACGTGGGAACGACGTTATCGGCGGCGTACCAGGTCGGCGTGATGTAGGCATGCGGGCCCGCGAAGACGACCCGCGCGGGTTCCCCGTCCGCGTAGCGCCAGTGGGGATTCGCCCGCGCCATGTGAGTCAGCAAGGTGCCGCGCGGTCCGGCGGCGCGCTCGAGCAACACGGGGAGCTGACTGACCCACGGTTCGTCCTCGCCCATCGTCGTCAAGAGGGCGAAGCCGTGCGTGTCGATGAAGCTTTGCAGAGTGTCGAGGTCGGTTTGCTGAAACGCGGCGGGAAGATACATCGGGCCGGTCCTGGCGAAGGGATGAGTCTCGGTTGATGGGCCGACACCAGTCGTCGGGCGAAGGTTCCCGCGAACGTCGGGGCGATGCAAGTCGGCCGGCGATCCTGCGTGACGGGTCGCGAGGGGAACGGCATTCCGCGATGATTCCGGCATGGACCCTTCGCGGAGCATTCCGTCGCGGCTAGGCTCGGCTCTGCAACAGGCCGGGGTCGACGGCGGCCGCGCGCTGGTGGCGGTTTCCGGCGGGCCCGACAGCGTCGCGTTGTTGCGGGGGCTAGTGGCGTGCCGTGACGCGGGGGGGCCGGAACTGATCGTCGCGCATGTCAATCATCGGTTTCGCGGGGCGGCGGCCGATGCCGACGCGGCGTTCGTGCAAACGCTTGCGGCGCGTCATGGCTTGACGTGCGCGTTGCACGTCGCCGAACGGGAACCGGGACCGGTGCGGGAGGCCGCCGCGCGCGAACTGCGGTACCGGGTGCTGACCGACTTCGCGCGGACGCACGCCGCCGGTTGGGTGCTGACCGGACATACGCGGGACGATCAGGTGGAGACGGTGTGGCATCATCTCCTGCGCGGGACGGGACTGGCGGGCTTGCGCGGGATTCCCACGCGACGGGCGCTGGGTGGAACGACGCTGTTGCGGCCGCTGCTGGAGGTGACTCGGGCGGAGGTGCTGGCGTATCTCGCCGCGTTGGGGCAACCGTATCGAGTCGACGCCACGAACGCCGAGACGACGCTGACCCGGAATTGGCTGCGGCATGAGCTGTTGCCGCGGGTCCGCGAGCGTTATCCGCGCGCCGACGAGGCGCTCGCGCGGCTGGCGCGGCAGGCGGGAGAGTGGGAGCTGTTCCTCGCGGACGAGGTCGGCAAGCTGAAGGCGCGGGTCGTGCTGCGGCGGACCACCGAGTGGGTGGAGCTCTCGACGGCAGACTGGGAGGCATCCTCGCCGGTCTTGCTGCGCGCGCTGCTGGTCGAGGTGTGGACCGAACAGGGCTGGCCGCGCGGGGAGATGAGTTACGATCGCTGGCAGGAGTTGGTCGATTTGACGCGCAGTCCCCGAGCCGCCGCGGATTTCCCGGGGGGAATCGCGGCGCGGCATGAGCGGGGCTGTCTGACGCTACGACGGTGATGGTTTCCAGAAGAAGCCCAAGGGAAGCGTTCCCTGGGCTTCCGGACGCGACTGTCTTCCCAAGCGTGTCGTGGGTAGAATTCCGCCCGAAACTTGCTGGTCGTCTTGAAAGGAGTCGCCCCCGTGCGCTGGTCGCAGACGTTCATTCCCACGCTGAAGGAGGTTCCGGCGGACGCGGAGGTCCCCAGTCATCAACTGATGCTGCGGGCGGGGCTGATTCGGCAGCTCATGGCGGGGGCGTACACCTACCTACCGCTGGGCTTGCGGGCTCTCAAAAAGGCCGAGCAGATCGTCCGCGAGGAGATGGACGCCGCCGGCGGGATCGAGATCCTGATGCCCGCGCTCCAACCAATCGACCTGTTCGAGCGGACCGGCCGCAAGGAGGCCTTCGGGAACGTCCTGATCAACTTCCACGTGAAGCGCGGCGACCGGGCGATTCATATGGCGCTCGGGCCGACGCATGAAGAGGTCGTGACCGATCTCGTCTCGAAGCACATCAGCAGTTATCGGCAGATGCCGCTGACGCTGTATCAGATTCAAACCAAGTTTCGGAACGAGGAACGGCCGCGGTTCGGCGTCTTGCGGACCAGCGAGTTCCTGATGAAGGACGCCTACAGCTTCCATACGTCGGTCGAGTCGCTGAACGAGACGTATCAGAAGCTTTATCGCGCGTACTGTCGGATCTTCGCGCGCTGCGGACTGAAATATCTGCCGGTCGAGGCGGAGAGCGGCCCGATCGGCGGCGACGCCTCGCATGAGTTCATGATTCCCGCGGCGAACGGCGAGGACTTCGTCGTCCACTGCCCGAAGACTGGGTACGCGGCTAACCTAGAACGGGCTGAGACGGGCCGGAAGACGCCTCCACTGACGCCGCCGGCGAATCCCGCGGCGCTGGTGAAGGTGTCGACGCCGAACGTCGGAAGCATCGACGCGGTCTGCAAGCTCCTGAAGTGTGCGCCGGCGCAGATGCTGAAGACGTTGATCTACCTGGCGGACGGGCAACCGGTCGCGGTGCTGGTCCGGGGGGATCACGAAGTCAACGAGAACAAGCTGCGCCGGGCGCTCGGGGCGAAGCAGCTCGAGCTCGCCGATACGGGAACGATCTTCCGGGTGACCGGCGCGCCGGTGGGGTTCGCCGGGCCGGTGGGCATCGGCTGCAAGGTGGTTGCCGACCACGATGTGCCGCTGGTGAAGGACGCCATCACGGGGGCGAACCAGGAGGACGCGCATCTGACGGGGGTGAACATCGGCCGCGATTACACGCTGGAGACGACGTACGACATTCGCAACGCCGTCGCGGGGGATCCGAGCCCGCGCGGCGAGGGCTCGCTGGAACTGGTGCACGGCATCGAAGTCGGTCACGTCTTCAAGCTGGGGACCAAGTACTCGGTGGCCCTGGATGCGGTATACGACGACGAAAAGGAAACGCGGCAGCCGATCATCATGGGGTGCTACGGCATCGGGGTGAATCGGATCATCGCGGGACTCGCCGAGACGTGTTTCGACGACAACGGTCTGGTGTGGCCGCTGGCGGTCGCGCCCTACTCGGTGATTCTGTGTCCCTTGCAGGTGACCGACGACGAGACGATGCGGGTCACGAACACGATCTACCAGCAGTTGCAGGCCGCCGGATTCGACGTGCTGATGGACGACCGCGATCAACGGCCGGGGTTCAAGTTCAAGGACGCGGATCTGATCGGCATTCCGCTGCGGGTGGTGATCGGCGGGAAGGGGATCAAGGAGGGGCTGGTCGAAGTGAAGTGGCGCTGGGAGGCCGAGCCGAAGAAGCTCGCGCTGGCGACGGCGGTTCCGGCGATTCTCGATCTGTTGCGGGCGCGGCGGGCGGAAGAGTTGGCCCAAGCGCCGTCGTGATTGCAGCGTGATCGGTAGAGTCCCCGCAGCTTGCCGTTCTCAAAGGTGGGAATGGTCTTGAATGCCCGGTGGCACGCTTGAATCGCGCCGGAGCGCGCGTCATAGTTCCCCCGCCTCGGACGGCAATAGATGTCTGCGGCGACCGTTCGTGCCTTGAGACGGGAGAAGTTCGCTTCTCCGGGCATTCGCCCCTTGGTTCCGTCACTTCCATCCTGAGTCGGCGTCGGTGAGTCGGTGGTATCGAGCGGTGGTCTCGACCGTCGTTGAGCCTGCGCCCAAGGCGACGAGATGACACCATTACTCGCCGCAATCACGCTGCAGGAATTCTTCACCGGATTCTCAATCCCGGGTCTGAAGGATGGGCTCTCCCCCGAGTGGGCCCTGTTCGCGGCGATTCTGATTCACACGCTCCTGCTCTTCAGCCTGTTCGGGGGCTTGCCCCTGTTCTTCATCTGGCTCGAGCGGAAAGTCGCCGGCCGGATTCAAGACCGTCTCGGACCCACCCGTGTCGGCGGTAAATTCGGCTGGCTCCAAACCCTCGCCGACGGCATCAAACTGATCCAAAAGGAGGATCTCGCCCCCGCGGCGGCCGATCGCTGGATCTTTCAACTCGCCCCCTATCTGGCGATCGTCGCCTCGTTCGCCGCGTTCATGGTCCTCCCCTTCTCCGACAGCTGGGTGGCGGTGGCGCTCGACGCGGGCGTCTTCATCATCCTCGCGCTGATGTCGCTGGAAGTCCTGGGGATCATTCTCGCCGGGTACAGCAGCGGCTCGAAATGGGCGCTGTTCGGGGCGATGCGTGAAGCGGCCCAGATGGTGAGCTACGAAATCCCGATGGCGCTGTGCCTGCTGGTGCCGCTGGTCGCCGTGGGCAGTCTCAACTTCCGCGAAATCGTGGCGATGCAGGCGGGGCCGCTGTCGAACTGGCTGGTGCTGCACGACCCCTTCACGTTCCTCGCCTTCTTCACCTATTTCACGGTGGCGACCGCGAGCGTCAAGCGGGCTCCGTTCGACCTCGCCGAGGCGGAAAGCGAACTCGTCGCCGGGTTCCATACCGAGTACAGCGGGCTGCGGTGGTCGTTCTTCTTCATGGCGGAATACGCCAGCATGTTCGCGGTGAGCGCGATCGCGGCGATCGTCTTCTTCGGGGGCTGGCATACCGGGCTCGGCGTCGAAACGGCCCTGGCCGGTTTCAAGGGCTGGATGCCCGACTTCCTGGTTCCTGGGTTCACCTTGGGGAACTATCTCCTCAATCTCCTCGGCGCGAAGATTCTGCTGCTCAAGGCGTTCGCACTCGTCTTCGTGCAGATCTGGGTCCGCTGGACGTTGCCGCGATTGCGGATCGACCAGGTGATGACCACCTGCCTGAAGTACCTCGTCCCGATCAGTTGCGTGCTGTTTCTGGGGGCGGTGTTGTGGCCGCTGGCGCTGACGACCGCCATGGGCCGGACCACGCTGATCGAAACCGCCCCGTCGATCGGGCAACGGTTGGCGGAAGACCGTCAGTCCCGCTTGGCGATCGAGACGCCGGCCGCCGAATCCACCGGCGTGCTCGGGTTCGAGTCTCCCGCCGCCGTGGCACTCGCCGCCGATGACGCCGCGGGGGGCGCGATGGTGAATGTCGCAGTCGAGGAGCCGAGCCGATGACGTTGGAAGGGCTGCTGTTCCTCCTGTTCGGCGGGTTGACCTGTCTGTCGGCGCTCGCGGTCGTGTTGACCTCGAACGTCGTGCGGATGGCGTTTTGGCTGGTGATGTCGCTGGGCTCGGTCGCGGCCCTCTTTTTCCTCCTTGAAGCCGACTTCCTGGGGGCCACCCAACTGCTGATTTACGTCGGCGGGACGGTGGTGCTGCTGGTGTTCGGCGTGATGCTGACCGCGAGCGGCCCTTATCTGCAAATCAAGACTTCCCCGGCGGAGCTGTTGCTCGGTGGGGGCGTCGGGGGATTGCTGCTCCTCGTCCTGCTCTCCTCGGTCACGGGGATCGATTGGGATGCCGATGTCGCCGCCCGGTTGGGTGACGAGTCGGTCGCGGCGCTGGGGCAAAACCTGTCGGTGAATCAGGCGGGGCGGACGGGTCGCCCGTTGGGCTTGGCGTTCTTGGGGCTCCGTCCCGACGCCATCGACGCCAACGGCGAGCATACCAAGCCCGGCTACCTGCTGCCGTTTGAAATCGTGTCGGTCCATTTGCTGGTGGTCTTGGTGGGGGCGGCGTATCTGGCTCGCGCCAAGCGGAAGGTGTCCGAGTCTCCCGAGTAGCGGCTGTCGCCGCGCGTCCGAATCCGTCTCCCGGTTTGCCGAGTCCCGTCATGTCGCCGATCGGTCTGAATGCGTACCTGTTCGTTGCGGCGGTGCTGTTCGTCTGCGGCGTGGTCTGCATGGCGGTGAAGCGGAACGGGATCGGGGTGCTGATGGGGGTGGAGTTGGTGCTCAACGGGGCGAACCTGAATCTGGTCGCCTTCGCCCGGTATACGACGTTGGGGTTGGATGGTCAGGTGATGGCGTTGTTCGTCATCGTGCTGGCGGCGGCGGAGGCGGCGATCGCCTTGGCGATCGCGCTCAACTTCTACAACAACCATCTCACGATCGACGTCGATCGTGGGAGCGAATTGCAGGGTTAGCGAACCGCCGGGACGGATGCTGCTCCCCCGATGACGATGTCCGGGGAACGAGGATCATCGGGGAACAGGGACCGCGAAGGGCCGAGGGACGATGGGCGACACACTGCGAAATCTGCTGACGCTGGCGTGGCTGCTGCCCCTCGCCGGGTTCGTCGCCGAGATCTACGCCCTGCGGTGGACCCACCGGCTGAGCAAGGCCCCGGCGTACATCGCGGTCGGGTGCATCGCCGCCGGCTTCGTCTGCAGTTTCGCCGCGCTGCTCACCTGGGGCACCGGCACCGATTGGGCCGCATTGAAGGATCATCACGGCGAACACCACGCCGCCGCTCACGGCGAGGACCATCCGTCCGACGGTGCGGATGCCGACGAGCACAATGCCGCCACCGACGATGACAAGCCCCACGATGAACAGGCCGCCGACCACACAGCCCCGGCCGACGCGCTCGCCGCCCACCCGACCGATCCTGCGGCCCCTGCCGACCATCATGGCGATGACGACCACGCGGACGCGGCTCACGCCCATCCCGCCGCACCCGTTCCCGTCACGTATGGCGGGACGTTCTACACCCTGGGGACGTTCGGTCCGCTCGTCGTCTCGCTCGATTGGTACATCGACAGTCTGACGCTGGTGATGTTCACGATGGTGACCTTCATCGCCACGTGCATTCACGTCTTTGCGATCGGCTACATGCATGACGAGCTGACCGAAGATTATGTCGATCACGAAGTCCATCTGCCGGGGCATGCCCATTTCCATCGGCCCGGGCGGTTCCACCGGTTCTTCGCCTTTCTGTCGCTGTTCAGCTTCTCGATGCTGGGGCTGGTCCTCGCCGGGAACATCTTCCAGGTCTTCATCTTCTGGGAGCTGGTGGGGGTTTGCAGTTACCTCCTGATCGGTTTCTACGTCGAACGGCAAACGGCGAGCACGGCGGCGAACAAGGCGTTCATCATGAACCGCGTGGGGGACTTCGGCTTCCTCATCGGGTTGATGATCATCTGGACGTCGCTCGGCACGTTCCGCTTCTTCGACGTCCCCGCCACCGCCGAGGCGACCGCCCAAACGGGGATCTTCCATCTGGTCCGCGGGACCGATGGGGAGTTTCAGCTCAGCGAGGACGGCAAGCAGGTCTATCTGCAGGATGCGCACGGCGCGCTGCTGACCGACGCCGGTCAACCCCGGACGATTCCCTATTACCTGCTGGTGACGTTGGGCTTGGGGATCTTCGCGGGCTGCATCGGCAAGAGCGCGCAGTTCCCGTTGCAGACGTGGCTCCCCGACGCGATGGAGGGCCCGACGCCGGTCTCCGCCTTGGTCCACTCGGCGACGATGGTCGCCGCCGGGGTCTATCTCGCGGGCCGCTTCTATCCGATGTTCACGCCGGAAGTGCTCCTGACGATCGCCTACATCGGCTGCATCACGTTGTTCCTCGCGGCGACGATCGCCTTGGTGGTGACCGACATCAAGCGGGTCCTTGCCTACTCGACGATCAGCCAGCTTGGGTACATGATGCTGGGGATCGGGGTCGGCGGTTGGGGGGCGGGGCTGTTCCATCTGGTGACGCACGCCTTCTTCAAGTCGCTGCTGTTCCTCTGTTCGGGAAGCGTGATCGCCGGTTGCCATCACGTGCAGGACATGCGGTTGATGGGAGGTCTGCGGCGCAAGATGCCGCTGACCGCCGCGACGATGCTGGTGGGGGTGGTGGCGATCGCGGGGCTCGCGATTCCAGGCATCGCGATCTTCGGCGAACGGATCGCCTTTTCGGGGTTCCACTCGAAGGATGCGATCGTCGCGACCGCCTTGGCGTACTCGAAGCTCAACGCGGTCCACGGATTGCTCTTCTTCGTCCATCACGGCGGGAATCACCGCGTTCTACATGTTCCGCTTGTGGTTTATGACTTTCGCGGGGCCGGCGAAAGACGAACACGTCTACGCCGAAGCCCACGAGAACCCGGCGGTGATGGTCGCGCCGTTGTTCGTGCTGTCGATCCTCGCGGCGACCTGCGCGGTCGGCGGGGAAGGGGGCCCGCTGTACAAACTCCTCGCCTTCAGCGAGCCCGTCCCGGCGGGGGCGGTTTCCGCGGCCGGTCAACCGGTCAGTCTCGCCTTGCCGACGCACGAGCAGGTCCATGCGGTCCACGACACCGCCGGGGGATTGGCGCTCCTCGCGGCGTTCCTCGGGACCGGGTTGGCCTATGTCCTGTACTGCCGGCCGGTGGTGAATCCCGCCGACATCGCGAAACAGTTTTCGGGGCTGCATGCCTTCCTGATCGACAAATGGCGGTTCGACGAACTGTACGACGGCTTGTTCGTCCACCCGATGCATATCGTCGGCCGGTGGTGCCAGGCGTTCGACGCCAAGGTGCTCGACGGGCTGCTCAACGGCTCGGCCAAATGGACGATCGTGGTCTCAAGCTGGGATCGCTGGTTCGATGAAAAGCTGGTCGATGGGTTGGTGAATCTGGTGGGACAGACGACGCATGCGGCGGGTCGGTCCCTGAAGGTGGTGCAAACGGGTCAGGTGCGGCAGTACGTGATGTTCATCGCGGTGGGGGTCGTCGTCCTCTTCGCGGCGCTCTTCACGGCCTTGCCCAAATGAGCCCGTCGGCACGGATTTCGATCACAACGGGATGATCAAGAAACTTCCCCGGCGGGGGTTTGAACCCTTCGCCGGCCGACGTTGACGAAAGAGCGGACATCGCGATGGTCAGTTCCGAACTCCTGCTGACGGCCCTCATCTTCCTGCCGACGGTCTGGGCGCTCGCCACGGCGTTCTTCGAGCCGAAGGCGACCGAGGCGATCCGGTACTTCGGGTTGTTCGGGACCGCCTTGACGTTCGTTCTGACGCTCGTCGTCCTGATGCAGTTTCAACCCGACATGCCGACGAAGGACCTGGTCCACGGCATGCAACTGTATTCGACGCGCGGCTGGATTCCCGATTGGAACGTCAATTATTCCATCGGGGTCGACGGGATCAGCCTGCCGCTGGTGTTGCTGACCGGGCTGGTCAGTTTCCTGGCGATGCTGGCAAGTTGGAGCATCGAGAAGCACGTCAAAGG
>CAYRVS010000158.1:0-12701 GCA_964427725.1 uncultured Planctomycetaceae bacterium | reverse complement strand
GTGTATAAGAGACAGGACCGGTTCCGCCTCGTGATGGGGCCGCTTCCAGAGGAATTCGATCGACCCGGTCGCTTCCTTCTCGGCCTTGTAGTACTCGATCCGGAGCGGATAGACGCGGCCGCCGAGGAGAAACATCGTTCCTCGGAATTCCGTGTCGTTTCCCGACTTCACGCCGGCGTCGATGAAAACTTTGCCCCATTGATCGTTCAGCCATAGCCGCACGCCGTTTTCGCTGCGCAGGCGGAATTCGTATTCTCCCGTGACGGGCACCCAGAGCCCGCCCAACCAACGGATGAAGTATTCCTTCGGTTCGATGACGCTCTTGTCGGGGCCGTCGGTGCCGAATTGAAATCGGATCTGCGGATCGACGCGATCGATCTTTCGCTTGTCCTTCGAGCTGTCGCGGGTCTGGTAGTACTCCCCCTTCAGGCCCTGGGGCTCGAACTTGTTCCGCCATTCAAACGGCAAGACCATGTCCGCGATCGACTGCTGGTACTGACGGACGGTCAAACGCGATAGCTCCACCCGCGGCGGCTGATTGCGGACCTGCGCCTGCGGGGAGTAAAAGGCCTCGTGAATGTACGCGGCGACCTTCGCGGCGTCCTCGGCATCGAGCGCCTCGGGCTCCCCTTCGGGCATCGTCTTGTCGATGTACCGGGCGAGTTCGCCGACCGAGCGATCACCGACGAGGGGGTTGGTGTAGCCTTTCTCGGCCCCCTCCCCCTTCGCGCCGTGGCAACTGGCGCACTGTTCGCGGAAGATGACTTCACCAGTCCGGTCGGTCCCGGCGACGACGAAACCGGACCACAAAGTGAGCCAAGAGCAGGCGAACACCGCAAGGCGGGGGCGGGCGGGCATGCGACGGATCCGGTAGGGAGGCGGGACCGGCGGGAGGCTTTTCTTCGGCGGGAATAACAACCTTTTATTTTAGACTCGCCGGAAGGCGGCTCCAAGCAAGAATGATCGAAGGAAGCCCGTCATCATCCGTCCTGCCCCGATGCTCGTAATCGGCCCAAGGTATGAACTAAGGATGCCACCGGCTTCGCCAGTGCGAGACACCTCGGGTGTCCATGGATCAAGACCACTGGCAGAGCCAGTGGCACACGCCCGGTTGATCCGCATCGCCAAGTGACGAGACCCCTGTCAGCAACACTCTCCGGAATCACGTATGCCCGAGAATCGTAACCTCTTCGCCAAGCTTGTGTTCGGCTTGTCCGTCTGCGTCGGATCGGCGTTGGCCGCCGCCGAACTGACCGCCCCTTGGCCGCAATGGCGCGGGCCGCTGCGGGATGGGACGGTGACGGGGACCGATTGGCCCGACAAGCTCGCGGACGAGCACCTCCAGCCGATCTGGAAGGTGGCCCTCGACAGCGGTTACTCGGGCCCGATCGTCGCCGCCGATCGGGTCTTCGTCACGGAAACGGTCGACAAGCAGACCGAGAAAGTCACCGCGCTCGACCGGGCCACGGGGAAAGTCCTGTGGACCGCGGCGTGGCCGGGGACGCTGAGCGTTCCTTTCTTTGCCAAGGCGAATGGCGATTGGATTCGCGCGACCCCCGCGTTCGATGGCGAGACGTTGTATGTCGCCGGTATTCGCGATGTCGTCGTCGCGCTGAACGCCGCCGACGGCAAGGAACGCTGGCGGGTCGATTTTCCCGAGCAGCTCAAATCGGCGCCGCCGACGTTCGGGTTCGCTTCCTCGCCGCTCGTCCATGGCGATGGGCTCTACGTGCAGGCCGGGGGAGGCTTCTGCAAACTCGACAAGACGACCGGCAAACTGCTGTGGCGCGTCCTCGACGACGGGGGCGGCATGAATGGCAGCGCCTTCGCCTCGCCCTATGTCGCCACGCTCAACGGCGTCGAACAGATTCTGGTCCAGACCCGGGAGAAGCTTTGCGGAGTCGATCCGACCAGCGGGAAGCTGCTGTGGGAGATCGCCGTCGAAGCGTTTCGCGGGATGAACATCCTCACGCCGACGATCGACGGGAACCGCATCTTCACCAGCACCTACGGCGGCGGCTCGTTCCTGATCGAAGTCACCCAGCCGAATTCCGAGGCCCCCGCGGCGGCGAAGCAGCTTTGGCGGAACAAGGTGCAAGGCTACATGTCGAGCCCGATCCTGAAGGATGGGCACGCCTACCTGCATCTGCGGAATCAGCGGTTCGCCTGCCTCGACCTCGCAACCGGCGAGGAGCGGTGGATTTCCCAACCCCACGGCATGTACTGGAGCCTGGTCGCGCAAGGGGACAAGCTGCTGGCGCTCGATGAAAACGGAGACCTCTTGCTGATCCGGCTGACCCCCGAGAAGTTCGAGTTGCTCGACCAGCGGACCCTTGTCGAGAACAGTTGGGCCCATCTCGCCGTCGCGGGGAATGAGTTGTACGTCCGCGATCTCAAGGGGTTGACGGTGTATCGGTGGAAGTGAAATGAAGGAAGCCCAGGGAAAGCGTTCCCTGGGCTTCTATGCTCATCACGGATGTCACAACACATCACGCGTCTTCGAACTCGGAAATCCGATTCCGCCGAACGTGCGGCCCGGCGAGCCCCTCGTCGGCGGTGTCGAGGACATACCGCATCACGTAGGCGTCTTCGGCGGTGTCCTCGTAGTAGTTTCGCAGGACGTTCGTCGCGGTGAAGCCTTGCTGCCGGAAGAAGAGCTGCGCGGGGAGATTCCCTTCGCGGACTTCCAGCCGAATCTCATGCCGCCGCTGCTGCGCCAGTTTGTTGACCAGCTTTTCGACCATCTGACCGCCGACCGCCTGCCGCTGGGCCCACGGGGCGACGGCGAAATTCAGGACGTGGAGCTGCGACTTCAGCAACTCGTAGATCATGAAGCCGACGATCCGTTCCTGATGCTCGGCGACCATTCCGATGCAGTTCCGCTGCCGCAGACAACACAGGAAGTCCTCCTCGGTCCAGGCGAACTCGAAGCAGTGCTGCTCGATATCGAGGACCTCGGGCATGTCGCGGCGGATCATCAACCGGATTCGTACGCCGCACAGGGGCCGCGGGGGGTGACCGTAGCTCATGCGGGCCTCCGTGCCGACTTGAGTAACGGGAGCGGATCGGGGAAGGGACCGACGGTCGCGATTCGGACACGAACCACACGACGCGATCGGCGTCACCCCATGGCGAGCCTCATGCCCGCCCGGCGGAGTGACAAGGGGCGAAACATAAAGCGAGTTCGCGATTGGAGCAAGACGAATTCGCGCGCTTGCCATGCGATAACTGGCGGGCCGCCGAGTTCGCGCGGAAACCCCAGATGATGGGGTCGCGGCGGTGACTCATCACCCGGTTGGGGTTGACGATCGCTGGCGACGCCGCGGCGGGTCGTCGATAAAATTTCACGTGCTCTGTTTCCGTCTCACTCGAGAGTGGCGATTTTGGCCGGCCCCCGGGACAACTCGCCCGCCGCGAACCATCCAGCCATGGTCGAACAGGCCCGCTACGTCCCCGCCCGGATCTTCCCGCGGTATGCGTATGTCTCCGGCTGGGCGCCGCATCCGGTGACCGATCCGCGCGGACATCTTCATGGTCATGCCCCGCGCCCCGCGCCGCCGGTCGACGGTCCCGCCTGGTGGACCGAGTTTGACTATGCCCGCGATCTATGGAACTACGGCTACTACTGGGAGGCGCATGAAGTCTGGGAGGGATTATGGCATGCGGTGTCCCGGGAGCATCCCTGGGGCCGACTCCTCCAGGGGCTGATCAAGCTGGCGGCGGCGGGGGTCAAGGCGCGGGAAGGCCGGCCGGAGGGCGTTCGGCGACATGCGGTCCGTGCCGGGGAGTTGTTGTCCTCCGCCCGCGCCGGATGGTCGAACGCCGGCCCGATCGCGGCGGAGGTCTGGGAGCGCTGGCTGGGGATCGCGGACGTCATCGCGCGGCAACCGACGATTCAACCGGCGGCGGATGATCAACCGGCGGTCGTCTGGGCGGCGCGGCTCTGAACGCGGTACGATCTGGCGGCCGCGCCACTCCTGAGAAGGTGCGCTGCGACCGACGATCACGCCGTCAGCGAGCTCATAGAGAATTCTCCGCATGCCGCACAGCCCTCCGTCCACCACCTGTCCGCCATCACCTGTCGTCCACGCGGGCGTGGGAGTGCGCCAATCATCGCTCCGTCGTGTCTGGGGTCTCGGACTGATGCTCGCGGGAGTTTGCGGCATGCCGAACTTTGTGGCGGGCCAGACCCCGGCGGCCGCGGCGGAAGATCAACCGTCGGCGGGACGGCGGCTGCGGGCGATCTTCGAATCGGATTGGGAGGAGACCCTCCGCGAAGCGCCGACGTTCGCCTCGCAATTGGGGGATCCGCGGTACAACGATCGTTGGCCCGACGTCAGTCTTGAAGCCATCGCCCGGCGACAAGCCCGTCGGCGCGAACGGTTGCGGGAGCTGCTTGCGATCCCGGTCGACGAACTCTCGCCCGCCGATCGGCTGAACCATCGACTCTTCGGGCGGCAGCTTGAAGTCGACATCGCCGGGGAACCGTATCAGGCCCATCTGATGCCGCTCGACATGCGCGGCGGGATTCAGGACGAAAGTTCGCTGGCCGACAGCCTGAGCTTCGATGACGTGAAAGCCTACGACGACTGGCTGCGGCGGATCGAAACCTTTCCGGTCTATCTGGAGCAAACCATCGCGCTGTTGCGCGCCGGGATCGCGGCGAAGATCGTGCAGCCGCAGGTGGTGATGCGGCGGGTGCCTGCGCAGATCAGACGGCAGATCGTCGACGACCCGACGGCGAGCCTGTTCTACAAGCCCTTCACGTCGTTTCCGCCGACCGTTTCCAAGGGGGACCGCCAACGGTTGACCGCCGCCGCGCAAGCCGCGATTCGCGATCACGTGGTCCCGGCGTTCCGGGAGTTCCTGACGTTTTTCGAGCGGGAGTATCTGCCGAGCTGCTTGGAGGGGATCGGAGCGTGGCGACTCCCCCAAGGGGACGACTATTACGCCTACCGCGCGCAAAGTTTCACGACGACCAAGCTGACGCCGCGCGAGATTCACGACATCGGCAAGCAGGAAGTCGCCCGGCTGCTTGCGGCGATGGAGGAGATCCTGCGCGAAGTGAAGTTCACCGGCAGTTTGCAGGAGTTCTTCGCCCATCTGCGGGAGGCGCCGGAGTTTTACTTCGAGCGACCGGACGACCTGCTGACCGCGTATCAGGCTTTCTGCAAACGGGTCGATCCGCAGCTTCCGAAGCTGTTCAAGACGCTGCCGCGGATTCCGTATGGAGTCGAGCCGATTCCCGAGCATATGGCCCCCGACACGACGGCGGCGTATTACCGGCCCCCCGCCGCCGACGGGTCGCGCGCGGGGACATTCTTCGTGAACCTCTATCAGCCGAAGTCGCGGCCGAAGTACGAGATCGCGGCGCTCTCGCTGCACGAGGCGGTGCCCGGGCATCATCTGCAGCTCGCGCTCAGCACCGAACTCTCCGACGTGCCGAACTTCCGCCGGTTCTCGGACTTCACGGTCTATATCGAGGGGTGGGCGCTATATGCCGAAAGTCTGGGGCATGAGCTGGGGGTCTACGACGACCCGTATGTGCGGTTCGGCGCGCTCACGTACGAGATGTGGCGCGCGGTACGGCTGGTGGTCGATACGGGAATCCATTCGCTGAAGTGGTCGCGCGAAGCGGCGATCGATTACTTCCGGGACAACGCCGCCAAGTCGGAACTCGACATCGTCAACGAGATCGACCGGTATATCGGCTGGCCGGGACAGGCGCTGGCGTACAAGATCGGGGAACTGAAAATTCAGGAGCTGCGTCGCCGGGCGAAGTCCGAACTGGGTGACGGCTTCGACGTGCGCGCCTTCCACGACGTGATTCTGTCGTCGGGCAGCGTCCCGCTCGACGTGCTGGAGGAACAGGTCACGTCGTGGATCGACCGTTCACGGATCAAATAGCCGGCCTGTTCCCCATTTTCTGTACCGGTTGCGAAGAGAGCCGCCCGTCGTCCACAACGGGCCGTCGACGCTCTCACAACACGTAGGTCTCCTTCCGGGGCGCCGACCACCCCCCGGGGGGGGCATCCAGCCGGTCATCCCGTCCTGAGAGCGACGAGGACCGCGATGATCGACGAGTGAAGTTCGACCGCGAAGCGAATTGTCGACGCAACCTCATCCGACCGCTCATCGACCGGCTGGAAGAAACTCGTCGCGTACTCTCACGCTTCGAGAAAACGGCCGAGACTGCGGCGGCGTCCTCAGACTCGCCTTCAGCCAACGCGACCCGCGACCGTCAAGCCGATGACGGTAAGCCGGTAAGCGGGTTCTCGTGCAGAGCCTAACAACCGGCGCTTCGGGACTGGTATACTTGACCTGTCCGCCCGCCGGGCTTACGCCGCGCGGGTCGCGTTCGTTCCGTCTCCGTCCGTCGAAAAGAACCTGCCGTGTCCGTGACATCCGTCGTCGGTTTGCAATGGGGTGACGAAGCCAAGGGGAAGATCGTCGACCTCCTGACCGACGTCCATCAGTACGTCGTCCGCTATCAGGGTGGGAACAACGCCGGGCATACGGTGAAGTTCGGCGGGGAAACCTACAAGCTGTCGCTGCTCCCCACGGGGATTCTGCGGCCGACCGTCACGGCGATCATCGGGCCGGGGGTGGTGGTCAACCCGAAGGCGCTGTTGGGCGAGATGGATTCGCTGCGGACGCGGGGCCTGAAGGTCGCCGAGAATCTGCTGATCAGCGATCGCGCGCACGTCATCTTCCCGTACCACATGCAGGAAGAGGCGGTCCTCGAACGGACGCGGAAGGACGGGGCGATCGGGACGACGATGCGCGGCATCGGCATGTGCTATCGCGACAAGGCGGGCCGCACCCACGCGATCCGCATGGGAGACCTCTATCGGCCGGAGAGCCTGCGAAAACGGCTCGCCGAGATCGTCGAGCATAAGAACGCCGTGCTCCAGGCGCTCGATCCCGCGACCGCATCCCTCGATGCCGACCAGATTCTCGCCGACTACACCCCCCTCGCCGAACAGCTGCGGCCGCACGTCATCGATACGACCGCGTATCTGCACAAGCTGCTCAAGCGCGGCGAAAACATCCTGTTCGAGGGGGCGCAGGGAAGCCTGCTCGACCTCGATCATGGGACGTTCCCATACGTGACCTCGTCGAACAGTTCCGCCGCCGGGATTCACAACGGGAGCGGGATTCCGCAGCGGGCAATCACGAACATGATCGGCGTGGTGAAAGCCTACACCACCCGCGTCGGCGGCGGCCCCTTCCCGACGGAACTGCATGACGCGGTCGGGCAGCACATCCGGGAAGTCGGCCGCGAATTCGGCACGGTGACGGGTCGGCCGCGGCGGTGCGGCTGGTTCGACGCCGTCGCGACGGGCTATAGCGCGCGGCTGTGCGGGGTCGATTCGATTTCCGTGATGCTGCTCGACGTCCTCGCCCAGCTCGAAGAGATTTGCGTCTGCGAGGCGTACGAGATCGACGGCGAACGGGTGACCGACTTCCCCAGCCACATCGAAGACCTCCAGCGGGCCAAGCCGATCTATCGACGAATGGCGGGCTGGCGGCAGGACATCACCGGCGCGCGGACCTGGACCGACCTCCCCGCCAACGCCAGGCGGTACGTCGACACGATTCAGGAATTGATCGATCGCCCGGTGTCGTATGTGTCGGTGGGGCCCGATCGCGAGCAGACGATTGTGCGTTGAACGCGGAAAATCCGAAGCTCGAAATCCGAAGGAAATCCGCAAGACGAAACGGATAACATTCCGTCGTCGTGAGCCGCCTGGCTTGATGGCCGTCGTGCCCATGCGGATCACGGTTGATGGAAGAGCATGGCGCGTCCGCGAATGAGGGAGCTCAAGGATGCCGCTCGCCGCCGTCTTATTGTGTGGCGGGCGGAGCGCGCGGATGGGCCGGCCGAAGGGGTTGTTGCCGTGGCGCGGGACGACGCTGCTGGAGCATCTGCTCGGGGAAATGACGCCGGTCGCCGCGCCGATCGTGTTGGCGACCTCGCGGGACTTGGAATTGCCGGCGGCGGTCCTTGAAGGGTCACGCACCCCATCGCCGCGGTGGTCGATCGTGGCGGATGAGACCTCGTTTGAGGGCCCGCTGGCGGGACTGATCACGGGGTTTTCGGAACTTCCTGAGTCGTGTGACGTCGGCTTTCTGGCGGCGTGCGACCTGCCGTTTCTGAGCGGTCCCATCCTCGCGCGGTTCGCGGAACGGTTGCAGGGGCAGGCCGCCGCCGTGGTGACGCATGAAGGCAGGCGACATCCGCTGGCGGCGGTTTATCGGCGCGACGTACTTCCGGTGGCGCGGGGTCTGTGGTCGCAGGGGGAACGCAGTCTGCAGGCGCTGTTGGATCGGCTCGACGTGCGGGCACTGACGGCGGACGACTTCGCCGATCTCGATCCGGAACTGCGGTTCCTGCGGAACATCAATACGCCGGAGGAGTACGCCGCGGCGCTGCGGGAGGATGCTGTTACGCGCCATGCAGCCCAGGGATAGCCATCCCGGGGCTGCCGAGGGGCGCTTTGTGTTCATCCAGCAGCAATTCGCGCAATTCGCCGACGAGAAACAGCGATCCGGTGATCACGATGAGATCGGTGGCGTGCGCCAGCCGCCGCGCGAGCTTCCAGGCGGAGACCGGGTCGTGGACGACATGGGCCGGGCGATCGAACAGCAGTTCGAGATGATCGCGGAGCTCGCCGGGATCGACGGCGCGGGGGTTGTCGAGATACTTGGTGAAGATGATCGTGTCGAACCGCGGCGCGAGTTGGCGGACCAGGCCGCGATAATCCTTGTCGCGCGAACAGGCGAAGACCAGCACCCGCCGCCGCGCGGTGAACTCCCGTTCGAGCGTGTCGAGGAGCGCCTTCGCGGAGGCCCAGTTGTGGGCGGCGTCGAGGATGACCGTGGGCTCTTGGCCGATGAGTTCGACGCGGGCGGGCCAACTCGTCGCCGCGAGTCCCGCGCGGACGATATCGGGAGTCAACGTCACGACGTCCTCCGGAAGCTGATCGAGGGTCGCGATCACAAGCGCGGTGTTGACCGCCTGATGTTCGCCGCGCAAGGGGACCGGCAAGGCCTCCCAAGTCCGGCGGGGGGTGCTGACGTCGATCAGTCGGCGGGCGGGATCGCGCCAATTCCAGGTGAAGTCGCGGTTGAGTTGCCACAACGGGGCGTCACGGTCCCGGGCGGTCGCCGCCATCACCGCCATCGCGTCGGGATGAAGGCAGCCGGAGACGACCGGCACGCCGGGCTTGATGATCCCCGCCTTCTCGACCGCGATCGCCCCGACCGTGCTGCCGAGGATGTGCATATGATCGCGACTGACGTTGGTGACGGTGGTGACCCAGGGACGACACAGATTCGTCGAATCGAGCCGACCGCCGAGTCCCGTTTCCAACACCGCGACGCGGGCCCCCTGCTCAAGGAAGTAGAGCCACGCCAGCGCGGTCGCGAGCTCGAAGTACGTGGGATGGAGCTTCGCGGGGGCGTGATCAAGCCGTTCGACGACGGGTCGGACCTGATTGACCAGCGCGACCAGTTGCTCGGGGGTCGGCTGGACCCCCGCCACGCGGAACCGCTCCTCGAACCGCGTGAGATGGGGCGACGTATACAGTCCCGCGCGTAAGCCCGCCCGCGTCAAGACGCCGGCGAGCATGCTGCAGGTCGAGCCTTTCCCTTTGGTCCCGGCGACGTGGACCGCGGGGAGTTGTTGCTCGGGATGCTGCAGCGCTTCGAGGAGTCCTCGCATCCGATCGAGTTTGAAGTCGGTGCTCGAGTAGGCTTCCGGCTGGGCGCGCTCGTAGTTGATCCGTCCGTAGAGGAACTCGATCGCCTGCTCGTAGGTTTCAATCGCCGCCGTCATGATGTGGTCGTTCGCCGGAGCTTGGTCGCCCTCGCCGCGCGGGAGTCGTGACATCGGCCGTGACGTCCGCGGCGCGGGGGCTACAGCAGCATCACCAAACCTTCCAGGGCCCGCAAATCCTCGTACAACGCGAAGACATCATCCGCCGACTCGACCCACGGCGTGATCGTGACCGAGACATGTCGGCCGCTTGCCGTGCGCGCCACCTCGTACGGGGCGTCGAAATCCTGCGTCAACCGACCTCGCACCACGGCGACGACCGCCGCGACGAACATCTCCCCTCCGCGACCGATCGCCTTGACGACGTACGGCCCGGGAAACTGATGAGTCGCCTCCAACAACGCGCGCGAGGATTCGGACGGTTCCGACACGTGCATGCTCCATCGGCTGGTCGGACGGCACGCCGACGATTCCCCGCGTGCGTCATCCCGCCCTCTATGAGATTGTCCATAAGTTATCATAGAGGCCCGCCCGGTGCGGAGAAACCTCGTCCGCTGTCGGTCCCGATCCATCCACGAGCTCCGTTCCGATGACGATCGAGCAGCAGACCACCGCGGAATCCACGGCCCCCCGGACGATTCTGTTATTGGGGTATTGGCCCCCGACCGATCTCGGCGTCGCGGGACGTCCGGGGATGCTGGCGGACTGGCGGACCGCCCGAGCGGAAACGCGCGCGGGGAAAACGTATCGCGTCGTCGCCCTCTCGCCGCGGTTTGACGAACCGCTGGGGACCGACCCGCGCGACGACACGTGGCCCTTCTGGGGGACCGGTCAATCGGACGGCGGTTCATTCATGGTCGACTATCACGACACTTCCGAGCGGTTTTGGGCGCTGATGGCGGCGGTTCGACCAATCGCGATCCTTAGCTTCAGTCGCTGGAAGTTCACCCGCGAATGGTGGCTCGACGCCTGGGCCACCAACTGTGCCCATGATGACTGGACGACGGAACTGCGCTATCGTCGCGATGGTCATGAGCATCTTGCGCGTTGGGCCGCCCCCTGCATCGGCGGAACCGCGAACGATCCGGCTCCGGCATCGCGCGGCGTTCCGCCGGAACGGGGGGGACCACCCGATCCGACACGCCCTGCCGCCTCGCACGCCGACCTCTTTCCGGAGACACAGACCCGGCGGTTCAGCAATCTGCCGATGGAGCCGATCGTCGCGACACTGCGAGAGACGTTTCCCGCGGATCGCCTGCAACCGGGGATCAACGATCAACTCGGGCCCGGGTCGTTCGTCTCAAATTTTCTCGCCTATCATATCGCGTGGTATCGGGAGTGGTGGACCGAGCAACAACCGCCAACAGAAGAGGTTTGCCTCTTCGCCGGACACACCCATGTCGGCGGGCTGGTCGAGGTCGACACCGCGCGGCAAGCCGTCGACCTCCAATTGACGGAACTCTTCCGTGTCTTGCCCGCGACCGAGTGACACGGGATAGTGCCGCCATCACGGAGGACTTGGTGATTTGGCACCACGGGTCGACCAACGCGTGTGCCACGGGCTTTGCCCGTGGTGTTCCTTGACTTACATCCAACGTGGATCGCACTGGCGAAGCCGGTGGCACCCAAAGATCAGGCGTCGGTGAAGCGTCAATCTCATCGAGCCGCTCTTGCCGACAGGATCAGTCCCATGCCCGACATTTCGGCGGTTCAGCAGGCGATTCGCGACTTCGGCTTCGACGGCTGGCTGCTGTACGACTTCCGCAAGTCGAACCCCCTCGCGCGGCGGGTGCTGGGCTTCGAGGACGCGGGACACAGCACGCGGCGTTGGGCCTACTTCATCCCCGCGCGCGGCACGCCGCGTAAGCTGGTCCATCGCATCGAGGCGGGGGCCCTCGATCATCTCCCCGGCGACAAAACCGTCTATCTGAAATGGCAGGAGTTCGAGGCGGGGATCGCGGGGTTGGTGCGGGGAACCCGGAAGCTCGCCATGGAGTACGCCCCGCGGAACGCGAACCCGTACATCTCGCGGGTCGACGCGGGGACTGTGGAACTCGTGCGGGCCTGCGGCGTCGAGCTCGGTTCCTCGGGCGACCTCGTCCAACTCTTCGAGGCCGCCTGGGACGACGAGCAATGGGCGCTCCACCAGCAAGCCGGCGTCTGGACCGACGCGGCGTACGCGCTTTGCTGGCGGTTCATCGCCGACGAAATCGGGCGGGAAGGGGTCGTCAGCGAGCGCGCCGTTCAGCAGCTCATCATGCGGCATTTCGCCGCGCACGGACTCACGACCGATCATCCGCCGATCGTGGGCGCGAACGCCCATGCGGGGGATCCCCACTATGAAACGACCGACGCGCCGATCCGCGCGGGCGATCTGGTCCTGATCGACCTGTGGGCGAAAGTCGATCATCCGCGCGGCGTCTTCAGCGATTTGACCCGGATGGGCTACGTCGGCACAACGATCCCCACCCAGTACGCCGAGGTCTTCGCGATCGTCGCCGCCGCGCGCGACGCCGGAATCGCCTGCGTCAAGGCGGCGATGGCGGAGGGTCGCGCGCTACCGGGCTGGCAAGTCGACGATGCGACGCGGGGCGTGATCGACCGGGCGGGTTATGGTGCGGCGTTCGTCCATCGCACGGGACACAGCATCGGCCGCGAGACGCACGGCAACGGGGCCAACATGGACAACCTCGAAACCCACGAGGAACGTCTTGTCTTGCCGGGCTGCTGCTTCTCGATCGAGCCAGGGATCTACCTGCCGGAATTCGGCGTCCGCAGCGAAATCAACGTCTATGTCGCCCGTGATCGCACGGTCCACGTGACCGCCGGCGAACTGCAACACACGATCCACCCCATCGTTTAGCCGCGAGCCAACGGCGAGCGCGGCATCCTCCTGACATACAACCGCCACTACTCATAC
>CAYRVS010000157.1:4771-12717 GCA_964427725.1 uncultured Planctomycetaceae bacterium | reverse complement strand
GTCGGCGACGGCGGTCGAAACGTTCAAAAGAAGCCTCGACGACGCGGCGACGGGGCTCCGCGATCAGCAGTCCGCGGCGGGGACGAATTTACCGATCGGTCCCCGCTTTGGCGGCGATGCGGGCGAGTGACGAATGCGCGATCATCGGCAGACGTAACTTACGCCGGTTAACGCCATCATCGAGTCCTTTCGGGAATCCGAGTCGGGGTTGGTGGAGCTGGTTGAACACCATTGGAATCGGAACTCCCGATCCAATCACGCTCGGCGATTCTCCAACCCGGAAATCAGGCCGGAGATCATCCGGGCAATCTCTTCGAGGGCGTCCTTTGATGCCCGGTGCTCCTCGGCGGAGATCAAATCGCGTCGCTGGGCGATCTCCAACAAAGGGACACATTCCTGGGCCGAAGCCCGAGCGATCGTGAAAAAGTGTTTCCGATCAGGCTTGGTGAATCGCCCATTCCCCTCGGCGAGATTGGTCGCAATCGATAGCGCGGCGCGATTCAGTTGATCGACCAGAAAATAGTAGCCGCGTGGGAAGGACTCGGTCTGCGAAGCGGTTCGATCAGCAAAATCCACAGCCTTCTGATAGACCTGCAGATTCTCGAACATGAAGGCCACGACCGGCGCCCATTCTGTACCCGATGATCAGGAGAGCAGTAGACCGCAGTGAAGTGTAACTCCTTCTCCTGATCTGTTCTCCACTGCTCGGCTTTTCGCCCTCATGGGGCGAAAAGCGGAGAGAGTGGGATTCGAACCCACGGTAGGGTTTGACCCCTACGCCGCATTAGCAATGCGGTGCTTTCGGCCACTCAGCCATCTCTCCGGGTGCCGCGATGATACTCGCGACCCGGTCGACCGCCAAGTGAGAAACGTGGTTCGGCCGCACGGTGAGCCGCGAGCCGCAGGCGAGCGCGGTTTCCAACGACACGCTCGCCTGCGGCTCGCGGCTCAACAGTCGATCACGGGTTGGTTGCCGGAGGATCGGTGGGTGCGGGCTCGGCGGCGGTTGGTTCGGTGGGCTTGGCGGCCTCTTCCGGGTGGTCGTGGGCGATGTCGAAGTGGGCGTCGACGAAGGTCTTGTACTCCTTCTCGCCGATCTTGATCGCCAGATCGCCGTGGATGAACGCCATGTCGACGATCTCGTGGACCGCCTTCTCGTCGGTCACCTCGAACAGTGACGCCATTCCTTCGGGCTGCCCGGCGGCGGGTTTCAGAGTCAGGGTCGGGCCGTCTTCGAGCTTGAGGGTCGCTTCGGACGCCGCCGTGGTGGCGTCGGTCTTGGCGTCGGGACCAAGCAGGTAGAGCTTGAGGGTGTGAGTCTTGGCTTCGACGACGAGTTCCCCGTGGTACTCGTGCTCACCCAACTCGACCAACGTTCCGTGATGCGGGCCTTCCGCCCCATGACCGTGGTCATGATGATCATGATCGTGCCCGGCGGGTTGGGCCTTGTCGATCTGTTCGGCGGTCTGGTACTGGCCCCCGCCGCCGTCGCAACCCACGATCCCGGTCAAGGCTCCCCCCGCCAGGATCCACGCTCCCATCCACCGTGACATATCGTTCGTTCCTGATAACAGTGCCGGAGACGCTTGGACTCCGTCGTGAGTTGGTCCGGATGCCGGGCTTACGCCCCATCGTTCATGAGTGTGGGGAGTTTTCCGGGGGAACGCAATCGCCGAGTGACGTCAACGGGGAAGCGTCACCTCTAGACAGCCGATCCCCGGCCGACTCAATCCGCCGGACTCATCGCGTAGAGATCCGTGGCCGTGGGAGCCGCGGCGGGTGCCCCGAACCGCTCCCACAACCGCTGTTGCCGATAGGTGAAGATTTGGTCGAGGTCGCGGCGGACCAGCAGGTTGTGGACGAGGGCTCCGCCCCAGAAGGCGTATTCGACCCGGTCGGTGCAATAGGTGCCGCCGTCGCGTGATTCAAACGTGTGCAGATGCCGCCAGAGTTGATACGGCCCGCGTAACTGCTGATCGACAAATCGATACGGCGGTTCCCAGAGACTGATCTCCGTCCGCCAGTTGAGGGGCAGGCCGTGCAACCGCAGGCGATAATCGATGAGGGCCCCGGTGCGCATGGCGATCGGCCGTGGCGTGCGGATCTCGAAGTGGAGCCAAGGCGGGGTGAGCCATTCGAGATTCCCCGCGTCGGCGAAGAATTCAAAGACCACCTCGCGTGGGTGGGGGAGCCATAACGCCGTGGTCAGCTGATAACCGCCACGACGTTCGGGATGCGAGGTGATGGTCGGGCGGAGTTGTTCGGGCGGGGGGCCGTTGGTTGGTCGCATTGCCGGAGATCCTGTGCCAAACTGCTGGTAAGTTATAGCCGCCTTGGCGCGTCGGCCCAGTGGGGCGGCGCGTGAACACGATGCCTGGGAAGCCCGGCGCGATGACATTCTCGGCCCCATCGTCAGGCGAAGATCCGGTGCCGGAGTGGGTCTCGCGGCTGGGATTGTGGCTGGGAATGGTCGTCGGCCTGGCGGTCATCTGCGGCCCCACGCCGGGGGGACTTGAACCCGCGGGACAGCGGCTGGCGGGGGTGGTCGTCCTGATGGGGGTCTGGTGGGTCACGCAGGCAGCCCCGATGGAAATGACCAGCCTGCTCCCGCTGGTGCTGTTTCCGCTGTTGGGAATCGCCGGGGCGAAAGAGGTTGCGGCGACCTACTTCAGCGACAGCTCGTTCCTCTACCTGGGCGGGTTCATTCTGGCGCTGGGACTTGAACGGTGGGGCCTCCACCGACGCCTGGCGCTCCACATCGTCGCGGCGACCGGAACCGGCGTGAAGCGGATGGTGTTCGGGGCGATGCTCGCCACCTTCACGCTGTCGATGTGGATCAGCAACACCGCCGCGACGTTGATGATGCTCCCGATCGCGCTGGCGCTCTTGAATTCGTTGCTCCCCGTCACTGACGGACCGGGTCCCGGGGATCACGCGGCGCAGCGACTCGGGATGGCGCTGATGTTGGGCGTCGGTTACTCGGCGACGCTGGGAGGACTCGCCACGTTGGTGGGCACCCCCACCAACATCGTCTTTGGCACCGTCCTCGCCAAGCAGTTCCCGGAGGCGCCCCCCGTCTCGGCGGCGCAGTGGATGCTTGTCTGGACCCCGTGCGGCCTGGCGCTGCTGGTGCTCACTTGGGCTTTGTTGACCTGGGGACTCCAAGCGCCGCAAGAACTCGACCGCATCGACCGCGACACCTTTCGCCGTCAACTGCGCGAACTCGGCCCGATGTCGCCGGGGGAACGGGCGATGCTGATCGTCTTTTTGCTGACGGCGGGATTATGGCTGACCCGGACCGGCATTCCGCTGGGAGCCGTCAACATTCCGGGCTGGAAACTCGCGGCGGAACGCTGGCTGACGGGGTTGGGGGTCGCGAGGGGTTCGGGCGAGTGGATCAATGACTCGACCGTCGCGATGGCGATGGCGCTCTTGCTGTTCCTGATTCCGATCCGCACGCGACCTGATCGTCCGGCCGAACCGTTGATGAATTGGCGGACGGCGAATCGGCTGCCATGGGGCATCTTGCTGTTGTTCGGCGGGGGCTTCGCGATCGCCGAAGGGTCGCGGATCACCGGGCTCGCCGAATGGTCCGGGGAGTGGCTGGCGACGGTGGCGGCGTGGCTGCCGCCGTGGGCGCTGATCACCCTGGTCTGCCTGCTGATGACCTTCCTGTCGGAATTCACCTCGAACGTGGCGACGGCGAACGCCTTGTTGCCGATCGTCGCGGGGCTTGCCGTCGCGGTCGGAATCGATCCGCGGCTGCTGATGTTGCCGGCGACGATCGCCGCGAGCAACGGCTACATGCTGCCGATCGGCACGCCGCCCAACGCGATCGTCTTTGGAACCGGTCGCATCCGCATGGGCCAGATGATGGGCTACGGCTTCGTGCTCGATCTCGTGGGCGTCGGTCTGATCGTCCTCGCAACGTACGGGCTGATGGTCCCGCTGTTGGGAATCGATCCCGCGGCCTTGCCGGAGTGGGCCCGCGCGCGATGAGCAGTTTTTCGCGCCATTGAGTGAAGTGGTGGGGATCACCCGTGGCGGGATGATCGTCGCGCGGAGACGGGGCCCAATGCGCCCGCGGAGCGCGGATGGTCACCGGATATCCCTGCCGACTGGGGGGGGCCCTCGTCGCGGGTCTGAGGGGGGCCATCACGGATGGACCGACCGCAAGTGGACGATGTCGTTCCTCGCCGGCCATGAGCGGTGGAAACGCTCATGCGGAAGGGATCGGCGTCAGGGAAACAAGTCAGGTTGACGCGTACGCAAAAGACAAACCCAGGCCGATCGCAGAACACGATCGACCTGGGTTCAGGCGGGTCGGATGACCAGTGTGCCTAGCTGTGCCGGATGGAAGCAGACGCTGATCCGGTATGGATGCGAAAAAAGCGCGGCAAGGTCCCCTCGAAGCTCCCAGCTCCTCCCTGCCGCGCTTTGCACCTGCCCGGCGAACCGGACAGGCACAGGAAACAGTCCCATTCAGGCGTCGTCACTGAGGACGCCGACACCCGAAACTTAGGTCGGGATGCCCGCTTGTCAAACGGCTCGGGAACCCGACACGAAAAATCTTCGGTTTTCGCGAAATCGACATAAATCTTGACGGCCGGTCCACTTGGGCGCGCGCCTGTCTCCCGCCCTTACGAGGTCTCATCTCGGCAATCCCCTTGCGGGATTTCGCGCGATCGACTAAGACCCCGCCGCGCGGGCGGTTTCCGGTTCCAGCAGGGGCGGGGCGATGTTGCGGGCGGTGAAGCGGTGGTGGCGTTCGATCCGGCGGCGCGGAGAAGCGGCTCGGTCCCAAGAGGACGTCCGGCGGCTCGCCTTCACCAGCTACGACGATTACGTCGCCGCGCAGCTCAAGACGAACGAGGTCAAGCGGGACCGCGTCTGGGTGCTGGAAAACGAGCTGGAAACACTCGCCGCCGAGATTCGTCGGGCCGTTCCCAAGCCTCGGTTCGGCTTGTGCCACGGCGTACGGAACGGGGCGGAAGTCAAGCGGCTGCGGGAGCTTCTTGGCTGCGAAATCTGGGGGACCGAAATCTCCCCCAGCGCGGCCGACTTCCAGCACGTCATTCAATGGGACTTCCACCAGGTGAAGCCCGAATGGCTCGGCCGTTGCGATTTCATCTACAGCAACTCGCTCGATCACAGCTACGACCCGCAGGCCTGTCTGGCGGCGTGGCTGAGCTGCCTCGCGCCGGGCGGCCGCTGCTTCATCCACTGGAGCCGCGAACACGATCACACCGACTTCGGCAAGAACGGCTCGGACTGCTTCCAGGCGACGCGGCAGGGCTACCGCGCGTTGATCGACGCCGTCGGCGAATTCGAGGCGATGATCGAAACCGACCGACAGAACGCGCGCTGCCTGATGATCTGCCGGGCGGGGAATCCGACCGCCCGGGCGGCGTGATGAGATTGACAGAAGCCCAGGGAACACCTTCCCTGGGCTTCCCCATGAATATCACGCGAGCAGTTCCGTGATGATCCGCGACGGTTCGACGCCGATCAGGCGTTGGTCGAGCCCCTGATACTTGAAGGTGAACCGCTCGCCGTCGAAGCCCATCAGGTGCAGCACGGTGCGATGGAAGTCCCGGATGTGGACCGGGTCTTTGACGATGTTGTAACTGAAATCGTCGGTCTCGCCGTAGATGGTCCCGCCCTTGGTGCCGCCGCCGGCCATCCACATCGTGAAGCAGCGCGGATGGTGGTCGCGGCCGTAGTTGGTTTTTGAGACGCCCCCCTGCGAGTAGATCGTCCGGCCGAACTCGCCCCCCCAGATGATCAGCGTTTCGTCGAGCAGGCCGCGGCGCTTGAGATCCTGAATCAGTCCGTAGCACGGCTGATCGACGTCGAGGCACTGATCGGGCATCCGCTTGGCGATGTTGCCGTGATGGTCCCAGTTGTTGTGGTAGATCTGCACGAAGCGGACGCCGCGCTCGACCATCCGCCGCGCCAGCAATACGGTATGGGCGAACGAACCGGGCTTGTGGATGTCGGGCCCGTACAACTCTTCGGTCGACTTCGGTTCCGACGCGAGATCGACCAATTCGGGGACGCTGGCCTGCATGCGATATGCCAGTTCGTACTGCTGAATCCGCGTCCGCGTCTCGGGATCGCCGAGTTGTTCGTACGTCAGTTCGTTCATCGCCTTGAGGCCGTCCAGCGTCTTGCGACGGACGTCGGTGGGGACCCCCGGCGGATTGTTGATGTAGAGGATCGGATCGCCGCCGGTGCGGAACGAGACCCCGGCGTGTTCGCCCGACAGATACCCCGAGGACCACAAGCGGGCGGAGATCGCCTGGACCTGCTCGGTGTTGCGGGGCTGGGCGACGAGGACCACGAACGTCGGCAGGTCCGAGTTCAATGAGCCGAGGCCGTACGAGGTCCAGGACCCCAGACACGGCCGGCCGGTGAGCTGATTCCCCGTTTGCATGTAACTGATGGCGGGTTCGTGGTTGATCGCCTCGGTGTGCATGCTGCGGATGAAGACCATGTCGTCCGCGCACTTCGCGGTGTACGGCAGGTTGTCGGTGATCCACATCCCGCATTCGCCGTGTCGGCGGAAGTTGTACATCGACGGGGCGATGGGGAACCGGGCCTGCCCGGAGGTCATGGTGGTGAGCCGCTGCCCCATGCGGACCGAATCGGGGAGGTCCTTGTCGTACCATTCCTGCATGACGGGCTTGTAGTCGAACATGTCAAGCTGCGACGGCCCGCCGACCATGTGCAGATAAATGACGTGCTTCACCTTGCCGGGAACATGGGGCAACGTAACATGCCCATCGGCAGGGGCGGCCGCCCCGACGTTGTTCGCGGCCCGCGCGGGCCGCTCTCCCGCCAATAGTGTCGCGAGCGCCGCCCCGCCGAGCAGATGCGACCCCTGCGCGAGAAAATGCCGCCGGGCGAGGTTGAGTCGGTAATCGTCGAGGAGGGACATCGATCGTACTCCAATTCACGAAACTGATGCGATGGGCGTCACCACGACGTGGGAACGGGATAGTCGTGCAGCATGCTGTCGTTGGTGACCAGGTGGGCTTGCTCGGCGATGGCTTGGGCGACCAGCGCCCGATCGAACGGGTCCTTATGGATATCGGGCAAGGTTTCCAAGGTCGTGATGTGTTCGAGGAGCAACGGCAACATCCCGATTCCCTGGTCAAGCTGCTGCTGGATCGATTCTCGCACGTTAGGGTTCACCACCAGTTTGCCCAGCCCGACCTTGACCACCATTTCCCAGACCGAAACGACGCTGATCAGCACCTCATTCTCGGGAGCCGAGACGGCCCGGATCACATCGGGGCTGAATCGGGCGGCATCGCTGACCCACCAGATCAGCACATGGGTATCGAGCAGCAGCTTCACGATTGGCCCAGCCAGTATGTCTCCGGCAGCGGGCCTTGGAAGTCTTCCGACATGACCATGGATCCGGGTTGCAGATTCGCCCGGCGGGACACGAACGGGGTGATGCGCGCCTGCGGCACGGCATGATCAGTCACCACCACCACTTCGCCCCGCCGCATCGACTCGAGCACCTGTGGCCAGCGCGCCATCAATTCTTCAAGTTCCACGGTTGCAGTCATGGGCTCTCACTTGGTCCGTCTTACGCCACCGTTACTTGCACAGCACCTCGTCCAGATTCATCAGTTGATTGATCAACATCGTCCACGCGGCGAGTTCGGGTTTCGGCAACGCCGCGTCGACGGTGAACTCGCCCACCTTCAGCAGTCGCTCGGCGTCATCCGCGTGTTCGCCGTAGTAGCCCCGCAGGTCGGCAAGGGAACCGCGGGCGATGGCGACTTCCCGGTCGTTCCAGGGCCGCGCCAACAGTTGTCGGGCGACGAATTGCAGCCGCTCGTCATCCTTTGCCGTCGCCTGCAGCGTCCGCTGCGCGAGGAACTTCGCCGCCTCGACGAACTGCTCGTCGTTGAGCGTGACGAGCGCTTGCA
>CAYRVS010000157.1:0-4761 GCA_964427725.1 uncultured Planctomycetaceae bacterium | reverse complement strand
TGTTGGTCCGTTCGCGACGGACCGTGCAGACCTCGCGGGCCGGGGCGTTGAGGATGTCCATCGACGCGGGCGGGGCGGAGCGTTTCCAGAAGGTATACAGACTGCGGCGATAAAGGTTCTCGCCGGTGTCGCGTTTGTAGTCGCGGGTGTTGCTGCCGATCATCGCGACCGCCTCCCAGACCCCTTCGGGTTGATACGGCTTCACGCTGGGGCCGCCGAGTTTGGGGACCAGAATCCCCGTCGCCGACAGGGCGTAATCACGCACCATCTCGGCGTCCATCCGGAATCGCGGCCCGCGCGACAAGTACCGGTTCGCCGGATCGGCCTCCAGTTTCTCCGGCGTCGTAAGGGCGGCCTGACGGTAGGTCGCCGACGTGACGAGGAGCTTGAAGAACCGGCGGACATCCCATCGCTGCTCGCGGAATTCGAGGGCGAGCCAATCGAGCAGTTGCGGATGCGACGGCAGTTCGCCGGAGATCCCCAAATCGCCCGTGGTGCGGACCAGTCCCGTCCCGAAGACTTCCTGCCAGAACCGATTGACGGTGACGCGGGCGGTCAATGGATGTTCCGGCGACAACAACCAACGCGCCAGTCCGAGCCGATTCTTCGGCAGTTCGGCGGGGAAGGCCGGCAGGGCGGCGGGCGTCGAGGCCTTAACCGCATCGCGCCGCTTGTCGTACTCGCCGCGGAACAGGATGTAAGCCATCGCCTCTTCGTTCTTCTCATGCATCACATGGGCGATGGTGCCGCGGGCTTGGATCTCCTGCCGTTCCCGTTCGAGGGCTTGCTGTTGGGCGACCGCCTGCTGGTACGGCTGATCCTGCGACCGCAAGTACCACGCGAAGAGCTCGTTGACCTCTTCGGGGGTCCGCTGATCGGCGGGTTTGGCGATGATCGCCGCATACCGCGTCACGTTGGAAATGATTCCGACTTCGCCCGCCGACAGCGACCGCCCGTACAGCCGAAGATCGTTGATGGTGACCCCCGTCAGCGGGCTGCCGGTATGCCGTTGGCCCAGCTTGAACGGGACCTCGGTCCTGGTCGTGCTCTTGAGCGCATCGACATGGACGGCGACCCCTTGCTCCTGGCCGTTGTAGTAGACCTTCACGCCCCCCGCCTTGCCGGAGCCGTCGTAAGTCACCGTGAGATGGGTCCATTGATCGCCGGGAACCTGGGTCTTGCTGACGACCTTGAGCGCGTCGTCCTGCCATTTGTGGATGATGTGACAGCCGACGCGGCGGCCCTCCACCCAGAGATCCCAGCCGCGGAAGTCCTTGGTGTCGTCCATCCGGGCGAGGATCGCGCCGGCGACGTCGTTGGCGGGAAGCTTGACCCACGCCGAGACGCTGAAGGGCTGTTCGCGATCGTAATCGCCGACGTCGGCGAGTTCCGCGAGTCCGGCCTGACCGAAATAGAGTCCCTGCGCCGCGACCTGCCCCGGTCGCCATTCGGCGGGGATGGCGGTCGTCAAGACACCCGGCGTACCGTTACGCACCAGCTTCAGATCGTTCCCCGTCCCTTCGTCGGCGGGAAGATGCAACTGCAACCCTTCGCTGGGGACCGAAGCGCGAATCGCGTTGGGGTCGGCCGACGCCAACCAGGCGTCAAACGCCGGCCGGGCCGCTTGCTCACGATCGGCGACGGCTTGCTTGGCCGCCGCGATCACGCCGTCCATTTGCTGCCAACGGGCCAAGTCTTCGGGCTTGGGCACCACGATGACCGGCGGCGAATCTTTGATGTTTCCATCCCGCGCCGGAACGGTGCTGTTGTTGAAGAACGCGGCGAGTCCGTAGAACTCCTGCTGCGAGACGGGATCGAACTTGTGGTTGTGACAAACCGCGCACCCGACGGTCAGCCCCATCCAGACCGCCGCGGTCGTTTCGGTCCGATCGCGGGCGTACAGGACGAGGTACTCCTCGTCGATGATCCCCCCCTCGTTGGTCGTGATGTTGCAGCGATTGAAGCCCGTGGCGATCGTCTGATCGAGCGTCGGGTTCGGCAGCAGATCCCCCGCGAGCTGCTCGATCGTGAATTGATCGAACGGCAGGTTGCGGTTGAAGGCGTTGATCACCCAGTCGCGGTACGCCCAGATTTCGCGGTAGTTGTCGAAGTGAATGCCGTGCGTGTCGGCGTAACGGGCCGCATCGAGCCAGTAACGGCCGCGATGCTCGCCCCATTGCGGGGTTTCCATCAACTGATCGACCAGCCGCTCATACGCATCGGGGGCCGGATCATTCACGAAGGCGTCCACGAGTTCCGGCCGCGGCGGCAGCCCCGTGAGATCGAGGCTCAACCGGCGGGCCAACGTCCGTTTGTCGGCTTCGGGAGCGGGCGACAACCCCTTCGCCTCCAGTTGGGCGAGTATGAACCGGTCGATTGGGTTACGGACCCAGTCGGCCTGCTTCACCGCGGGCAGTTCTCCGCGCGTGGGGGCGATGAACGACCAATGGGGCTGATACTCCGCGCCGGCGGCGATCCACTTCGCCAGCAGCTCCTTTTGCGCGGGCTTCAGCGTCTTGTGCGCGGCGGGCGGGGGCATCACCTCGTCGGGATTCGTCGAGAGAATCCGCTGGATGACGCTGCTGTCGTCCGGCTTGCCAGGGATGATCGCCTGCATCGCGATCGCCGCGTCGCGCTGATCGAGCCGCAGATCGGCTTTTCGCGAGGCGCTGTCGGCCCCATGGCAACTGAAGCAGTTCTCGACCAAGATCGGCCGGATGTCGCGGTTGTACTCGATGTCGGCGGCGGTGACCGAGCGGCTCGACGCTCCGACCGCCGCGAGACTCGTCACGAGCCCGAGCGCCCATAGTTTGCGATTCCACGGTGTGCGATTCGACATCACGAACCTCATGGCAAGGCTTCGAGGGTGACGGTGGCGGGGGGCTGACCCTTGGGCGCGGCGGCGCCGTCCCGTGAGGGGAGCGCCCGAGTCCAGTAGGTGATCCCCGACATGATATGCCGCGACATGGCGGTCATCGCGGCGCGGCGATCGCCGGCGAGGAGGCCCGCGACGATCGCCTTGTGTTCGCGGGCTTCCTCCGCGAGGCGTTCAAAGTCGTTCCGGGTCGTTTCGTGGTCCCACGAGTTATCGCGGAGACCGCGAAACAACAGTTTCAACCGACCGAGTTCCTGGGTCAGACAGGCGTTTTTCGCCGCATGCATGATCGAGTCGTGCAGCCGGCTGTCGAGTTCGCGGGCCTTGGCGACGGCGCGGGCTCCCGCGCGGCCTTTCAGCCCTTCGAGCTTGGTAAATTCCCGCATGAGCGACCGCAGCAAGTCCTGATCGATCCGACCGCAGGCTTCGCGCACCGCCTCGCATTCGAGGGCCCGCCGGACCCGGCAGACATCACGGACGTCGCGGCGGGTCAGTTCCCGTACCACCGCGCCGCGGTTGGGTTGGAGGGTCAACAACCCGATCCCGCCCAAGGTCATCAAGGCTTCGCGGATGGGGGTATGGCTGACCTGGAAGCGTTCGGCGAGCTCCTGCGTGACCAGATGCTGCCCGGCGGTGAACTTGCCGTGAAAGATGTCGCCGATGAGCGCCTGGACGATCGCCTCGCGGCGAAGACCGTGTCGGGGGACGACAGTCAGAGGCTGGTCGGCCATGGCTACGGTGGGGCCCACATCGGTAGGAAGAACTGGCTGACACTATGATATTATCACGCCTGTGGTTCCGATGACAAGTCGCTCTACAGAACGAGCCTCGGATTCTGTAGAATCCGTCGCCATCCTATGCGTAGGCGTCCTGGTGACCAGGGCCGTTGAGTCCTTGCGGATCGTGCGAGGGCTCTCGGAATCCCCCCCTGAACCCGCCCCCGAAAACACACAAGCCGGCCGAAGGAAACCCTCCGGCCGGCTCGCGGGAACAGACGCTGCCTTGCGGCAGGGGGAGTCGTCATCACCTCAGAAGTTCATCATGATCCCAAGGCGTCTGATCCCGGTGTGCGGGGCGAAACTGGGCGGTGGACACACCGCCGCGGTTTCATCTATCGAGTGAACATCGCGCGGATGTTGGTGCTCATCGTGGAGTACAGCCCCCGGCTGGATGCGCCGATTTGTTGAATCGGCCGCGCCCGCAAGGCTTCCGGCGGGGGAGGGGGGACATCGGGCGACACCGCCGGGGGCAGGGGTTGCGGCGTCGGCATGTCATACGGCTCGGCGAGCGGAACCGGCGCGGGTTGCCCGTGAGGGACCGTCATCGCCCCCCCCGATTGACACTCCAGACACGGTTCCGACGGATAAACCGCCGTCGTTTCGCAGTTGTGGCATTTCCCCAGCCGCGTGGCCGAGCAGCCGGCCAATCCACAGACGACGGCGATCGCGCCGATCGCCATGAGATTCCGCAAAGTCGTCATGATCGTGACACCGTCGGGGGGGTGGGGGACAAACCGAATCGACCGGAGTCAGCGAACACGCATCGGAGAGGGATGCCACCTGCGACACGGTTTGCAGCGGTCTTGCAGAAGAAAGGATCGGCCGCTGGGGGTCCGGTTGGACGCGCAATTCCTGCCGATCTTGATCTGCCGGACGAACCGCGTCCGGTTATGCCGACGGCGCGTAACCGGCGGATCAGGCGCGACTTCCGACGGAGATCGACCGCGCGAAGGATGCCGATTGCACCGGCGAGATTCGCCGGTGCCCGGCTCAGTCCGCGCTCCGCGCCGCACACTCCCGACAGCGACAGCGGGGATAGCCCCGCTGGTCATGATCCATTTGCCAGCCTTGGCCGGCTGAGTTCGGGGCGACCAGTGTGGCCCATTC
>CAYRVS010000156.1:0-12801 GCA_964427725.1 uncultured Planctomycetaceae bacterium | reverse complement strand
ACCGCCGACGTCGAGCCTGCTCCGTCCGTAGTCGAATCAGAGACGCCCCCTCCGCCCGAGTTGGATGAGGCCGCGGTCGAGGCGATCTTGATGCCCGAAGGGAAGAGCCTTTGGGAGGTGATGGCGCATGAAGCCCACGACGCGTCATCCCGCGCCGCGCCAGCGCCGCCGGCAGGAGTGGAACGGCTGGTGTCGCCGGTGGTGACGCAACCCGTGGCAATCGCGCCGATTCAAGCCGAGCCTCGACGGAAACGATCGTCGCGCGATGACGCCGCCACGGGAACCGCGGCGCTCTGGCTGGGGCTCGCAGCGCTGCCTCTCGCGGGGCTGACGTACTTCCCCGGGTTGATCGCGGCGGCCCCGCTCGCCATCACGGGCTTCCTGGCGATGGTGGGGGCGGCGCTCACCCTCACCGCGCGCGATCGGATCGCCGGCGCGCTGACCAAGAGTCTGGTGGGCTTATGCGCCGCCGCGTGTGGGCTGGCGGCGGGGCCGTTCGTCATCGCCCCCTGGGGCAACGCGGCCCGTAACCAGCGCTCGATCCTGACGACGCAACAACATCTCGAAACGATCGGCGGCGGGCTCGCGAGCCATCTGACCGCGACCGGCTGGTACCCCGTGGGAGGGACGCGGTTGCCCGATGCGCGAGGCCGACCCAAGGGGGGCCATGGCTGGATGACCCGCTTGTTGCCCTACATCGATCGCCGCGAACTGTACGAGCGGATTCTGCTCCAGCGCTCTTATGACGATCCGGTCAATCGGGCCGTCATGGGGACCGAGATCGAAACGTATTACGCCGCCGGGGGCCGGCAGAAAAAACTTGCCGGGGTTTATGCGGTCTCGCACTTCGCGGGAGTCGGCGGGAAGTTGGTCACCAAGACGGGACAGTCGGCCGATGCGGGGATCTTCGGGCTGGCCCGGCCGGTGCGCGCGGCGGACCTCATGGATGGTCAAGCGACGACGATCATCGTCGGCGAGATTCCCGGCGGCTACCCCCCCTGGGGCGATCCCGAGAACTGGCGCGTGGTGACCAAAGGGCTCAACCGCGACGCGCGCGGGTTCGGCAACGCGAGCGGGACCGGGGCGATGCTCCTCTTCGCCGACGGCAGCGTCCGGTTTATGCCCAACAGCACGGATGTCGAACTGCTGAAGCGACTGAGCACCCGCAACGGGCGGGAAGGGATCGATCCGGCGGAATTCGAATCGCGATGAATGATGACGCTTCGCGACCAGGCGCCAATATGAGCGGAGCGGCGCTAGCCGCCGGTCAAAGGATGGGTCGTTTCAGACCGGCGGCGCGTGCTTCGTCACAGCATGATTTTCGGGTGCCACTGGCTTTGCCAGTGCGACTTAAGTTGGATCATCATCTGGAGATCGCACTGGCATAGCCAGTGGCACACATCCCCGGATCACGCTGTGACCAGGCACTTGCTCCGCTTGATGTCGTCGGGATCGCGTGGCGTTGAGACCGCGGACGGCGACGAACATCACGGCGCGGGTGCCGCCTGGGGCTTGGCCTTCGCCGCCGCTTGCGTCGCGGCGATCGCCTGCTCGAGTTCTTCGCGGGTGATCACCTGGTCCTTGTTCACATCGAACAGGTTCGGTCTGCCGCGCATCGCCGCCCATTCGGCGGCCTCCAATCGGCCGCTCTGGTCGCGGTCGAACTTGGTGATGAGCTGCGTCGCGAGTTCGGCGGGGGGGATCGATCGCGCGGGGTTTTCGGCGGCACCAACCGCGTCGACGGCTTGGGGATCGCGTTTGGCCGCCGCCACCGCCGCCGTGAATTCCGCGACCGTCACCCGTCCATCGCCATCCTTGTCGAAGCCCGCGCCGCCGCGCGGCATCTTGGCCCATTCCTCGGCCTGCAAGACGCCGTCGCCGTTGGCGTCATAGCGCTGAATCACGTTCTCGGCGAGCTCGTCGTTGGAGTAATCGAGCGGATTGGTGGAGGGGCTTGGGGTGCCGCCGGGCAAGACCGGCTTGGCGGTTTGGACGGTCGCGGTGTGAGCGGAGGCCGTCCGAGGCGGGGCGGCCGGTGTGGCTTGTGGCGTCTTCCCCAAGAGCTTGGCGACTTCCAGTTCCAGCAGCGCTCCGCGCGGCTTCAAGTGGACCACGCGACCTTCGCGATCGAGCAGATACAACTGCGGCACGCCGCGCACGCCGTAGCGTTTGGCGAGGGGATGATCGAGTCCGCGCGCACCCTCCTCGTCGAGATACAACGTCGGCCACGGATGAGGTTGCTTGGCGAGATACTTGTCGAGGGCGGCTCGTGACCGATCGGTGCTGATCGCGACGACTTCCAGACCCTCGGCGTGATGTCGTTCATACGCCGCGAGAATGTTGGGGAGTTCCTTCTGACAATGGGGGCACCAGCTCGCCCAGAAGGCGACCAAGACCGGCTTGCCGCGCCATGCGGTGATGTCGAACGGTTGGCCCTCGAGCGTTTGACCGGCGATCTCCAGCGTTTGCCCGAGCTGGACCACATCCGCCGTCGGATGCGACAGGTTCTTGGGTTTGATCAGTTTGGCGATCTTGACGGCGATGTCCGCCGTCGCGTCGGCCTCCGACGCGGGTTCCACTCCCAAGGCCTTCGCCACTTCGAGTTCGAGCTTGCGGCCGCGCGGCAACCGGGCGATCACCTGTCCGTTGCGGTCGAGGAGATACAGCTGCGGATAGCCGCGAATGTCGAACTGCCGCGCCACCGGGTTGTTCCGCCCGCGTTGCCCTTCGGCGTCGAAGTAAATCTGCGGCCAGGGGAGTTGATTCTCTTCGACGAAGGTTCGGACATCAGCCGCCGTCTGATCGGCGTTGATCCCGACGATCTCGAAGCCTTGGTCGCGATACTGTTCGTAGACTCGTTGCAGGTAGGGGGTCTCTTCGACGCAGTAGCCGCACCACGCGGCCCAGAAGTCGACGAGGACCACTTTCCCGCGATGAGCCTCGAGGTCGAACTCGGGCCCTTGCAGCGTCGGACCGCGGAAGCTGAGGGTCTGCCCGAGTTCGATGCTCGACATGCGGGGCGGTGACGGAGTGGCGGGTGTCGCGGGTGGTGTCGGGGCCGTCCCGCCAGGATTGACCGACGCCATCGAGCGCACGAGTTCCTCGGCGGTCACGATGCGGTTGCCGTCGAGATCGTACGGTTGCGGGTCGTAGGACATCGCAGACCATTCGGCGGCTTCCAAGGCGCCGCTGGTATCGGCGTCGAACTCTTCGATCATCCCGAGCGCGACGCGTTCCTGCGACTGACGCGGGGCGGACGGGGCGTTGGACGGCGAATTGGCGGAAGCGTTCGTCGCCGGCTTGGTCGGAGTCGGGCGCGTCGCGATCGCGCTGTCGGAGGAAGGTTTGGGAGACGTAGTTGATGGGGTCGCCGCGGCGATGGAGGCGGTGTCGCCGCGGGCGGCCGCTTGCCAGAAGACGAGCGAATCACGCCATTCGCGCGGGACTTCACGGCCATCGAGATACAACGCGGGAATACCGCGGAGCCCGAGTTGGCGCCCCAACGCGGCGTCGGCGGTGATGCGGTCGCGGATCGCCGCGCTTTGGGCGTCGACCAGCCAGCGGTCGGCGTCGAGCCCCCAACTCGGCGCAAGTACGCGCAGCCGCTCCTCGTCGAGGGAGGCCTTGCCTTGTTTGGTTCCCCATTTCCAAACACCTTCATAGGCGGTCATGCCCCCTTGCAGGCGCGCGGCCTCGGCGAGCGCGGCGATCGTGCAGGCGTTCGGATGGGCGTTCGCCGCGCCGGGATTGCACTCGGGACACAGGGGGAAGTGTTTGAAGACGACCCGCAGCCGGCCCGCGTACAAGGGCAGAATCTCTTCGGTCAGCTTGGTCTTGAACTCGGTGCAGTAGACGCAACCGACATCGCTGAAGACGACCAGCGTCGACTCGGCCTGATCGGGCGTGGCGCCCAGGCCGGGGTCGTCATCACGGACGGGAATCGTCGCCGAAGCGGGTGGTAGCGCGGTCGGGTTCCCGGCGACCGTCTCACGGCGGAGCGCGGCGAGTTCGGCGGCCAGCGTGGCCGCAGCGCGCTCGAGCCGAGTCTGTTTCGCCAAAAGTGTCGCGAGGACCAGACTCAATCCCGCGACGACGACCGCGCTTCCCGCGAGGCGACCATACGGAAGGGAGCGGGGCTCGTCGCGCTCGTCTTCGGACTCGCGACGGGCGAAGAGCCCCCACAGCGTCACGCCGACGATGAGGTTGAGCGCATGGACCGCAAGGCACAGCGGACACCATTCGCCGGTTTGGGCCATGATGCCCAGATACAACCCCGAAACTGCCAATCCGGCGAGCAGCACGCCGGCGGGAAGCAACCGCCACCAGCGACCGCGGCGTTCGCCCGCGCCGATCAGGACCGCCCACGCTCCGAGAAAGACGAAGTACGCGAGCCCCAGGGCGGCGACCGGCAGCTGGATCGCGTTGGTCTCTCCCGGGGCGGCGGGCGGGAAGACCGACCAGCGATGCGCGACGACCCCTTCGCAGGCTCCGTCCGCCAGACATTCGGGAGCCCAGTCACCGGCCGGATCGAGCAGCAAGATGCCGCTCAGGCCCGCGCCCAGCAGACAGGTCAGCGTGACCGACAAGACGGGAAGCCAGGGGCCGTTCCGCATGATGGCTGCTCATTCTGGGGGCGTTGTCGACACGCCGTGAGGTGGGACGGTCGGTGGTTGGGGGCCGTGGGGACGTCGCCCCACGGCTTCCGGGGGTTGTCTTATGAGGCTACCGTTCGGGGCCGCGGAAGACAGCAGAAATCCCGCTTGGGAAGCCAAACGGGCCGACCCCGCGAACCGCGGAGCCGACCCGTAGCGTAGAGTCCGAGCGACCAACCCAGCCGACACGATCGTTAGCGGCGGTTGATCCGCTTGACGCTGGTGGTGGTGGTGGTGGTCGGCGCGGGGGCGGGACCCGGATCGTCGCAGAGGAAGCCACCCATACCGTCTTCCAAGCAGGTGCCGCTGATACACGGCGTGCCGAAGCCGACGCAGACGCCCGATTGGCAGATGTCGCTGACGGTGCATCCGAGGCCGTCGTCGCAGATGCTGGTGTTCAGCAGGTCCGATTCGACGCAGCTGCCGTCCATCATCAGCGTGACGGTCTTGCAGTCGCTCGACGGCGGCGGACAGACCTTAGGGACGCAGACGCCGGTGTCGCAGACTTCGACGGGGAGACACTCGACGCCGCAGTCGCCGCAGTTGTCGTCATCGGTGTCGGTGTCGATGCAGAAGTTCGTCCCGCCGATGTTGCAGATCGCATCCTGGCAGTTGGCGACGGCTTCGAGGGCCTCGACGCGGGTCTGCAGGTCTTCGCAGCAGGCTTCGAGGGCGGCGATCGCCGTGGTGTTGGCGGCGACGTCGGTCACCAAATTGCCGACTTCCGTCATCAGGGTGTTGATCTGATCGCCTTGGGAGAGGTTGACGATGCCAATCTGAGTGAGCTGATCCTCGACGTCGGCAAGGGCCGCTTCGAGGGCTTCGACCCGTTCCTCGAGCTCCGGCGCGGGCGGCGGGCAGAAGGGGAGCCCGGGGAAGAAATCACAGATCGCCTGAGCGTGGACTTGAGTGGTCAACGACAGCAGGACGGCCAGAATGGCCAATCCTTTCCACGAACGAGACATCATGTTGCTCCTACGAGAGAGGGGAAGACCCATGCGCTGATTGATGACGCATGTGAAAGGTGTCGCCATCGTCAGGAGCGAGAATGGGCTCGGTCAAGGAGCATGTCTCCCATTTTATCCAAATCCCACAACCGACCGATCAGTAGGGGAAACACCTATGCGCCTTGGCCGCTCGATCGACATAGATTGCGCAGGACGAATCGCTGGTGGAAGTCACCCACAAGCGCTCAGGGGCGGCCTTGTTGGTAGATCGCGAGGATCACGTCTTCCACCGTTTTGAACTTGGTCTTTCCCTGACAGACGGCGTCGAGCTTCTCTCGCGCCTCCACCGCGCTATACCCCAGACTCAACAGCGCGTCGAACGCATCATTGAGAATCGTCCGGTCGGACTCTTGCGCGGCGGGGAGTTCGCGCGCCACCAAGAGCGCGAACTTCGCCATCTTCCGCCGCAATTTGGCGACGATCCGTTCCCCCATCGCGGGACCGATCCCCGGCAGCAGGCTCAGCTCCTTGATGTTCTGCTCCTCGATCGCTTCGGCGATGTCGCGCACCGGCCGGACCATGGAACGGAGCGTCTTTTTGACCCCCATCCCATCGACCGAGCAGATCATCTCGAAGAACTCCTTCTCGACGTCGCTCAGGAAGCCGATCAGCCGCGGCGTGAGTCGGCCTTGCTGCGGATTGCCGTCGAGGTATTGCAGCGTGCGGAGGCTGACTTCTTGGCCCACCCGGCCCTGCAGTTGTCGCCGGACAAACTCCGGGATGAAGACTTCGTACTCGAACGGGCCGATGTCGAGCCACGCCTCGGTCTCGCCGAGCCGCGCCAACGTCCCTGTCATGCGAGTGATCAACGGCTGTCGTCCTTCCTGCCCAACGTCACCATCATCGCCCCGGGCGAGTCGCCGGGGATCGAACCATCATCGAGTCACTTCGCGCATCGATCCCTGGGGCTCATCGGGGTTCCGGTCGTGAACGTCCACGATTCCCGGACCAGACCGTTCGCGGGGCCGAGGGAGATGACGGGCCGATTACAACCGGGGTTTCTGCGGCAGGGTCGGGGGCAGGAACGACTGCGACCCTTGGACCTTGACCTTCCGCCGGTAGACCTTGTCGCCGCAGGTCGCGTAGACCACATCCAAGTTCGGGCCGCCGAACGTCAGGTTCGAGATCTTGCCGTTGGGCGTCGGAATGATGCAGTGGACGCGGCCCGCCTGATCGCAGACCTGCAGGCCCAACCGCGTCGCGACCCATAACCGGCCTTGTTGATCGGTCCGCAAGCCATCCGCGCCGCTGTCGTCGGCGGTGTCGGGCCTGTGGAGATGGAAGTACTTCTGCTTGTGCTTTAGCGAACCATCGGGCTGAATCTGATAGCTGTAGACCCAATGCGAGCGGCTGTCGGCCACATAGAGCAGCGATTGATCGGGCGAGACGGTGATGCCGTTCGAGAACTTCAGCCCCTTGTCGACCACCTTTTTCTCGCCGGTTGCGCTGATGTGCCAAATCTGGCTGGGCGAAGTCCCGTCCCAACCCGGTTCGGTGACGTAGACGCCGCCGTTGTTCAAGACGACGAGATCGTTCCCGCGGAACCCTTCGGCGAGCACCTTCACGTCGCCGTCGGGACCATGCGCGAGAATCTGATTGGTCGCGCCGGCGGCGGCATAGAGGCGGCCATCGGGTCCGAAGCGTTGACCGTCGCCGCGCTTCGAGTCGGCGAGGAACTCGACTGGTTTGCCGTTCGCGTCGAGCTTGTAGGTCTTCCCCGCGCCGACATCGTTGTAGAAGACTTCGCCGGCGGCGTTGGTCGCGGGCCCCTCGGTGAATTTGTACCCCTCGCCGACCAGTTGCCATTCTTCGCCGGGGATCAGAATCTCCTGGAGTGACGCCGAACCCAACCCGCGCTTCACGGGGGCGGGCCAGTCCTTCCAGAGCCACCGCATGGCGTCGGCGAAGACCTTCTTGCCGCCGTTTTCGTTGTGCCCGTCCTCGCCCCAGACGTGGGTCACTTCATAGCCGGCGAAGACCAGCGAGCGCTCCATCTCCTGGTTCGCCATCCACCAGTCGCCGCCGTAGATGTTGAGATCGTTGCTGCCGTCCTCGAGGAAGATGCGGATCGGTTTCGGCTCGTACTTGCGGACCAGCATCGGGTAGTCGTTCCCGCCGCGCAGCCCCACATACGTGCCGATGGTGCTGAAGACGCGTTGGAAGGCGTCGGGGCGTTCCCACGCGGCGGTGAAGGCGCAGATCGCGCCGCTGGAGGCCCCGGCGATGCAGCGGTCGTTGCCGTTTTTGGAGAGGACAATCGGCCGGCCGTCTTCGGTCTTTTGCTTCTCGACGTCGGGCAGCAGTTCATCGAGCAGGAACCGGGCGTAGTTGTCCCCCAGCCCGTCGTACTCGTAGCTGCGGTTGAAGCGATCGAGGGCCTGCTCATGGAGCGCAGGCACGCGGCCGTGCATCACGAAGACGCCGATGGTGATCGGCATCTCGCCCCGCGCGATGAGCTGATCGAAGACCTGCGGGGCGTTGTAGCGGATGCCGTCCTGACAGATGTAGACGCAGGCGGGCTTGTTGGGCTGGTACTGCGCGGGGACATAGACCCAGTAATCGCGGACGGTCCCCGGAAAGACCTGGCTGTTCTCGAACGAGAACTTTTGGACCTCCCCCTTCGGAGGCTCCTGCGCCGGGGTCCGGAGGGGAGTGACCGCCCCCCCCAGCAGGACCAGCAGCGCGGCGCTCCATGACCAATTCATACGTTCGGACAGCATCGGTGGCTCCGTCGGGACTTCTGCGGATGTCGCTCGTGGATGAGGCCGATCGTCCGAGGAGCGCCCAGCTCGCCCGTTCCACGGCCGCGCCGATTCTGGAGCACCACCCGCCGTTTCGCAACCACGGCCCGTTGGGGCGGGATGCTTTGTGGCGTGCGGTGATGTCCAGATCGGCCGACGACTGCCCGCTCAAACGGATGAGGTGATATCGCGGCACGTCAGGACACTTTCCGCGAACCGATTCAAGCATGAGTGTGTCACGGTTCCACCGGGTGCCTCGTGGATGCGGTCCGACCGCACATGACAGGCATGATCGCCTGAACGCGATCCGACCCTGTTCCTTCAGCCCCGCCGGCACCGAGCCTCCCGGCGGCGACAACTCACGGCTCGACGATTTGTACTACTGCCATGCCTGCGGCCGGCTCTCTCAGCCCGGCGAGAAGCGACACACCGTCACCATCGAAGTCCGCCGTCGGATCTACCCGCCGGGACCTCCCCCGCGGCGGCGACGTCGAAAGCGAGACGACACGTCCCCCAAGCAAGATTCCGATCCCCCGCCGCCGACCGTGGGCTACGAGACGGTTCGCGAGGCGTGCGTCTGCCCGGGATGCTTTCAACGACTCCAAACCGGTCCGGATTGGTGAAGCGACATACCGGAGCCAACGAACCGACCGGAACCACCTCGGCTTGTCCGGGCGGAAGATCACTCGCCTGGGAATGAACGGGAGACGAGCGTTACCCCCCATACCATGCGAAGGATGTGGCCGACCCCGATCAGGCGCGGCTCAGCAAGCTCAACCATCGCACCGGCAAACAGACCCCGCCGGGTCGATGTTCCCCCTGAGGTTCACCCTTCCGCGTCCGGCTCGCCCCGGAAGCGGTAACCCACGCCGCGGACCGTCTCGATCAGGTCTTCCCGTTCGCCGAGCTTCAGCCGCAACGAGCGGACGTGGACGTCGATCGTTCGTTCCAAGGCGTTGGCGTCTTCGCCGCGGCAGCGGTCCATCAGTTCGTTGCGGCCGAAGGGCCGTCCCGGTTGCCGGGCGAGGGTCCACAGCAGCTTGAACTCGGTGGGGGTCAGCTTGAGATCCTGCCCGTCGGCCCGGGCGCTGTGCTGGATGCGGTCGATTTCGATGCCGTGCGCGGAGATGACGTCGCGTTGCTGGTCGGCCGCCGCGCTGCGCCGCAGGAGCGCGCGGATCCGATGGATCAGCGGCTTGATCTTGAACGGCTTGGTGACGTAGTCGTCGGCCCCCATGTTGAAGCCGACGATCTCGTCGACCTCTTCGCTGCGGGCGGTGAGCATCAGGATTTTCGTCTGCTGCAGCCGCGCGTCGCCGCGCAGGATGCGGCAGACTTCGTAGCCTTCGACGATCGGCAGCATCAGATCGAGCAGCACCACGTCCGGCGGAGCGGCCTGGGCGCGGCGGACCCCTTCCTGCCCATCGGCGGCGGTCGTCACCTCGAACCCTTCCTTTTCGAGGTTGTACGTCAGCACCTCGGCCAGCGCCCGTTCGTCTTCGACGATGAGAATTCGCGGCTTGCTCATGGGGTTCCTGAAAAGCACACGATCGACGGCGCGAGCGAAGTCGCGCCGCGCGGGTTATTCATTCACCGGACTGGGAAGTTCCGCTTGCAGCCGATTCCGATGCCGGATGATTTCCCCCTGCACCAGGTAGACCACGTCTTCGGCGATGTTCGTCGCGTGATCGGCGATCCGCTCGACCTGCCGGGCCGCCGAGAAGAGATGGATCGCCGGTTCGACCAGATCGGGTCGATTCCGCATCAGGATCGTCAGTTCGGCGATGATGTCGCGGTTGAGCGCGTCGACCTGTTCGTCCTGCAGACAGACTTGGCGGGCCATCCGCACGTCGAGATGGACGTAGGCGTCGATGCTTTGATGCAGCATGTCGAGCGCCCGCCGCGACATCTCCTGCAAGGTCTCGGGGACCGTCAGTTCCGGCGAGGAAATGATCCCCAGCGACCGCTGGGCGATGCTGACTCCCAGGTCGGCGACCCGTTCCAGTTCCGCCGAAATCTTCATCACCGTGGTGATCCGCCGCAGGTCGATCGCCACCGGTTGGTGAAGCGCGAGGAGCTTCAGGCATTCCTCCTCGATCTCGACGTCGAGCGTGTCGATGTCGTCATCCTGGGCGACGATCTCGCGTGCCCGGTCGTAATCGGGCCGATGGAGCGTCTCGACGGCGGCGTGAATCATGTCCTCGACGCGGGCGCACATCGTCAGCACCAGCCGATGCAGGGAATCGAGATCGCGGACGAGGTGAATCGACATGCGGAGGCCATCCTTTCCGGGCCGGTCGCGAGCGGGGGGACTTCGCGAACCGTACGGCTCAGCCGAAGCGGCCGGTGATGTAGTCTTCGGTCTCTTTTTGGGTGGGGTTCGTGAACATCTGCGTGGTCCGGCCGACTTCGACGAGCCGGCCCAAGCAGAAGAAGGCGGTGATCTCGCTGACCCGGGCCGCCTGCTGCATGTTGTGCGTGACGATGACGATGGTGTAGTTGCGTTTCAGCTCGAAGATCAGGTCTTCGATTCGGGCGGTCGAGGCGGGATCGAGGGCCGACGCCGGTTCGTCCATCAGCAGGACTTCGGGGTTCGTCGCCAACGCCCGGGCGATGCAGAGCCGTTGCTGCTGTCCGCCCGACAACGCCATCGCCGAGTCGCGCAGCCGGTCCTTCACCTCGTTCCAAAGCGCCGCCTGCTCGAGGCACTTCTGGACGAGATCTTTGAGTTCCCCGGCGTGCTTCCGCCCCGCGATCCGCGGCCCGAAGGCGACGTTGTCGAAGATCGACTTTGGAAACGGCGTCGACTTCTGGAAGACCATCCCCACCCGTTTGCGGAGCGCCACCACGTCAACCTGCGGATCGTAGATGTCCTCCCCATCGAGATGGACATCCCCCGTGACGCGGGTCCCTTCGATGATGTCGTTCATGCGGTTCAGCGATCGCAGGTAGGTGCTTTTGCCGCAACCCGACGGACCGATCAACGCGGTGACCGACTTTTCGGGAATCTTGAGGTTGATGTCGGTGAGCGCCTGATGCGATCCATAGAAGAAATTCATCTTCCGGGTCTCGAACTTCAGCTTGCCGGACGAGGCGCCGCCGACGGCCGCGCTGTCCGCCACGACGGGGGGCTTCAGATTCATCCCGGGAGCTTTCGCGAGGGTGGTCATCGTCGTTCGTGCGGGAGTTCGGGGAGCGGGGAACCGTGTCGGCCGATGATCGGCGAGGCGGCCGTCACCAGCGAATCTTCTTGCGGAAATGCTGCCGGATGGCGATCGCCGTCCCGTTCATCGCCAGGAGCACCAACAGCAGAACGACGATCCCGGCGGCGGCGACGTGCTGAAACTCCCGATCGGTCTCGTTCACCCAGTTGTAAATCTGCAGGGGAATCGCGGTGAAGGGATCGAACGGGGCCTGCCATAGGCCGTGCGGTCGTTGCACCAAATCCGAGAGGCTGTCGATCCGCCCCGGCGCGAAATTGACGTAGAACGCCGCGCCGAGCGCCGCGAGCGGCGCGGTCTCGCCCAACGCGCGCGACAGGGCGAGAATCACACCGGTCAAAATCCCCGGCAGCGCCGCGGGCAACACCTGGGAACGAATCGTTTGCCATTTCGTCGCCCCCAGGGCGTACGCCGCATGGCGAATCGATGCCGGGACCGACCGCAGCGCCTCCTGCGAGGCGATGATCACCACGGGGAGACTCAAAAGCGTCAACGTCAGCGCCCCGGCGATCACCGAGCGGCCAAACGGCAGCGTCACGCGGAAATCGGCGATGCCGAGCGAAATCTCGAAGGCCTGCTTCGGCATCCCGAACATCCGGACGAACGCGGTGAACCCGAGGATCCCGTAGACAATGGAGGGGACCCCCGCGAGATTCGAGACGTTGAGCTGAATCAACCGCGTCAGCCACGTCGCTTTGGCGTACTCCTCGAGATAGATCGCCGCGCCGAGCCCGATCGGGACGCAGAACAGCGTGGTCAAGCTGATCAACCACAAGCTTCCCAAGAGCCCCGCGAGCAAGCCCGCGTTCGTGGGGAGGTACGAGTCGTACCGCGTCAAAAAGCCCCACGAGAGCCAGCCCCACGCGCGGAACGTCACCGCGACGAGCAGGACGCCCAGAAAGACCAGACTCATCCAGGTCGACAGGCTGCAGGCCCGCGCGAAGAGGGCCGTGAGCTGATGCCGCCGCCGCAGTTCCAGCAGTTCTTCCGCCGATTGCCCGGTCATTGGTAGACCTCGCGATAGCGGCGAAGGATCAGTTGCGACACGTAGTTCATCGTCAGCGTGATCATGAACAGAACCAGCGCGACCGCGTAGAGGCTCTTGTACTCGATGCTGCCGACGACCGCGTCCGCCTTCATCACGTTGACCATCGAGCTAGTCAACATCTGGACGGGAGCG
>CAYRVS010000155.1:4930-12804 GCA_964427725.1 uncultured Planctomycetaceae bacterium | reverse complement strand
ACAGTGTCTAACCTTCAACCCTCCACCTTCAAACAGCCTCAGACACGGCGGGCTGACGCCGCGCCGCTCCTTGAAGGCTTGTCGCGACGCTTGTTCTTGCAGCGCTCAGAACAACCGGTTGTAACCGTTCAGCGCCGCGACGCGGTACGCCTCCGCCATCGTCGGATAGTTGAACGTCGTGTTGATGAAGTACAGCAGCGTGTTCTGCGGCGGGGGCTGCAGCATGATCGCCTGGCCGATGTGGATGATCTCCGACGCCGTCGCGCCGAAGCAATGAATCCCCAGGATTTCCAGCGTCTCGCGGTGGAACAGAATCTTCAGCATGCCGACCGTCCGGCCGGTGATCTGAGCGCGGGCCAAGCTGCGGAACTGCGAGTGCCCCACTTCGTACGGAATGCGGGCCTCGGTCAACTCCCGCTCCGTTTTTCCCAGCGAGCTGATTTCGGGACTGGTGTAGATGCCGGTGGGAACGTCGAGGATCGGCCGCGGCATCCCGGCCCCCAGGATATGGCTCGCGGCGTAACGCCCTTGCGTGTAGGCGGCGCTCGCGAGCGCCGGCGGGCCGATGACGTCTCCCACTGCGTAAACGTGCGGGACCGCCGATTGAAAGTGCTCGTTGACTTTCACGTTGCCGCGGCTGTCGACCTGGATCCCCTGCCCTTCCAGGTTCATTCCGTCGGAATTGCCGGTCCGACCCGCCGCCCAGAGGAAGATGTCGGTCTTGAGTTGCTTGCCCGATTTGAGCGAGACGACGACCGAATCGTCGCGCGGTTCGACGCGGTCGAATTCCTCGCGATGCCGGATCAATACGCCGCGTTCCCGCAGGTTGTAGCTCAAGGCGTCGACGATTTCCTCGTCGAGGAAATCGAGCAGCCGGTCGCGGCTGTTGACGAGGTTGACCTTCATCTCGAGATTGCGAAACATCGAGGCGTATTCGCAGCCGATGACCCCCGCCCCGTAGATCGTGATCGACTTCACATCGAGCGGACAACGGAGAATCGTGTCGCTGTCGAACACGCGGGGATGGCCGAAGTCGATGTCCGCCGGACGATACGGCCGGGCCCCGGTGGCGATCACGATCTGCTTGCCCGAGATCGTTTCGCGGCCGCCGTCCGCCTTCACGATCTCGATGGTCTGGGGATCGACGAAACGGGCGTCGCCGCGGTAGACGGGGACGTCGTTCCGGTCGTAGAACGTGGTCCGCAGGCGGACCTGCTGCTCGATGACCGACTTCGCCCGCCGCTGGAGTTGCGCCAGCGTGCAGGGAACGCTGAGCCCCTGCTCGCGCATCAGCGGATTGTTGTTCATCTCCATCCACTGAAAGATGGCGTACCGCAGCGCCTTGCTGGGGATCGTGCCGCGATGGGTGCACGACCCGCCGATGAGGGTGTCGCGTTCGACGGCGGCGACCTTCAGGCCATGTTTCACCGCCTGCATGGCGGCCCCTTCCCCGCCGGGGCCGGTGCCGATCACCACCACGTCGTACGCAGCGTCCAGACTCGTCATGTCCTCGCCCGTCCCTATCCGTAAGATTCGCGAAAGCGCTCGCGTGAGGTATCGTAGCGTCGTGGCCGACGCGCCGCCCGCCATCTGCCTCCGCCTCCAAGCCTCACGGATTCTTCATGAACGCCCCCCGGCCCCTCACCGAACAAACCGCGATCGTGGTGGGGGCCACCAGCGGAATGGGCCGCGCCAGCGCGCTGACCTTGGCGGACGCGGGGATGCAGGTCCTCGCCGCCGGACGCCGAGCCGATCGTTTGCGGTCGCTGACGACGCAGTCGCCGCGGATCACACCGTGCGCGGCCGATGTCACGCAGGCCGACGACGTCACGCGGTTGATCGACACCGCCTGGGACCTGCACGGCCGCATCGATCTCTTCGTCTACGCCACCGGTCAGAACATCCCCGATCGCGCTCTCGATGTGATTTCACCCACCCGCTGGGACGAGCTGCTCGCGGCGAACCTGACCGGAGCGTTCTTGTGTACGAAGGCCGTCGTCCCCAAGCTGCGAATCCAGGGGGGCGGGCTGATCGTGTATCTCTCCTCGGCGGCGGTCCAGCGACCCGATGTCTCGGGGGTCGCGTATCAGGCGACGAAGCATGGACTGGTCGGACTCGCGCATGGCACTCGGATCGAGGAACGCGACCACGGCATCCGCACGACGGTCCTCTACCCGGGTCTGTGCGATACCGAAATCCTGAAGCAACGCCCCACGCCGACGCCGACCGAAGTTTTGCGGCAATCACTCCAACCCGAGGACGTGGCGGCCGCGGTCCTGTTTCTCGCCTCGCTGCCGCCCCGCGCGTTGGTTCCGGAATTGCCGCTGGTGCCGGCGGGGTTGTGGTAACCGCACGGGACGCTCGGCAACCCGTAGGTCCTGGTGCTCAACTTGACGCTGCGACGATCAGGACAGCCTGTTCGCGGAAGGGTGACCGACCTGTGTGGCACCCACTGCCCCGGGGGTTGTGGCCCGAAAGTGACTGCAGCACCCCGGTCACGATGTCATCCGCCAGCTGCGTCGCGACGGTGTGCCGCAGGTCGCGAGAGTTCCGAGACGTGAATTTCGGCTTATCGCTCACGAACCGCAGGCAGGGTTCCGCGACCGTGATGGAGGCGGGGGGTTGTCAGTAGTCCTACGGACATTCGCGGGATGTCCGGACTCGGGCGGGAGCCAACCGTCGGTCAGCCGGTCCAGGATCGCGGCGTACGCCCTGCGGGGCTCCGGCGAGCCGTAAGGGCCCAGGGAGTGTTCCCGGCGGTCGAAGTCGACCACGACTCGGCCGGTCGCCTGTGGAGCCGGTAAGCGGGAACGGTAGATTCGGACGGGGCATGCGAGCCAGCCTTTCGTTGGTCCGTAGTGACTACGGACCAACGAAGGTTTTCAGGCTGCACTGCCGACCGTCGGCAGGTAACGTAAACCGTTTAGCCGTAAGACATTGCCCAAGACAGGAGTCGAACCTGCACGAGTGTTACCTCACTAGGCCCTCAACCTAGCGCGTCTGCCAGTTCCGCCACTTGGGCGCGGGGAAAGTGGGTTAAGCATAGGCGCGGCGGGCGGTGTCGACAAGTCCGGCGGACGGGCATTTTGTCGGGGTGCGGGCAAGTCCGCATGTTGGTGTGGCCGCGCGTTTCGACGGGTGACGCGGCGAGTTGGGGTTGAGCGTTCCAAGTCGCGAGTTGAGAGTCGGACATGGGGGAATGATCGCGCGATGGAGGTTCCGCTTTCCGGGAGCCGAGTTGACCGAAGCTCCTGCAAACCATGACCCAGCCGGTGTCAGGCGGTTCGCCGAGCCATCCGTCCCGCTCGCAGCAGTGGTTTGTGAGACCTGCGATCGCGAAAAGCATGGTGTGACGACGCGCTGCGGGAGGCCACGGGGGGCTACAATCGCGGCGCGTTCAGGCCGGCTTGCGAGTGCCGTAGCGTGGACCTTGTCGATGGTGTAGTCGTCTCGTGTCGCGATGGTGGTGCTGGGGTTGGGGGTGCTGCCGCTGGGGGCGATCGCGCAACGTCCCGCGTGGACGACGTCGCGGCTGGACGGGAGACGACGTTGTCGCGGATCGAGTTGGAAAGTCTCGAGGCGAGTCCCACGTCGCTGATGCCCGAAGGGTTGCTGCGTGACATGACTGCGCAGGAAGCGGCCGATCTCTTGAGTTATCTGGAGCGGGTCGCGGCGATGCCTGAGTGATGGCGTGTTTCGGTATCGATGACGCGTTGAAGGGATGGGAACGCGGCCGGGGCGGGTGCCCCGGCCTATGGCGCTGATGGACGTCTCGCCGCGAGACGCGGCGGCTCTGACGGATCGCGTCGGTGCAAGGATGGCATTTCAGAGCCGCCGCGTGTCGCGGTGGAACTCACTCCGGCAAGCGGAAGCGGCGGCGGGCTTTGCGGATCGCTTCGACCAGGGCCGACACCTCGTCCGGCGTGTTGTAGAACGCCAGACTGGCGCGGGTGGTCGCGGTGAGCTCGAGCTTCTCGTGGAGCGGCATCGTGCAGTGATGTCCCGCGCGGACGGCGACCCCTTCGCGATCAAGGAGATCGGAGAGGTCGTGAGGATGGACCCCCTCGACGGTGAAGCTGAGGATCGCCCCTTTGTGTTCGAGGCCGGGGCCGTAGATCGTCACCCCGGGGATCGCCTCCAGCAGGCTGGTGGCTTGGACGAGGAGTTGATGCTCGTAGGCGGCGATGGCGTCGAGCCCCAGTTGGGCGACATAGTCGACCGCCGCGCCGAGGCCGACCGCCTCGACGAACGCCGCCGTCCCCGCCTCGAACTTCGCGGGGGGATCGGCCCAGGTGGCATGATCGAGAAAGACCTCGCGAATCATGTGCCCGCCGCCGAGGAACGGGTCCATCGCGTGCAGGTGCTCGGCCTTGCCGTACAGGACGCCGATCCCCGTCGGTCCGTAGAGTTTGTGCCCGGAAAACGCGAGGAAATCGACATCGGTCGCCGCGACGTCGCACGGCAGATGCGGCACGCTTTGGGCGGCGTCGACGACGATCTTGGCACCCACGGCGTGCGCCCGCCGCGTCAACTCGGCGATCGGGTTGATCGTGCCCAAGACGTTCGACATCGCCGTCACCGCGACCAGTTTGGTGCGCGGCGTGAGATACTCATCGAGACGGTCGAGATCGAGCCGGAGATCGGCGGTGAGCGGGAGAAACTTCAGGACCGCTCCGGTGGCTTTCGCGGCCATTTGCCAAGGGACGAAATTGGCGTGGTGCTCCATCTCGTTCAGGAGAATCTCGTCGCCGGGCTTCAGGAATTTCCGGGCATACCCGTGCGCCACGAGGTTCAGGGACATCGTGGTCCCCGAGGTGAAGACGATTTCATCGGCCTCGCGGGCCCCCAAAAATCGCTGGAGCTTCTCGCGGGCGGCTTCCATCTCGGTCGTCATCCGATCGCCGAGTTGATGAATCCCGCGATGGACGTTGCTGTTGTACTGTTCGAGGGCCTCCCGCAGCTTCTCGATGACCACGCGGGGTTTCTGGGCGGTCGCCGCCGTGTCTAGATAGACCAGGGGCCGATCCCCCGCGAGGCGACGCGAGAGGATCGGGAACTCGCGCCGAATGGCGGCGACATCCAGCAGCGGTGCGGCGACGGTCGACATGCAAGCTTTCTTGGTCCGCCGAACTCACTCAGCCGTCAGCGGCCATGTCTTCGCGGAACATCCAAGGGGACGACAAGCCCCCCGAGGATCGGACCTTATTCGGTGCGGGGAGGTTCGGGGGCGGGGGGTGTTCCGTCGGGAGCGGATTGAATCGAGTAGAGCATCGTCTTCAGCACCTTGAAGCCGAGCAAGCCGCATTTTTGCCGGCTGGCCGTGAGCGGCACTTGCAACAATTGCAGCATCTGCGGGGCGGTCATCGTCTTCAGCTCGGCGAGCGATTTTCCTTCGATGTGCGCGCAGAGGATCGACGCGGCGGCCTGACTGATCGCGCAGCCTTTGCCGTCGAAGTACGCGGCGTCGACTTGGTTCCCGTTCACACGCAGTTGCAGCCGAATCTGGTCGCCGCAGATGGGGTTGCGGTCATGATGCTGACATGTCGCGCCGGGGCACTCCCCTTTATGGTAGGGGGACTCGAAATGATCGAGGATGTGATCGTCGTAGATCTCGCCCAATTCGTCGGACACGCACCAACCTCGTCACCGAACCGAACCGGCTCGCCTCGAAGAGGGGCGCCCCGGGCAGCGGATCGGTCGAAACCACGAACCCCAAGGGGAAAACCGCCGTTTCGGGCTCCCCGTATAAGTATTGTAGAGGGGGACGTCCGGGGGTTCCAATCGAGGTGGGCTGCCGCGCGATGCGGTGGCTCACCGGACCACTCGTAGCGCGGGATGGCCGTGGGGGAACCCGGGGCTAAAATCCTGCGAGACCGTGGGTTGGATCACGCCTCATCCCCGAACCTGTCACACGTCGAAACGCGGAAATCGAAGATGGTCGGCAGAATGTCTCCTGCGGTCATTCGCGGAGTATGGGCATGGATCGCATGGACGCCGCTGATTCTGAGCGTGAATTGCACCATCGCCGGGGAAACGGTGGTGCGCGACTTGACCGTCGACGACCTGCCGCGGAGCTACCGGCTTTTCCGACCGACCTCCGTCGATCCAGATGTCCCCGCGCCGCTGGTCCTGGCGTGTCATCCCTTTGCGACCAACGCCGAATCGTTCCAGCGATTGATCCAGCTCGATAGCCTCGCCGAGCGGGAAGGATTCATCGTGGCTTATCCCAACGGGACGGGCGCGACGCGGTTTCAACTCACCTTCAACGCCGGCGGCGTGCTCCCACCGTTCGATGCCGATCTTCCCGATGACGTCGAATTCACGCGGCGGATGATCGACGATGTCGCCGAGTTGTCGGCGGTCGATCCGCGGCGGGTCTATGCCACAGGCTATTCCAACGGCGGGATGATGGCGTATCGGCTGGCGGGCGAACTCTCCGACCGCATCGCCGCGATCGCCGCCATCGCGGGGACTCAGACGATCGAATTCCCCGTCCCGCCGCGGCCCGTGCCGATCCTTCACTTCCATGGCACGCAGGATGGCGTCGTGCCGACCGACGGCCCCGCCCCCGGCACGCCGCCATTCCTCACTTTTTTGACGCTCGATGAGACGATCGCCTATTGGACCGCGCGCAACGGCTGCGTCGCCGCGCCCGTGACGACGCTGTTGCCGAATACGGCGCGGGATGGGACGACGGTCGAGCGCGTGACCTACGCCGGTTGCGACCAAGGGACGGAATTCGTGCTGTATCGCATCCTCAACGGCGGACACACCTGGCCGGGGACGAAACTCCCGAACCTGCCGCTCGTCGGACGGACCACCCGCGACATCTCGGCGAACGAGCTCTTATGGGAGTTCTTCGCGCGGCATCCGCGGCCGTAAGGCGGTCCAACGCCGAGAATGTGTTCCGCCGCGTCACGCGGCGGCTCGGAAGGATCGCGTGGGTTAGCGTCTCGCATTTTCCGAGCCGCCACGTGCCGCGGCAGAATCGTGTTTCCACCGGATCACCCCTCACGCCGGCTGCAGGATGCGGAGCACCGAGCTCTTGATCCAGTCCTTCACAGCCGCGCGGTAGGGGGTCATATGCGGGGCGACGAGGTGGGCTTCGAGATCGGGGAGCGTCGCCCACTTCTCGACGATCATCACGATGTCGTCCCCCAATGGTGTCTGCCGCGTGATCCCGCTCGGCAGGTCGATGGTGGGACCGTACTCGAGGCAGCCCTGCTCCGCATGGACCAGCGGCATCAGCCGATGGAACTCGGCGAGAAAGCGGTCCCGACAACCGGGCAGGAGTTCGATCTGGGCCAAGACGACGACGGACATGATGGGACGGGCTCCCGCTGAGGTCGGAGACGTTCAAAAATCAAAATCCGAAATTCGAAGCACGAAATCCGAAGGAATTCTCAAGCATGAAGGGGAAAACATGCTCGCTTGGTCCCGTTTTCCCTTTCGGATTTTCCCGTTCCTTCGGATTTCGTGTTTTCCGCTTCGCGCTATTCATCCGAATGGATTCGTGAACCGCCCCGGGCTTGTTTCAGGCGGGTCAATTCGGCTTCGAGGCGTTGACGCTGCTGGTCGAGGCGTTGTTGCGCCCGGCCATGATGGAGCCGCGATGTCGCGAAGTCGGCGACCGCGAGCAGCATCACCCACCCCGCGAGAAACAGGATCGCGACCCAGAAGACGACAAACGCCACCGGCGACTGCCGAAACAGCGGCAGCGTATCCCCCAGCGGAATCAGCACACCGATGAGCGCCAGCAGCCCGCTGACCTGATACCGGCGGCGGCGCTGATGGAGCGCGAACTCACGGGCGTCGGGTTCCGCGACGGGCGGAAGGGGCTGGCGTCGCAGGTACCAGGCCGAGCCCCCGCCCAA
>CAYRVS010000155.1:0-4920 GCA_964427725.1 uncultured Planctomycetaceae bacterium | reverse complement strand
CCCAAGAGCAGCAGCAATCCGCCGAACACCAGCGCGGGGAGCGAATCGGCCATATCCTCGACGGTCCCCTTCGATCAGTCGATGTCACGTCGTGATCGTGTGGCACCAGTTTCGCCGGTGCATGGCGACCGTAGTGACCATGCAGGAAGACCACGGGCGAAGCCCGTGGCACACGTCATGGTCACAGATCGGGAGGACGGTCCTCAACTCGATGGCACGGGCACCGGCCTACTGACCGGCGGTCAACTCTTGCAGCCGGATGTTCTTCCACCGCACGGTGAGGGGTTCGGTTTTGTCCCCCACGCCATGGACCTGTAACGCGATGAAGCCCTTCGGCGTCACGTCGTCGGTCAGGTCGGCGGCGGGGACGTCGTTGATCCACGTCTTGATCGACGAGCCGCGACATTCGATGCGGTAGTGGTTCCATTCGCCCGCCTTGAACGCCTTGCGGGCCGCTTCGTGGTCCTTCAGGTCGAACAGCCAGCCCCGGCGGCCTTCATCATAAATTCCGCCGCTGTAGGACCGGGCCGAAGGATCGATTTCGACCTGGTAGCCATGGACCCTGCCGGCGGCGAACTTATAGGTCTTACCCGCGATGTCGACGCTGGTCTCTTGATCGTAGACCTGGCTGCGGATCTGGACTCCCGAGTTGAGTTCGGGATGGACCTGGAAATCGAGTTCGAGAATGAAGTCGCCGTAGTCGCGGTTGGTGCAGAGGAACGAGTTGGGGGTCTTGGGGACGCTGGTGCCGACGATGCAGCCGTCCTCGACTTGATAAATCGCCTTCCCGCCGCGTTGGGTCCAACCGTCCAACGTCCGGCCATCGAACAACGCGGTCCATTCCTCGGCGGAGACGGTTCCCGCCGCGACGGACCATAAACAGACCAGACTCAGCACGAGACGCGACGCCATGATCGAGGCTCCGAACGACAGGGTGAGTGAATCGGGACGGCGAGCGGCAGTGTAGCACACGAACCGGGGACCGGGTGAAGTCACACAGTCACCGGACCCACCCTCGACAACGAGCGGCGCGGCGTGAGCCCGCCGTGAATGAACGCGGATTGGCCGGCGATGACAAGTGAACCGATCCCGCTCACGGCACATCCGGAAAGTGTCCCGAAGGCTACCGACCGGCTACGCTGCTTACGGATCACCAGCGGGTGCGTCGGCACATCGGGAACACTGCTGCCACGGGATCTTGGGGCCGAACATCATGCGGGTGCTGGTGATTGGGGCCGGCGGAATCGTCGGCCGACTGCTAGGCGCCGAGTTGCGGCGGCAAACCGGCTGGACCGTCGGGTTGGCCGGTCGAACCGTCGCTCCCCTCGAAGTCATGGCGAGAGAGTACAGCCCGCGGGCGGCGGTCTTTCGTTGCGATGTCGGGGATCGCGAATCGCTGGAAGCCGCGTTCCAGGCCTTCGCCCCCGACCTCGTCGTGAATGTCGCGGGGAACTACACCACCACCGCGATGACCGTCGCCGAGGCTTGCCTCGCGGCCCGGGTCATGCTGTTCGACCTCTGCGACGAACCGAAGGCGATGGTGGCGCTGCGATCGCTGCACGATCTTGCCGTCGCGGCGGGGGTGCCGTTGGTGATCGGGGGCGGGACCGCGCCGCAAACCTCCTGCTCGCTGCTGCGATTGGTGATGGAGCAAGCGGGCGAGGGCGTCGACCTGCGGATGGGCTATGTGCTGGGGCTCAACCGCTATGGGCCGAACGCGGTGCAGACGGTCTCGCGCGGCGTATCGGGCTTGATGTCGCCTGACCAACCGACCGACTTGTGGACCGTCGGGCCGAAACTGACGTTTCCGCCGCCGTTTGGTCCGCTGGCGATCCGCAAATACGCCGTGCCGGAAACGGTGCTACTGGATGATTGGCCGGGGATCATCAGGTGGTATGCCGGGGCGCGGTTGAGTTTGGGCTGGTTGAATGCATACATCCGGCTGTTGCAACAACTCGGAATGACCGATTGGGGCGTGGCCCGTTTCTGGAATTCGCCGGCCGCGTTCCTCTGCCGCGGCGTGTATGCCACGAAATGCGCCGCGGCAGGAATCGCGGTCGGGATCGAGGCCCGTACGGGTCCGCGCGCCGTGTTGGGCCAACTCTACCATCCGGAGATGTCGCAACTGACGGCCCACGCCCTCGCGGTCGCGCTCGAGCAGTTCGCCCAAACACGACCACAACCGGGAGTCTGGTGGGGGCATGAAGTGGTCGACGCGGCGAGTTTTCTCCGGCGGCTGGAGCCACGCGGCGTGGTCTGGTCGGTGCGGCAGGTGTAGCGCCGATCGATAATTGATACGACCGATAGGCTTGCCATCGACGCGGTCAGCACGGCCTTCAGTCCCGGGCGCGTGGCACGCCTGTGGACCGCGGCTGCGGGGCGGATCGCCGTCACTGCGGGAAGCTGACCGGTTCGAGCCATCCGCGATGGACATCGCCGGCTTGAGCCGTCGCGCATCGTGCGACACCTTGAGTCCGTGTCACTTGATCCATCAGGGCTTCGCCACCGGGGGGGTGGTCTAATCGGGGCGGTGGACCGTCGTGGGTGGTCCGCGGTAACGCCCCGGGGGATGCGGACCGAAGTCAACCGTTGCACCGCGTCTTGCCGGGAACCACGCATCCCCTTGGGCGTGTCGATTGACTATGATCCATCTCATCACCAACAGCGTCATGCTCCTTGGATCTTCTTGGGAAAGTCGCCTCGATGTCGTTGTCGCATGCTCGGAGTCAACAGGAGTTCGCCCGGGCGCAACGGGTGTTGCCGGGAGGAGTCAACAGCCCGGCGCGGGCGTTCGGCGGGGTCGGGGGGACGCCGGTCTTCATGCAGCGGGGCGACGGGGCTTATCTCTACGACCTCGATGGAAATCGCTACCTCGATTACATCGGCTCGTGGGGCCCGCACATCTTCGGCCATCGCCCCCCGGAGATCATGGCCGCGATTCACGCCGCGCTCGACCGGGGGACCAGCTTCGGCGCGCCGACCGAACTGGAGAGCGAACTCGCCGAACTGGTGATCGCCGCGGTTCCCTCGATCGAGCTGGTCCGCATGGTCAATTCGGGGACCGAAGCGACGATGAGCGCGATCCGTGTCGCCCGGGGGTACACCCGGCGCGACAAGCTGATCAAGTTCGCGGGCTGTTATCACGGTCACGTCGACAGTCTGCTGGTGAAGGCGGGGAGCGGCGCGCTCACCCATGGCCATCCGTCGAGTCCCGGGGTCCCCGTCGGCTGCACGCAAGACACGCTGGTCCTCGACTACAACGACGTCGCCGCGGTCGCCGCGACGTTTGAAAACCACGGCGACCAACTCGCCGCGGTGATTCTCGAGCCGGTCGTCGGCAACATGGGGCTTGTCGTCCCCACCCGCGAATTCCTGACGACGCTGCGGACCCTGTGCGATCGCCATGGCACGGTCCTGATCTTCGACGAAGTGATGACCGGCTTCCGCCTCGCCTATGGCGGCGCGCAGGAGCTCTTCGGCATCACCCCCGACATGACCACGCTCGGCAAGATTCTCGGCGGGGGAATGCCCGTCGGCGCTTACGGCGGCAAAGCGGAAATCATGCGGCGGGTCTCACCGAGCGGGCCCGTCTATCAGGCCGGCACGCTGTCGGGGAATCCCGTGGCAATGGCCGCCGGCATCGCGATGCTCAAGCTTCTCCAAACGCGGAACCCTTACCCGCGACTCGCCGCGTATACGGAGCGGCTGGCGGCGGGACTCTCTCGACTCGCCACCGCCGCCGGCATTCCGCACACGTGTCCGCATGTGGGGAGCATGATCACGTTGTTCTTCGCCGCCGATCCCGTGCGGAACCTGACCGACGCCACAAAGTCGGACACCGCCCGCTTCGCGAAGTTCTTCCACGCGATGCTCGACCGGGGGGTCTACCTCGCGTGCAGTCAGTTCGAGGCCCATTTCGTCTCGGCGGCGCACACCGAGGCCGATTTGGAGGCGACACTGCACGCCGCCAAAGGGGCGTTCGCGCTCCTTTGACGATCATCGCGCGCTCAAGGAGCGGGGGGACGTCAGTCCCCCCCGGTGACTCACAGCGATGAAAAACATCATCACCGGGGAGACTCACGTCCCCCCGCTCATCAGTGCGGCGTAATGGTCACGCCGGCAACGGAGCCTGCGCCGCGGGCTTCTCGGCGGTCACCACGCACATCACGATTCCGAGCTCATACAGCACGATCATCGGGCCCATCATCAGCAGCATGCTGAACGGGTCGGGCGTGGGGGTCAGCAGCATCGCCAGGAAGGCGATCGCGAGGATCGCCAGCCGCCGCTTCTCGCGGTAATCGGTGATCTGGAAGACGTTGATCTTCTGCAGGAACAGCATCACTAGCGGCAACTGGAAACTGACGCCGAACAGCAGCGGCATCAGGACCGCGAAGTTGATCCACTCGGAAATCCGAATCTGCGCGGTGAGTCCCATCCGCAGGTTGAAGCCGAGCAGAAAATCGAGCACGGTGGGAAAGACCCCGTAGAAGCAGAAGATCGCCCCCCCCAAAAAGAGGCCGATACTCAGCGGCAGATAGCGGTAGACATACTTCCGTTCGTGCGGGTAGAGGCCGACCGCCACGAACAGCCACAACTGCAGAAAGACCCAGGGGCTGGTCAGGATCAGCCCCGAAATCAGCGAGACCTTCAGGTAGGTCATAAAGGCTTCCTGCACGTTGAGGGTGATCGGATCGTCGATCCGTTTCACCGCCCGGCGAAGTTCCCCCACTTCGTCCGACAAGGCCTCCAGTTTGAGATACTTCCCGTCCCACGCGGCGTCCGGCGCGGGATAGCGCTGCGGATCGAGGTCGTGCAGTTGCCGCAAGAGCGCCCCGGCCGGCAAGGCGATGGTCAGCGTCCGCTGCAAGTCCTCGACGGCGGGCATCATCGCGGCTGGCGGATCGGCGGGCGTTCCCGGGT
>CAYRVS010000154.1:1398-13068 GCA_964427725.1 uncultured Planctomycetaceae bacterium | reverse complement strand
GTCAATGACACGCGGATCGTATCCCCCAGGCCGCGACTGATGAGTTGCTCGAACGCGATCCGCGTCTTGATGATCCCGTCCGGCGGCATCCCCGCTTCGGTCACCCCCAGATGCAACGGCACCTCGGGCCGCCGCTCGGCGAACCGTTTGTTGACCTCGATCACGTGCCGCGGATCCGAGTCCTTCAGCGACACGCAGTACCGCGGGAAGTCGAGGGAATCGAGGAGATCGCAATGCTCCCACGCGCTTTCGAGCATGGGGGTGATCGAATCCGACGGGTCATACTTTTCTTTTTTCGCCGGGTCGACCGACCCGCAGTTCACGCCGACCCGCAAGGCCAGGTCGTGATCGCGGGCGATGCCGGCCAGATAGGCGACCTTCTCCTGCCAAGGCTTCTCCCGTTCATGGTGATACAGATGCCCGGGGTTATACCGCAGCTTGTCGACATGCGGCGCGACCAACTCGGCGAGCCGGTAGTTCTCCTGCAGGTCGACGACCAGATTCGCCTTCGTCTGCCGCCTGACCTCCGCGAGGGCCTCGACATCCTTTTTGCTGTCGACGGCGATCCGGACGACGTCGGCTCCGGCGGCATGCAGGTCGTTGACCTGTCCGACGGTCGCATCGATGTCTTGCGTATGGGTCGCCGTCATGCTTTGGACGGCGATGGGGTGTCCCCCGCCGATCGTGACCGACCCGATGCGCACCGCCCGCGTGGGATTACGTCGCAGTTCCACCTTCGATCCTTCTTCCGCGAATCCCGCACTCACGTCCGGGAGAGACTCGTCACGGGCAGTATAGACCCGCCGCACGCCGCTTGACGAGGGGTGGGCGGGGAGCGCCCAGGGCTTTCGCTTTATGGAAACCGGGGCCTTCGTGATGCGTCTCGTAACGAGAGCCAAGAGTCTAGTGCCAGAGAAAACCCCTGATCCTGACAGCATTTCTTGCTCTAGACTCTAGGCACTCGACACGAGACCGGTCGCGTTGCTCTCCCAGAATGAAACAAACAAAGACCCTGGGGAGCGCCACCAACCAGTCCGCGAACCCGGAGCACCACGGAAGATCGATCGCGGCGGAGCCACGCGCGTGGGGCTCCGCGCCGAGGCGCGCCCTACAGCAACCGGCGCAGATGACGGCGGCTGCCGGTGTCGAGCCCTTCCACGTCCCGAATCAGGAACCGCAGTCCCGTCCCGTCGGCGATCAGGATCGCGCCGTTCGATAACGAACGGACGTCCTCTTCGCTTTCGATCGATACCGTCGCCGGACCGCGATCGGTCTCGACCTGCCACCGACACGGGGGATAAGGATGGGTGGCGGCGCGGATCGCCTGAATTTCGGGGACGAAATCCCGCTCGGCCAAGGCGGCTTCCAGATCGGCCCGCAACTCGGCCGGACAGCCGTCCCAGGTGGCGAAGCGCTGAAGTTCCCGCCCGGTCGCGTCGCGGATCAAGAGCTCACGGCCGCGCGCCGACCACGGAAACGGAGCGCAGACCTCGACGTCGTCATGTGTCTGACCGGCCGCGTCGAGCCACCGCCAGCGGCCCCAGGCATCGCGCGACAGGCGTCCGTGCGGCGTCATCACGTCAATTGGCGTTCGCGGGCTGTGGTTGCGGCGCGGGGGGTTGCCGAGCGCCGCCCGGCTTCACCTCGGCGACCGGCTTGTTCGCCTGCAGCCAACCTTGCAGCGACTGCACATCGGGAACGTTCACCGGCTTCCCGGCGAGGACGGTGTTGACCGTCGGCAGCACCAGTTTGTAGGTCTGCTGCGCGAGATTCGCCGTCTGCCGATTGTTGAGGAAGCCCGCGGGGTTCTTCTTGGTCGCATCCTTGTCGTTGGCGTCGAGCGGCATGTACGCCATGTACAAGTCCCAGAAAGCCTGCTTCCACTCGGGCTTTTCCGGGTTCTGTTGGGCCGCGGTCGCCAGCTCCAGCGCGAACTGCATCACGTCGCGCACCAAGGCCGAGATGTCGACCTGCGGATCGAGCGGCACACGGCCGAGGGCCTTCGCCGCCTTCGCGCGGGCGCGGATGTCGCGCTGCGGATCACGCAGGACGTCCTGCAGGGCGTTGACCACGTACGGCTTGCGGTTGACCAGGTCGAGCGTCACGTCAAGCGTCGACAGAACGTCGGCCAGCCGCATCTGATACCAGGAATGGGTGTCGGTCTTGGCGAGTTCCGCAACCACCGAAGCCGCGACTTTATGCCGGCTTTCCACCGGCAGATCACCAAACCGAATCAGCCGGATCAGGCTGCGGGCGGCGGCGATCTTGATCGCCGTCGGCTGCTCGGGATCATCCAGCACCTTGATCAGCACGAGGCAGGCGGGGGTGTAGGTCTCGAGCTTGAACTGCCGATTCGCGTCGGCGGGAAGCAGGTCGAGTTCCCCGAGCAGCGTGACCGCCTGATACCGCACGTAGAAATTGTTCTTCAGCAGCGGGTCGATGTTCTTCAGGATCTGCTGGATCACGAACTCGCGGAACTTCTTGACGTCGTCGGCCTTCGTGGGGATCTTCGCCGCCTGTCCCAGGTCGGTCCCCGAAATGTCGAGCCGCAGATCATAGAGATTGCGGAGTTCGTCCTTCTCCGCCATGACATACAGTCGGTACTTGATCCCGTCGGCGATCAACGCCTTGTCGGCTTCCGTCATCGTCCCGTTACGAAGCGTCGTGGAATACTTCGTCTTATTCTTCTTCCAGAACTCCTTCAGTTGAACATCGAGCAGCGGCTGATCGAGGGTCATCAGATCCGGCACTTCGCCCGGAGGCTTGTAATTCAGCGGCAGGCCGAATTCGTTCACCGGCTCGGTCGGCACCTGGACCTTGGGCGCCGCGGCGGGCTTCTTGGCGGCGGGCTTGGGACTCGGCTTCTTGCCGCCTACCGGCGGGCCGCCCGGCATCGGCGGCCGCATCCCCGGCGGCTGGGCGGTCAGTGGGAGCGGGGCCATGATCACGGCCGTCAGCAGCACCCATGCGATCAGCGCGCGACCCGGATTCCACCAACGGGTCGATCGGCGCATTGAAGGGGCGGACAGGTGACGCACGGAGCCATCCTTCCAGGTGTAGTGTCCGTCACGGGTTACGACGCGAGAGGGGACGACGGGAACGGAAGCACGACCTGTCCCACGGGCTGCCGGAAGTGTAACACAGCCGCCGTACGCCTTGCCAATCCTCTTTTCGACCCAGCCGCATCCCGAAAGCGATCACCTTCATGACCGTCCAACTCACCGTCAAGTCCGGTCCGGCCGGACTCATCCGATCTTCATGGATCGGTCCCGGGCCCCAACCCAAGCCATCGAATGCTGGACCGCAGGGCGCTCGATCGCCTTGGTTCTGGTGGGCCCACCGGCGCGGTGGTCCGCGCAAGCTGGAGCAAGGGGGCGACCGGCGTGTCCTCCCGTCGAATTTTGTCAAAGTGTACCGGCTGTACCGACGATATCACGTCTACCGTCTGTTCCGGTCGGCGCGGTTGTTCGTGCGCCGCCAGGGCACGGTCCAGCCGCCGTGGAAAGGCTGGGGGGCAATCCTTCCACTGGAAAGTGTTGGCAGGTATGGACTTGGGGGTCACGCCGCACGGTTGGCGGACGCGCCTCTGGCGCTCGACCGTCGCGGGGCTTTGCCTCGCCGGCCACCTGACCGGCTGTCATCAGGCCAAACAACTCCATTACTTCGGGGACGCCGACCTGCAGTATTACAAGCAGCAGGCGACCCAGATCGATTATCCCACCACGCAGTCGCAAACCGACCCCAACGTCGAGTTCAGCGACTCGCCCGCGACCGTCCGTGATCCCTCCCAACAGGAAGTCTGGGAGCTGTCGCTGCAGGACGCGCTGCAATTCGCGCTGAGTCATAATCAGATCCTGAAGGCGCGGGGCACGTTCAAGACGGGGGCCAACCCCCTGATGAACAACCCTGACCGCGTCGCCTCCAAATTCGATCCGGCGATTCAGGAAACCAGCGCCAACCCGTTCCAGCCGGGGGTCGAAGAGGCCTTGTCGGCGTTCGACGCCCAGTTCAAGACCTCGATGAATTGGGGCCGCGACGAATCGATCCAGAACAACTTCTTCCTCGGCGGGGGGCTCGGTTTCGGCCAAACGCTCGTCAGCGAGAACGCGCAGTTCCGTTCCTCGTTGGGGAAGGCCCTGGCCAACGGCGGGGCGGTCGAGTTCAGCCACAATTGGAACTACACGGGCACGAATCAAAACTTCCAGCTCTTCCCGTCGGTCTATCGCGGCTTTGTGCGGGCCGACTATCGGCAGCCGTTGCTGGCCGGGGCGGGGACCGAATACACGCGGATCGCGGGCCCGTATCTCAAGACGATTCCGGGGCTGAACGTCACCGGAGGCGGGGTCCTCATCGCGCGAATCAACAACGACATCAGCCTCGCCGATTTCGAACTCAACGTCACGGGAATGATCCGCGACGTCGAGGATTTGTACTGGGAGCTCTACCTCGCTTACCGGACCTATGACGCGGAACTGGCCGCGCGCGACGCGGCGCTGCAGTTCTGGCGGACGACGAAACGCCGGATGGAGCTCGGCGCGCGGAAAGGCTCGATCGTCGACGAAGTCCAGGCGCGGGAAAACTATTTCTCCAGCCGGATGCGCGTCGAGAACGCCCTCGGCGCGCTCTACGCCAACGAAGGCCAACTCCGCCGCATGCTCAGCCTGCCGGTCAACGACGGGCGGATCATCCGGCCGTCCGACGAACCCCTCGCCGCCGAATACGTCGCCGACTGGCATATGGCCCTCGCCGAGTCGCTGGTCCATCGCGTCGAACTACGGCGGCAGAAGTGGTCGATCAAGAGCCTTGAACTCCAACTGATCGCGGCGCAGAACCTGGTCAAACCCCGGCTCGATTTCGTCGCCGGCTATCAGGTCAACGGCTTCGGCGATCAGCTCATCTCGCAGAACTCCGCCGACGGCATCACCCCCGACGGGCTCAACAGCGCCTACTCGACGCTCACTCGCGGCGACCAGACCGCATGGGATCTCGGCTTCGAGCTGTCGTTGCCCGTCGGCCTGCGGAGCGCCCTGGCGACGCGGCGAAACCTCGAACTCCGCTTGTCGAAGGCCCGCGCGGTCCTTGGCGCGCAGGAACTCGAAGTCAGTCACGAATTGAGCAACTCGTTCCAATTGCTCGACTGGTGGTATCAACTCGCCGAGACCAACTTCCACCGGCGGATGGCGGCGGCGAAGGAAACGGAAGTCGTCCAGCAGGAGTACGAAGCCGGCCGCGTCCCCGTCGATCTGCTGTTGCGCAGCCGCGCGGAATTGTCGGCGGCGGAGGTCGGGTATCACTCGTCGCTGGTCAAATACAATCAGGCGCTGACCGACCTGCGGGTCCGAAAAGGGACGCTGCTGGAGGAGAACAACATCTTCCTCGCCGAAGGGAACTGGGCTCCGGCGGCGTATGACGAAGCGCTGCGACGCGCTTGGGCCCGTAGCTACGGGATCCCCGCGAAACGGCTCGAGACCGAACCCTCGGACTTCACGCTTCCCGGTCCGCCGTCGTATGCCGCCCCGGCGTTCGACATTGACGGCTCGGACGGCTACGAAGAGGCCGGAATGCCGACCGAGATGCCCGCGGCGGAGGAGGGCGTCCCCATGGAGACTCCCAATCTCCCCCCCAGTTCAGGCCCCTTGCCGGTCCCGGAGGGGGGCGCCGATCCCGCGCCCGTCCCGCAGTCACCCGTCCCGCAGTTGGAAGACGTCGTGCAATAAGCCGGTGATCCGAGTCGACGGTCGTCGGCTTTTCGTGGGGTGGTTGATGCGATTCCGCCACGACACGCGGCGGTCTTGCCGGATCGCTCGGAGGTTGTCGAGGATGGCGCTGTCGGGTTGCGCGGCAGACGTTTCTCGTCGGCAACCCGGAAGACATGGATCTTCAGCCGCGCGTCACAACGCGGAGTCTTTCCCTGCCCAGTCGGCGATCACACCGACGGGTGCCGGTGGCTTCGTCGCGCCGTCCGACCCGGTGCCGGATCCCGGTGGCGGATTCCGGGGCTGATGACGAACAGACGCGGCACCAAGCGTCGAAACGATCGAGCAATCTCGGTCCATACCGGCCCAGGCGATCGTCAGTAATCCTTCGCCGCCGCGCCCATGCCCGGTTTCGGATCGCGCGGGGGTGTCACCCCCTGCGCGAGCATCGTCTTGTGGAGCGCGGCGATCGTGTCGGGTTCCGGTCGGAAGTTGCCGGGGCGATAGCCGGTCGCGATGACCAGCGGCGTCCACCCCCAACGGTTCTCGCGATTCCAGACGGCGATGTCGGCGCCCCGGGCCACCAACAGTGGCACCAGCTTCGACCAATCGTGATACGCCGCGCCGTGCATCACCGTTTCGCCGTTCTTGTCGACCGTATTGATGTCGGCCCCCCGCTCCAACAACCATTCGACCGCGGCGATCGTTTCGGCTTCCGTACCAGGGGCTTCATCGCCCCCCTCGAGCGCCCCCACCCCCGCGGCCGCCAACAACGGCGGGCAGCCATCGCGGTTGGTGAGCGTGATGTCGGCCCCCAGTTCGGCGAGGAGTTGCATCAAGGGGAGGTCCGCCGTGCGGGCGGCGAACAGGAACGGGGTCGACCCGGCCGTCGTGAACTTGCCGCGGCTGGTCCCGCCGTGCTCATACCGGGCGTTGACATCGGCGCCGCGGCTCACCAAGGCCCGGACGAGATCAAGACTGGTCAGTTCTCCCGAGCCGATGGGGGGCGGATCGCCGTCGCCGCGCAGCGGTTTGCGGACCCAGGTGATTGCATGCAACGCCGAGAATCCGCCGGGCATGGCGTTCGGGTCGGCCCCGCGTTCGAGCAGCCGCGCCGCCAGACTGAAGTGGCCGTTCTCGACAGCGACTAACAGCAGCGTGCGGTTCCGCTGACTCTCGGACCCCGGAGCGGACGTGATCCGCGCCACCGCGTTGACGTCCGCCCCGGCGGCGAGCAACCGCTCGACCACCGCCATCTTGCCTTCCCGAGCCGCGAAGAAGCCCGCATCCCAACCCGAACGAAGCCTCACCCGCCAATCGGCCCCGGCTTCGATCAGCGCCGCGACCGCTTCGGCATGCCCCTCCGCCGCGGCCCACATCGTCGCCGTCTGTCCCTTGCGATCCCGGGCCTCAAGGTCGGCCCCGTCCTGAATCAATCGCCGCAGCGGCGCGACCAACCCCGTGCGGGCGGCGACCATCAGCAAGGTTTCCTCGCCCGGCAAGACATGCCGAACGTTCGCCTTCGCCGCCACCAGCGAATCGACGACCGCCGCGTGACCATGCAAGAGGGCCAAGGACAACGGCGTGATCTCGTAGCGGGTCTCCGGATCGACGGCGGCCCCGCGCATCAGCAGCTTGTCGACCAGCTCGCGGTCACCGTGATACGCCCCCCAGTGGAGCGCGGTCATTCCATCCGCCTGCGGGGCATCGATGGCGACCGAAGTCTCGAGCAGCGCGGCGATCCGTGCTTGATCGCGGGCTTCGACGGCATCGGCCAGGGGTGACGGTTCCGCCGCCCCGCCCGCCGTCGCCCACAACCACAGCCCGATCCACAACCCACAGCGACCAGACATCGATCGGTTCCCGCGCGGCATGAGGGGTATCGGGAGTAGGAAGTAGAGAGAAGGCTGGGTGAGCGCAGCGAAACCCAGCAAGTTCCATAGGGCCGGTTCGACCGTCCACCGCAGGTTGGCTGTCCGGAGAGTGTCGCGGAAACTGCTGGAACTTCACGCCGAACCTCGTGCATCGAACAATTCGGCCGGTGGAACCGGCCCTACTACGAATTTTTTTGCGTGTCCGCACCACCAGCCGGCGAACCCGCCGATGAGCATGGGAATCGGCAGCAACACGAGCGTGGCAAGCAGCAGGATTCCGAGCCCGATATTCGCGCCGCCACCGTGGTAATTCAGGGACTCGTACCAAATCGCCCCGTACGGCACGGCCACGGCCAACAAACCGCCGAGGGATGCTCCGCTGGTCACGCGCAGCGGAATTCGCGAGACGAGGGACAGGCCGGCGAGAATCACGAACGGCGCGCCGGGAAAGATTCCCCAAGTCAGGATCGGCCCGCCGGGGCCATTAAACTGATAGGCCCAAGCCGACATCCCAAGCCCGAGCATCGCGAGCAATACGCAGGCGATGACGCGCGAGGGAGACTGAGCATGCGTGGTTGATGGGGCTTCGGAAATGGATACGTCGGACATTCGTAGATCCTTGTTCAAGCCGCTGACGAGCGAAGGCAGGGACTTCAAGGAGTCTGTAAGTCGCATTCTTGCGCCGAAAGCGATCTTGCGGCCACAACGCAGACTCGGCTTCGGAGAGGGACAGGCACTCGAGCGCCGAAGCGCGACAGAATTTTGCCGCACTTCGGCAGCGTAGCATGAACTTGTGGACTTTGATCTGTCAAGCTGCGAAACGATTTGCGGTGAAGAACCGTAGGGCCGGTTCGACCGGCCACCTCAGGTTGGCTATCCGGAGAGTGTCGCGGCAACGTGCCGGAATATCACGCGGAATTTCGCGAGTCGAACGATTCGGCCGGTGGAACCGCGGGTGGCCCAGGTTGACCGCAGGTCTGTCTGGGTGGCGCAGCCACAAACCTCATGGGCACGATCTCCAGAGACGACTGCGGGTCGATCCCATGATCCTTGTCGCGACCGCGACCCCGGGAGCCTGAAGACAGGCAACCGGGGCCACCCGCTGTCCGGATGGTGTCGCGGCCATTTGCTGGAATATCACGCGGAATGTCGTGTGTCGAACGATTCGGCCGGTGGAACCGGCCCTACGTCATCCGGCTTACAGCGTGACGGGGGCGAACAACTCGTTGACCGGTCCCTGGCTGTCGGCGAAGCGGTCGAGCGGGACGCCGACCTTTTCCAGCAGCGTCAGATGCAGATTCGCCAGCGGGGTCGGCTCCTGGTAGGCGATGTGCCGTCCGCCGCGCATCTTCCCGGCGGCCCCTCCCGCGACAATGATCGGCAGGTCGATGTGATTGTGGACGTTCGGGTTCCCCATCCCGCTGCCATACATATAGAGCGAATGATCGAGCAGCGACCCGTCCCCTTCCGGCGTCGCCGCCAGCTTCTGCAGGAACTCGGCGAACAGCGAGACATGGAATTCATTGATCCGCGCGACCTTCGCGATCTTCTCCGGGTCGTTGCCGTGATGCGTGAGGGGATGATGCGGCTCGGTCATCCCGATGTCGGTATAGACCCGGTTGCTGGTCTCGCGGGCGAGTTGGAAGGTGATGACCCGCGTGACATTCCCCTGCAGCGCCAGTCGCTGCAACTCGAACATCAACCGGGCATGTTCCTGATACGACGCCGGCACGCCGGCCGGACGTTCCAGATCGGGGAGCGACTCCTCATCGGTCGCGGCTTGCGCCCGGGCGATCCGCTGCTCGACGTCGCGGATCGCATCGAGATACTGCGCGACGAGTTGTTGATCGCTCGGCCCCAGCGTCTTTTGCAGCCGACGGAAATCGTCCGCGACGGCATCGAGCAGACTCGCCTGACGCTGGAGGTCCGCAGCGCGCTCGGCCGGTTTGCCCCCCGCGCCGAACAGGGTTTCAAAGAGGACCCGCGGATGCGCCTCCGCCGGCAACGGCGTCGTCGGGGAGGACCACGACAGGCAATTCTGATAGACGCAGGCGTAACCGTTGTCGCACTGGCCGACGACCGACAGCAGGTCCATCGACATCTCGAGCGACGGCAGGGGCGTGTCTTGCCCGAGCACCTTCGCGGCGAGTTGGTCGGCGGTCGTCCCGAGATGGTAATCGGTGCTTTCGGTCCGCTTGGCGAACGCGGCGCTGAGGAAGGCGGCGTTCGAGGTCGCATGCGTCCCGGGATAGGCGTTGCGGAGCTCCATCCCCGAGAGAATGGTGACGTGCCGCTTCACCGGTTCAAGGGGACTGAGGATCGGCGACAACGCGCCCAGTTCCTCGCCTCCCTGCGGCGTCCACCGCGAGAGGTCGCAGCCCATCGGCATATAGACGTAACCGAGCCGCCGCAGCCGCGCGGGATGGAGCGGGGTCTGCGCCGCCGCCGTGAGCGCGGGGACCATCGCATCGAGGAGCGGCAAGGCGAGCGAGACTCCCAGACCGCGGAGGAAGGTCCGGCGCGGCAAGGCGCGTTTGGTGACGATCATGGAGCCTGCCTCATCTGGAAGGGAACACTGCGGACGATGCCCTGAATGATCGCCGAGAAACGATCGTCGTCGCGGCGGGCCTCGGCCACGATTTTACGGACCGCCGGGGCATCGGTCGAAGTCAATCCGCGTCCGAGGGCATACGTCAGCAACTTTTCGGTGAGGGTCCGCACGAAGAGCTCCGGTCGCGCAAGCAGCGCCGTCTCCAACCCCTCGACCCCGACAAACCGGCTGCCATCGGCGAGGCCCCCGCGCGCATCGATCGGTTCGTTCCCTTCGCGGGTCCGCCAGCGACCGACGGCATCGAAGTGCTCGAACGACAGCCCGACCGGATCGATCAGGTTATGGCAACTTGCGCAGGCGGCATGTTCGCGATGTTGGGCCAGCCGTTCGCGGACCGAGAGCGTCGCCTCCACCGTGTTGTCCTCGAGCGCGGGCACGTTCTCCGGTGGCGGCGGAGGTGGGGTCCCCAGAATGTTCTCCAGGACCCACTTCCCGCGCAGCACCGGCGAAGTCCGCGTGGCGTACGAGGTGACCGTCAGCAGGCTCCCGTGCCGGAGGATCCCGCCGCGGCCATAGCGGGCCACATCGTTCACCGGCCGAAACTCGCTGCCATACACATGCGGAACGCCGTAATGCTTGGCCAGACGTTCATTCAAATAGGTGCTGTCCGAGCGGAGCAACGCGAGGACGCTGCGATCGGCTTGAATCACCTGTTGCAGCAGCAACTCGGTCTCGCGGCGCATGGCTTGCCGCAGGTTGTCATCGAAGTCAGGGTAGAGCCGCATATCGGGAACGGCGCTCTCGAGATTCCGCAGATGCAACCACTGCCCGCCGAAGTTGGTGACCAGCGCCATCGACCGGGGATCGCGCAGCATTCGCGCCACTTGTTCGGTCAGGACGTCGGGGTTGGAGAGTTGTTGTGCTTCGGCGAGCGACAGCAGTTCCTCATCAGGCAGACTGCTCCATAAGAAGAACGACAACCGGGACGCGAGTTCGACGTCGCTTAACCGATAGGCCCCCTTGCTCGGGATGTCGACGGGATCGCGCTCGATGCGAAACAGGAACTCGGGAAAGACCAGGATCGCGCTCAGCGCCTGTTCGATCCCCGCTTCAAAATCGGCCTCCGCGCGGCCTTGAAGGTAGTAGGGCCAAATGGCGGCGAGATCGGCGGGGGTGACCGGTCGCCGCCACGCCCGGCGAATGAGCGACCGTAGAATCGTCTCCGCCGCCGCGGATTCCTCCTCGGGACCGGTGGGCTGGGTGAGGAAGACCCGACGGCGACTTTCCGAGTCTCCCGGTCCGGTCGCCACGATGGGCCCGATGATGGAAAGCTGATAGACCGCCGGGCCGATTCGCGGGTGCCGGTAATAGTTGAAGTGGACATTGAGCGGCTGCCGCAGGGTCTCGAGCAGCGGGGCCGATTGCTTGAGGAAGGTCACGCCGACGTGATGCTTCCCCGCCGTGACCCGTGTCCGGAATTTCAATTGGGCATCGACCGCGGCGTCACTTTGCCCCTTGGGCGGCGGCGCGATCGGGAACAACGTCAGCC
>CAYRVS010000154.1:0-1388 GCA_964427725.1 uncultured Planctomycetaceae bacterium | reverse complement strand
CGGGCTATCAGCCGGGCGATCAGCAGGTTCATGCCGTTGGCGCAGGCCTTCAATTTCTTCATTGCGATCGCGCATCAACCACGCTTGGATTTCATACTCACCGTCTTGTGGAAAGTGATAGGCGACGACCGTGCCGCCGCGGGTGCCGATCGGCAACCCGGGAAGATGGGCGTCTTGCGTCAGATCGGGCCGAACCCGGAAGGTCTCCCCGCCCAGCGAGCGCTCCGTCCCACCGACGGCGAGGCGACTCACTTTTTGCGCCGCCAGTAACGCGCGATTGAGCAACACCGGCGACAACCCGGTCACGGTGATGTTGTCGAACCCGTGACTCGACTCGTCCGGCGGCAAGAGCGTTCCGGCATCGATCTCGACCGCCAGCAGATCGCGAATCGCGTTCTGATATTCGGTCCGGGTCAACCGCCGAAACGTCGCGGTTCGCCCCGGCTGCGGGTGTGCCGCCGCGGCCGTGTCCAGTGTCGTCTGCAACTTGTCCAGAATTGCAACGTAGTCCGCCTCGCTCGGTCGGGGCTCGCCTACCGGGGGCATCTGCCGCGTCGAGAGCTTACGAATCACCCGTTCCCACAGCTCCGGTCGGGATCCCGGCTCTGCGAGGTCGCCGAGATCAAACGCAACATTTCCGGAGGCCGACGCGGCTTGCTCACCATGACAGGCGACGCAATGCTCGGTCAGAAACGCGGACAGCTCGACATCCGCCGCCGCTGCGGCACACATCAATCCCGCCAGACTGATGAACCAGATCCCCACGATGAGCCCGATCTGATCTCTTGGCATCGTGTGCGGCGGTAATCCGCGCATGAGGACGAATCATCCCGGGGTCGAAAGCGTGACCCTCCATGACCTTGAGGTACAGAGAATAGTGTAATCCGCGGGTCGAGCTTACGGAACCGGCACGATCGCGGGCATCACGGCTCTTCCCAACCAGGGGTTGACGAACCTGCCAACGAGCACGAAGCAGCGCTGGAACCGCTGAAGACTTTGGCGCACATGACGCGGCCCGCTCAGTGGGGGGCTGCCGGGTCGGCGGCGGCTTTTCCTGCGGCGACAAGCTGGCGGAACGTGGCGGGGGTGAGGGTTTCGATGCGGCCATCGCCGCGGTCGATGTAGTAGACGAGCAACGCGTCGAGGTCCTCGGGTTGGTCATTCAAAAGTTCCCCGGCGGCGGAGAACGTGGCGGCCTTTCCTTCGTCGAGCAGCAGGGCATGCCAGTGCGGCTGCAGATCGGCGATCCGCCACGCGGTAATTCGAGATGAGGCGAATCCCCCGGTTGCGAACAGGTCTCCCTGCGGGCGAAACGCGAATTGTGACTCCCAATGGGTCGCCAACCGGGTGCGAAGCGGGGTGCCCTCGGGGGTGAGTAAGGCTGTCCG
>CAYRVS010000153.1:0-13076 GCA_964427725.1 uncultured Planctomycetaceae bacterium | reverse complement strand
ATGGACTTCGTCGACAACCGGCTGGACCAGGCGACGGGGACGATCCGCGGCCGCGCCATCTTCCGTAATGATGATCTGACCCTGACGCCCGGGTTGTTCGCGCGCTTGAGGCTCCCCGGCACCGCACAATACGACGCGATCCTGATTCCCGATCGCGCGGTGGGGACCGATCAATCGGAAAAATTCGTACTTGTCGTCGCGGAGGGGAGCAAGGTCCGCCGCCAAGTCGTCGAGTTGGGTGGGCTGTCACATGGCCTGCGGATCATCCGGAAGGGACTCGCGGGGACCGAGACCGTCATCATCAAGGGGCAGCAGCGCGTGCGGCCGGGTGATGTCGTCGCGCCGACCAACGAGCCGATCACCGCCGAACCGCAGGATCTGCCCGACGTCTACGAACCGATTCCCCAAGAGGAATGGATCGTGCCGGCGAAAGCGCCGGCGGCGAATTTGGAATCGCGTTCGAGCAACGATCCTCTCAAGACACGCGAAATGCCCCCCACCGCCGCGCCGACCCCGGAGAGTCCCCCCCCCGCGACAGAGGGAACCGACGCCGCCGCCCCGGCTGGGGAGACCCGGCCATGAAGTTCGCCCACTTCTTCATCGATCGGCCGATCTTCGCCGGCGTGGTCTCGATCGTCACGATGATCCTCGGCACGATTGCGTACTTGGCGCTCCCGGCGTCGCAATATCCCGATGTGGTCCCGCCAACGATTCTGGTGCGGGCGAGTTACCCCGGAGCCTCGCCCGAGGTGATCGCCGACACCGTCGCCACGCCGATCGAGCAGGAGGTCAACGGCGTCGAGGACATGCTCTACATGTCGTCGCAATCGACCAGCGACGGCGTGATGACGCTGACTATCACCTTCAAACTCGGCACCGATCTCGACAAGGCGCAGGTCCTGGTGCAGAACCGCGTCTCAATCGCGCTCCCCCGTCTGCCGGAAGACGTCCGGCGGCTGGGGGTAACGACCCTGAAATCGTCGCCTGACTTGTTGATGGTGATTCACCTCACCAGCCCCGACCAGACGTTCGATCAGCTCTACGTCGGCAACTACGCGCTGTTGCAGGTCCGCGATGAATTGACGCGGATCGACGGCGTGGGGGACGTCACGCCGTTCGGGCTTCGCGAGTACTCGATGCGCGTCTGGCTCGACCCGGAGAAGCTGTCGCATCTGGGCCTGACGCCCGGCGATGTCGTCCGGAGCATGCAACAGCAGAACATCCAGGTGGCGTCGGGGGTGATCGGCCAGCCCCCCCTGCCCCAGGCCGGCGACTTTCAGTTTTCGGTCAACACGCAAGGCCGGTTGATCGAGCCCGCCGAGTTCGGCGACATCATTGTCCGCACCGGGGACGACGGCCGCGTGATCCGCGTCCACGACGTCGCGCGGCTGGAACTGGGTGCCCGCGACTATTCGCTCAACAGCTATCTCGACAATGAACCGGCGGTGGCGCTCGTCGTGGCGCAGCGGCCAGGCTCGAACGCCTTGGCGACCGCGCACGCGCTGGAAGAGAAGATGCACGAACTCTCGCGCCGCTTTCCCAAAGGACTGGGGTACCAGATCGTCTACAACCCGACCGTCTTCGTCGAGGAGTCGATCGAGTCGGTGATCCATACGCTCTACGAGGCGGTCATCCTGGTGGTGATCGTAGTCCTCGTCTTCCTGCAGAACTGGCGGGCGACCCTCATCCCGCTGGTCGCGATTCCCGTCTCGTTGATCGGGACCTTCATCGCGATGGCGGCGTTCGGGTTCTCGCTCAACATGCTGTCGCTGTTCGGTCTGGTCCTCGCAATCGGCATCGTGGTCGACGACGCGATCGTCGTCGTGGAAAACGTCGAGCGGCATATCGCGCTCGGCTTGGCCCCCCGCGAGGCGGCCTACAAGGCGATGGACGAAGTGACCGGCGCGGTGATCGCCATCGCCGTCGGCTTGTCGGCGGTCTTCGTCCCGACCGCGTTCATCTCGGGGATCACGGGGCAGTTCTATCGCCAGTTCGCCCTGACGATCGCCGTGGCGACGCTGCTGTCGGCGTTCAACTCCCTCACCCTCAGCCCCGCCTTGTGCGCCTTGCTGCTGCAGCCGCATGGGGCCAAGAAGGATTGGTTCACGCGGTTCTACGATTTCCTGCTCGGCTGGTTCTTCCGCGGTTTCAACCGCTTCTTCGACGCGCTGACCGCGGTCTACGGCCGTACGATCGCTTTGCTGGTGCGGCGCGCGGTCCTGCCCCTCGCGGTGTATGTCGGGCTGGTGGTGGCGACGGGTTGGGGGTTCCTGAAAGTCCCTGCGGGCTTCATTCCCGCGCAGGACAAAGGCTACCTCGTCGCGGCGGTGCAGCTCCCCGACGGCGCGTCCCTCGATCGGACCGACGCCGTCGTCAAGCAGGCGACGGCGCTGGCGCTCGAGCATCCGATGGTCGAACACGCCGTGTCGTTCGTCGGCTTCTCGGGGGCGACGCGGACCAACAGTCCCAACGCCGGGGCGATCTTCCTCCCCCTCAAGCCGTTCGAGGACCGCCATGGCGCGGCGGGGAAGGTCGGCCAAGTCCTCGCGGAGCTCCAGCAGAAGTTCATGACGATTCCCGACGCGATGATCTTCGTGATCAATCCCCCGCCCGTCGATGGGCTGGGGACCGCCGGGGGCTTCAAGTTCCTGGTGCAGGATCGGGCCGGCGCGGGGTTGCGGTCCTTGCAGGATGCGACCGACGAACTGGTGATGGCGAGCTATCGGGAACCGAGTTTGTCGAACGTCTTCACGACGTTCCGCGCCTCCGCCCCGCAGCTTTACGCCGACATCGATCGCGTCAAGGCGAGCATGCTCGACGTGCCGTTGTCCAACGTCTTCGAGGCCTTGCAGGTGAACCTCGGGGCCGCGTACGTCAACGACTTCAACCTCTACGGGCGGACGTATCAGGTCCGCGCCCAATCCGACGGGGCGTTCCGCACGCAGCCGGACGACATTCTCCAACTGAAAACCCGCAGCGCCACCGGGGCGATGGTGCCGCTCGGGTCGGTCATGACGGTCGATTGGAAAAGCGGGCCCGATCGCGTCGTCCGGTACAACATGTTCCCCGCCGCCGAAGTGCAAGGGGACGCCGCTCCCGGAGTCAGCTCCGGGACGGCGATGGCGACGATCGAACGCCTCGCCGAGGAAAAACTCCCCCCCGGGATGAGCATCGCCTGGACCGATATCGCGTATCAGCAACGGCTTGCGGGCAATACCGCGCTCTATATTTTTCCGCTGTGCGTCTTGTTCGTGTTCCTGACGCACGCCGCCGAATATGAAAGTTGGTCGTTGCCGCTGGCGATCATTCTCATCGCGCCGGTGTGCCTCCCGTTCGCGTTGTTGGGGGTCGCCGCGCGCGGGATGGACAACAACCTCATCACGCAGATCGGCTTCGTGGTTCTCATCGGGTTGGCGGCGAAGAACGCGGTGTTGATCGTCGAGTTCGCCAAACACCTGGAAGATCACGGCAGCAACCGGTTCGAGGCGGCGATCGAAGCCTGTCGCCTGCGGTTGCGGCCGATCATGATGACCTCGTTCGCGTTCATCCTGGGCGTCTTGCCGCTGGCCCGCGCGGAGGGGCCCGGCGCGGAGCTGCGGCAGGTGCTTGGTACGGCGGTCTTTACGGGAATGCTGGGGGTGACGATCTTCGGCCTGTTCCTCACGCCGGCCTTTTATGTGGTGATCCGCGGCTTCACCGACCGCGTGTGGGGCCCGAGCGTGAAGCCTCATCCGCCGACGAGTGGGACGACCAGCCACGCTCCGGAGAGCCCGCATAGCTGATGTCATGGACGGAGTGCCGGGTCGGCCACAACCAGGCCCGGAGAGTGTCCGTGCGTTCAAGGATGCGGCTTGGTCTCCGCGGCGCGTTGCAGGCGGTCGTTCAGGGCGCGACCCAAGCCGATTTCCGGGAACCGCAGCGCGATGATCCGATCGAGCCCGGCGGCGTCCAACCGATGGAGCGCCGCGAAGAAGCGGGTCGCGGCTTCGAGCAGCTCGCCCGTCGGCGACAACGCCTCGCCCAGGAGATAGCCCTCGACCTGCACCGGCATCAGGGCGAGCCAACCCCAGCGCTCGTTGATGGGAGCGGGCTCGATCCGATCCACGACGGCGATCGGCGTTCGCGGCGCGTAGTGCTGCGGCAACATCCCCGGGGCTTGCGGCGCGGTCGGGCTCTCGCTCGGCGCGAGGCGGACTTCGCGGACCACTTGACCAAGCGCCTCCAGCGACAGCCCCCCCAACCGCAGCACCGTCGCGCGGTCTTCGTCGTCGACCCGCACGATGGTCGACTCGACTCCCACCGCGCACGCGCCGCCGTCGAGAATCAGGTCGATGACGGCCCCCAATTGGCTTGCGACATGGGCCGCCGTCGTCGGGCTGAGCCGGCCGAACAGGTTCGCGCTCGGGGCGGCGATGGGGCGATCGACCAGCTCCAGCACGCGCCGCATCAGCGGATGCCGCGGCACGCGGACCCCTACGGTCGGCAAACCGGACGTGACCAGATCCGAAATCGACTCGCGTTTCGGCAGGACCAGCGTCAACGGCCCTGGCCAGAACCGCTCGGCGAGTTGACGGGCCAAGGGGGGCATGTCGGTGGCGACGGCGGGCCATTGATCGTACGCGGCGAGATGCACGATCAGCGGATCGAAACTCGGCCGCTGCTTCGCGGCGAAGATCTTGGCGACCGCGCGGGGGTTGGTCGCATCGGCCCCCAGACCGTAGACCGTTTCCGTAGGGAGCGCGACCACGCCGCCGTCCCGCAAGACGGTGGCGGCGATGGCGGGATCGTCGAGGATGGGGGCGGGCATCGCCGTATTGTCACGACCAGCCAGGTCGTCGTCGAGCCGTTCACTCCGTTTCCAGGTCGCCCAGCAGTTCGACCGACGATGCGCGGCGGGCCTCGAGTGTCCGCCGCGGCGCGACCATCGGTCGCTGGGCGGAGGCGTATTGAATATCGTCGCCGGGCGCGGCGTGATCGAGTTCCTGCCGCAGCGACGTGAGCTGGATCAACGCCTCGGCGGCGACTTTGTGTTCCGGATTCTTGGACAACGCGCGATCGTACTCGCGGATCGCCCCCAGGAGGTCGCCGCGTTGGCTGAGGATGAACGCCAGATTCGCCCGGGCGTCGGCCTCGGACTGCGTCTGCCGGAAGAGCTCGTAAGCTTCCTGCGTCCGTCCGGAATACCCGATCGCGAGGGCGAGATTGTTGATCGTCCGCGGATCGCGACCGTCGACCCGCAGCGCCTGCCGCATCACCTGTTCGGCGGCGGCGTACTGGCCATGCAGGACATACGCATAACCGAGGTCGTTCAGGACTTCGACGTTTTCGGGTTGCTGATCCGCCGAGACGCGCAGCGCGGCGATCCCTTCGTCGAGCTTGCCTTGCCGGATCAGCACGACCCCCAACCGATGCTGATAACGGGGATCTTTGGGCTTGTCGGCGACGAGCTCGCGATAGGTTTTCTCGGCCCGATGGAGATCCCCGTCCCGTTCGGCGACCTGCGCGAAGTCGAACCGCATCTCCCGTTCGCGGATGGGATCGGTAAAAGGCTTCGCGACCATTTCACGGGTCGACGCGCACCCGCCGAAGGTGGCGACAAGCCCGAGCAGCGCGGCGATTCTCAAGGTCTGCATCGTGGAGTGCCTGCGAGTCATCGAAGCAAGGTGGCCGAAATCGGTGGGATGACCGACCAATTCCCATCGCGGGAGACATGACCGCTTCGTATAGGCGCGTCGTCAACTAGAAGAAGCCGCCCCCCGCCCCACCGCCGAAGCCGCCGCCGAACGCGCCGAAGCCCGATCCAAAGTTGCCTGTATCCGAGAAGCCGCGGTTGTAGGCCCGTTCGCCTTCGAACTCCTGGAACCCAGGCGTGAGCGCGGGGGAGACGACGACGCGGGTCTCCGCATCGGCGACCCCCATCTCCGCCAAGGCCTGCGCGACGTACTGCCGGCGTTCCCAATCGAGGTCTTCATGGCCATTCACGGGGAACTGATGCCGGGTCTGCGAATCGACGCTCATGCTGCTCCGCTCAACGAGGACGGGGAATGGCGTCCCCGAGGCGCGGACCGCGATCTGCTTGACGTGCTCTTTCCCCGCCGGGTTGAGCACCGAAGAGTTCCCGACCCATTCGTGTTCATGGATCACGAAGTCGGACGCCTCGGCGTTCTCCTCCTGCTGTTGCCAGATGGGATCGCTGACGGCACCCAACGGCGTGGGTTGAATGTGCGCGATCGGGGTTTTGGGCCCCTTCGAGGCACACCCCATCAATTGTGCGGCGAGCGCGGTCGCGGCGAGACCGGCCGTGGCCCAGGGATTGCGTGCGGCGTATGGATTCATGGGAAGGTCACCCAACCGAAAGTGCGGGGCGGCGTGAACGAGGTCGTCGGACGGCGGCGTCAGCCGGACATCACTTGTCGGAAAAGCCGAACGGACCATGCAGGTAGTACTGCTGCGACTCGCGGATCTGCTCGAGATCCTTGTAACCGGCCTCTTTCAGCCGGCGTTTGTACAGCGGCCAGACCGTCCCGCGATGATGGCAATCGGGATGGCCTTCGATGTCTCCGTACAGGAAGAACCGTTTGTCGTCGGGCTCGGTGACTTCCATCCCGGGGAGAATCTGCGGGGCGTGCTCCGGTTCGAGCGGATGAACCAGCTCGGGCGAAACCAGAATGATCAGTTCCGTCTCGTCGCGACTGATCGATTTGTCGCTCCCCAGCAGGGACAGGCCGGGGATGTCGCCGATGAACGGCAGCTTGCGGATCTGGCCGTTTTGCTGCTCCTGCAGCAACCCGCCGATCGCGAGGACCTGGCCTTCGCGCAGATCCACGGTGGTGGTGATCGACCGGGTATCGAGGCCGAAGATCCCGTCGACGGCGTTATCGCGATTGAGCGTGCTGAACGACGGCGCGACCACCAGCCGCACGCGATCCTTATCCAGGACCGTGGGGGTGAAGGCGATCGCGGTGCCGAACCCTTTGAAGGTGGTGGTCGCGGCCTGCGCGCCGCCGACGCCGACCACCGTCGGGACGGCGAACTCGCCCCCCGAGAGGAAGGTCGCCGGTTGACCGCTCAACGTCACCAGATTCGGTTCCGCGAGAATCTTCGCCGAGCCGTTGGTCATGAGCGCCCGCAGCACGATGTTGAACGAGCCGTCGTCGAAAGTCCCCGAGAACAGGGCGTTGCCGCCGGTGCCCAGGACCGACGTCAGAAAGAATTCGTTGATGTTCAAATCGACGTCGGCGCCCAATTGCCGGAACGCGGACCGTTTCAGTTCGGCGATCCGCACCTTGAGGAGCACCTGCTTCTCGCCGGGGATGGCGAGCATGTTGATCACGCTGCTGATCGGGAGTTGCGACGCGTCGGGAAAGGGCTGCGCCGCGGTCCCTCCGGCGGTCAGGTTGACGAGGCCCCCCCCCTGCCCGATGCCGATCTGATCCGAGTTCTCCCGGATGATCGACATGATCTGCGTCGCTTCCTGTTCGTCACGGGCCTGGCCGCGGACGATCAGCTTGTCGGCGATCGGAATGAGCTGCGTTCGGCTATTGGGAAACAGCTCGTTGAGCATGCTTTCGAGTTCGGCGTACTCTAATCGACGCTGCTGATCGACCGCGTCGTCCTTCACGACGGTCACCAATAGGCTGAGGAGTTTGGGCGCCTGTTCGTCGCCGGTCCAGAGCGTGACGGTGGTGCTGCCGGTTTCCTTGCCGATGATCTCGACTTCACGGGTCCCGAAGGCCACGAAATCGAGCACGGCGGGATCGGCGACGGCGACGCGGAAGACATCCTGCTTGAGCCTCAGGATTTTCGAGCGACGCCGCGTGACTTTGACTTCGAGCTGCGCCGAGACGACTTCCTCGACGATCTCATTCACATGCTGTTTGAGGTTCGCGTCGGTCGCCTGGCCCCAGGCGGGAGAGGTCGATAACGCCGCGGCGCACAGACCCGACAGGGCCCAGCGCCACCGTGTTCCGTACCGCACGACATCCATTTCGCGCTCGTCTTTCTGACAGAGACCGGATCAGGCGCGATGCGGCCCGATCGGCGTGTCGGTTCCACCGACCACGATCACGTCCCTCTCAGATTCGGACGGCAATTGTGTGTGCGTTGCAAAAAACTCGTTCCCGGCGATCCAGGCAGAATCGATTCGACGGGGCGGACACCTACAGCCGCTTCAGCCGTCACAACCGGACGCTGCCGGAGGTCGAACTTTGACGATTGTACGGATGGAACGGCACACCGGCGGGCGGCTTGTAACGATCATCGCGATTCGGCGAGATTTGCCGGACGCCGTTCGGTCCGGCGAACCGTCCACGCCCATCGGTCACCGTGGGGCCGAGGGCTCGCCGGCCCGGCGGAGCAACGCGAACTGCGGTACCGATTCCGACGGACGACTCGTGGGGCGCGGTGTCAGGTCGTGCAGCCGCAAGCGGTCTTGGGCCAGGAAGACGGCTTCGAACTGATAGCGTTCGCGCCCCCCGGGATGAGCGACCTCCACGATCAGATTCGGCGTCCCCGCCTGCGCCCCGGCCGCGACCAGCGAGGGCTCGAACTGATAACGACCAGGCGCCTTGCCGCGACTCGAGTTGTACAAGGCCGTGCCGTCTGGATTGAAGCGCAGCGACATCTCGCCGTTGTACCAACGGCCGATCAGCAGCTCCCGCGGAGACCGGTGGCAACCGGCGAGCAGCAACAGGCCCAAGGCCCAGATCCAAACGGAGACGCAGGGTTTACGGCGGCCCATGCTGTTCGGCCTCCATGTCCGCGGGAATGGTCGAAGCGTCGACGAAGATCAGCTCCGGCCGACCGGTTCGGGGCGATAGTCGCGCGAATGACTCGGCGCTCGTTTCATACTGACCGAGCGGCAACCCCAGCCAGCCCGGAGAGAGGCCGGCGACTCGGATGCTCCGTCGGTAGGCGACGGCCATCTGACGGCTGCCACCAGCCTCAGCGGACGGTTCGGTCCCCGATTCCTCCAAGGGATAAAACCGCATCATCCCGGCGACTTCCTCCGTCCAACCGAGGATCACACCGCCGGCGATCGCGCCCATCGCAGAGTCTTCAGTTGGCGACCCCGTCGCGTTCGATGTGGATGTCGCGTGGTCACTCGGCTCCAAGGTCCGGCGGATCACCGGATTGGCTTGGAACAGAAGCTCCGCATCGCGGACCGCCGCGTCGGCCCCCTGTTGTGACCAGCTTTTCACCGCCGACAGCGCGACGGCATCGGTGGCGTTCTTCAGTTCGACCCGGGCCAGCGCCATCGCCGCGTAGTCGGTCAACGCGATCAAGATGAGCAGCATCAACGGGACGATCATCACGAACCACACAAGCACCGCGCCCCGCCGGCGACGGCGTGTGGGACCATGCGAACGTGAGTCACGACGAAACATTCGGCGGTCACCCGGGCGCGAAGACACTCGGACGGACGATTCGGTCATGGCACCGACCCCGGAGCAATCCCCTGAAGCGCGTCGCTGCGGCGGATTTCGACCGGAATTTCCAGCTTGCTGGAACAACTGCACTCATCGCTGACATCGAGCGCGAGCTGAATCCGCGTCGTATCGAGCGGAGAGTTCAACGTGACGCGGGACGCGAAGTCGCGGCGATTCGTCGCGCCCAGCGGATCGCCCGTGGTGGTCCAACGATAGCGCAGTCGACCTGCCGGAGTCTCGGCATCGCGCGAACCCGCCGCCGTCCAAGGTAGGACGAGGCTCCCTTGCCGATCGGTCGTCAGTCGGATCGGTTCTCCGCGCCGCCGCGCCGCGGTGGACAGACTCGCGGGATCGACATTCACCCCTTGCGGCAGATCGTTCGTATCAAGCTGGATGTCCGGGACGGGAGACTGATTGTCGGACTCGAGTCGGAACGTGGTCGTGTGGTGAATCGCCGCGCCATTCCAGTCGAGCCCGAAGGTCCGCAAGGCGTTCGGCAGGTTTCGTCCCAACGGGAGCCAGACGGTCACCCGCACATACGCCACTTGAGCCAGCGGATCGCCGGGTGGGAGCGCCGGGAGTTCGGTGACGGGAGGGTTGGCGGCAGCCTCGTCCGTAAGCCATTGCTGCGTGCCTTCGAGGCCGCACGCGTTGTGATCCAGGCGGACGGCGAGCGAAGGAGACAGACCGGCGGAGATGAGCCAACCGTCGATGCGGGCCTTCAGGGACTCCGGGGAACCGGCGATGTTGAGTTCGGCCAGCGATCCGGGACCGACCCGGGGCGCTTCGGCGGCGAGTTTGGCTCCGTAACGACTGGCGAAGGCGACCTTATGGTGCAGTCGCATCGCCATGCTGAACTCCGCGATACTGACCGCGAAAATCAGCAGAATCGGCATCACCCCGAGGACTTCCAGAGTGACGATGCCGCGCCGTGCTCGAGGAACCGTGGATGGAGTCACGCCGCGCATTTTCCGGGAGGGACATGGTCTTGTGTCGGTAAGGCATCCATACGCGGTTGGTGGGGGAAGAATTTGTCTGCATCTGGCATGCCGGAGCATGGAAGCCAAGGAGGTCGAGCAGGTGGTCTCTGAAAGAGCCGCGTGGGGCGTAATCTCCGGGTAACACTGATAACTCTTGTTGGCGCTCCGCCGATCGACACGGCACATGGGGAATGCCACAGCCGACCTCTGTGATCTCTCAAGCCTCACGCCAAGCCGCTGACGATCCCGTACGTCTCTTGGGCGGCATGCTGATTGCATCTCGCGACGGGACATGGCACCCGGGCCGGGGTGCGCGATGACTCAGGGGACCGGGATGCAGCGCAGTCGTGGGATCGAAGTGTTGACGCGGAATCTCCGTCGCGGGTCGATCGCGGTCGAGTATTTACTGTTGGCGACGATCGTCGGGATCGGGCTGATCGTCGGTTTGGCGTGCGTGCGGGACGCCCTCGTGGCGGAACTGCGCGACCTGGCGCTCGCGATTCGGATGTTGTTGTAACAACCTTCATCAAATCGCCTTGCGTCGCCCCATGGAATCTCGGCCCACGTGATGCGTTCCTGCCTACAAGCCCCGACGAATCCCCGTCGCCGACCGCGTGACGGATCGATCGTCCTTGAGCTCTTGATGGCGTTGCCGGTCCTCGTGATGACGATGGACCTGGTCGTGCGGCTGACGTTCGACGCCGCCTTTATGACCGGGCTCTCGCTGGCCGCAATCGAAGGGGCCCGGGAAGGGGCGCAGGTCTTCGCCCAGCCACTGGCGCTCCACGATCCGGACGGCGAACTCGGCAGCGAAGGGATCGATGGGGACGACATCGCCGACCGCATCGCCATGGTCGTCGAACAGCGACTGCGGCTGCTCCGCTTGGGGGTCCGTTCCGCGGATCAAATGGGACGTCAACCCGGGCTTCCCGGCGTACGGGTGATCGTCTGGCGCGGGGGGGAAGTCGCCAGCCGCGGCGATGGGCGGATCCCGTGGCGCCCCGGTCAGGCCGGCTTACGGACCGACGAAATTGAAGTTGTGATCGCGGTTCGGATGGCGGGACCTGTCGCCGAACAAGGGTCACGGAACGCGGCGACGGGTCGTTCGTGGTTCTTTCCGGACCTCGTCCAAGCCGCCGCTCGGCTGCCGCTGGAATAGGAGCGTCCGATGGAAGCCGTCACCGCGCTCTTCTTCGGCTGGCTGTGGAAATTCGCCGTCGTGGCGGGGGTCTTGGTCGGCGGGCTGCACCTGATCAGCCGGCGACGTCGCGCCCGACGACAGGCCGCTCAACCCGTACCCCGTACCGGCGGAATGCGTCGACACGTGCCGGGTTGAGTCACTCGCGCTCGGCGCGGCGTAATTCCACCAACATGTCGATCCGCAGCAGGTCGGGGGTGATTCGTCCCCGGCGATCGCGGACCGTCGCGGCCCGGGCCTGCAACTGCTCCAGATCGCGATCGAGCCGTTCGGCATGGTCTTCCGGAAAGACCAATCCGTAGCGCGGCGCGGCTTGATGCAACTGCCAGCGGCGTTGCCAGGTCCGGGTCAATTCATGCCAAGCCGCCGTGCCTTGGGGCAGCCGCCGCCATTGGTCATCCCACGTCGTCAACAGGGCGTCTTCCCCTTCCAACAGTCCGTAGGCGATGAGCGTTAGCGAGTCACGATCGGCCCCGTCCCGAACCATCGCCTCGGCGCGGGCATACCGGGCCAGCGGCAACGCTTCGTTTCGGCCGATTCCCGCTCCCGCCGACCGCCAGGCTTCGAACTGCCGCTGAGCCGCCGTGCGCAACTGCCCTTCCTCGCGCGGCGTCAGATTGAGCAGCGACAAGGCATCCGACAGTTGGGTCAAACTCGCGGTTCCCAGGATGTGGTAATCAAACCGCCGTTGCGTGACGAGCCGCTCCGCCTGGGTCTGCCGCTCGGCGAGCAACCGCGGAAGAGCCCCGGCTTCCCCGGTGATGCGGGCGGCCTGAATCTGCGCGTCGACCAACACGTAACGGGCCAGATGCAGATCGGCGTCGGCCCCGATCGCGGCGGGCTGGCGGAACGCTGCGAGCTGTGCGACGACGCGGCGCAGCTCACGCAGCCGGGGCTCGAGCGCCCGCTGCAAATCGTCCGGCGCCACTTCCGGCCACGGGCTGGACCCCGAATGTCGCGGAAGTTCCCGGACCGCGGCGGTCTCGTTCAGCGCCAAGTTTTCGAGATGGTCCGTCAACGTGAGCAGCGACCGGTCGTAATTGAGCCGGGACTGATCGCCCAACTTGCTGCGGAGCGCGGCCAACGACCGAATGCCCCGTTGGGATGGTTCGGATTCTGACGGTGGAATCGATTGTGGCGCGATCGAGGCCTCATCGAGGGGCCGGGCCGGTGCGGCTTCGTAAGGGATGTTGGCCGGGGGGGGCTGGTGGTGAAGCGAATTTGCGGGGGTCGACACGCCGTTCGGGTTCGCGCTGGTGGGCCCCCAGCCATCAACGTCATCGTCGAACGCGGTCTGTGGAAGCACGCCTGGTGGTTGGGTGGGGGCTTCCTCGTGCGGAATGAGTGGGGGAGCCTGCGCCGAGAGAGTTGTCGCAAGACCGACCATCCCGATCCAACCGACGAGCCTTGGCAGTGTTCCCAACCTCATCGTCATCCACTTCCGTGCACGTCATTCCGCAGGGCAGGCAA
>CAYRVS010000152.1:4233-13152 GCA_964427725.1 uncultured Planctomycetaceae bacterium | reverse complement strand
GAAGCGGGGCTCGTCGGCGGGGGGAGCACGCCGTCACCCGGCGAAATCTCCCTGGCCCATCAAGGGATCCTGTTTCTCGACGAGCTTCCCGAGTTCAACCGCCGCACGCTCGAAGTCCTGCGACAACCGCTGGAAGACGGCACGGTCACGATTTCCCGCGCGATGGGGAGCCTCACGTTCCCCGCCAACCTGATGATGGTCGCCGCGATGAATCCCTGCCCCTGCGGATTCCGCGGCGACCCCCGGCGGCAGTGTCATTGCAACCCCATGGCGATCGAACGCTACATGGGCCGCATCAGCGGGCCGCTCCTCGATCGGATGGACATTCACATCGAAGTCCCCGCCGTCCCTTTCCGCGAGCTCTCCGACAAGTCGACCGGCACCACCAGCGACATGATGCGCGAACAGGTCTTGCGGGCCAGAGCGATTCAGCGCGAACGCTTCGGCGGCAACACGCTGAAAGGGAACGGCCGGATGTCCCCCCGCGACATCCGGACCCACTGCACCCTCGCCCCGGAGGCCGAGCAGTTGCTCAAACAGGCGATGGAGCAGATGGGACTTTCCGCCCGGGCCCACGATAAGATTCTGCGGATCGCCCGAACCATCGCCGACCTCGAAGGCGAGCCGCGGATCGGCCTGACGCATCTCAGCGAGGCGATCAACTACCGCGCCTTGGACCGCAGCTACTGGCAGTGACGCCGCGCCGATGACCCCACCCCCGTCCGACCACGCTCCGAACCAGTCCGATGACGCGGCGGACGAACGCGGCATGGGCGATCCCGACTTGGTCGATCGCTATCTCGCCGCGCTCCAAACACACGACCTCAGTCTCCAGCAGGAACTCCTGCGGCAAGCCCCGAGCCTGGCCGAGTGGACGACGTGTCTGACACGCTTGGAACGGCTCGCGGAGGCCATGGAACCCGCCGCCTCCGCGCCAGCGTCAAGTATGGGCCAGCCCTTCGGAAGATTCCTGCTCGAAGGCGAACTGGGTCGCGGCGGCATGGGGGTCGTCTATCGCGCGCGGCAGCCGGAACTCGACCGCGTCGTCGCGCTGAAGCTGTTGACGGCGGGAACGCATGCCTCGGCCGACCAGCGCCGCCGGTTTCTCGGCGAAGCCCGACTCGCCGCGCGGATTCGGCATCCCAACGTCATCACGATTTACGAAGTTGGCGAACTCGCGGGCCAACTTTACTTCGCGATGGCGCTGATCGACGGCGAAGACCTCGTCGCGCGGCAACGGACCCGCCCGCTGGCGATGCGGCAGTCCGTCACGCTCCTCAAAATGGTCGCCGAGGGGGTCGAGCATCTGCATCAGCAAGGAATTCTGCATCGGGATCTGAAACCCTCGAACATTCTGCTCGATCGGACCGACAGGCCGTTCATCCTCGATTTCGGCTTGGCCCGCGGCGCTTCCGAAGCCGCCGAGCCGACCATCACCGGCACCGTTTTGGGGACTCCCAGCTATATGTCCCCCGAACAAGCCGCGGGTAAAGTCCGGCTGCTCGACGAGCGGTCGGATGTCTACAGCCTGGGGGCGATCCTTTACGAACTGCTGTGCGGCCGCCCGCCGTTTCTCGGAGAGTCGCGGCTCGACACGCTGCTCCAGGTGATCGAAGCCGAGCCGCGCAGCCTGCGTGAGCATCACGCCAAACTCCCCATCGATCTCGATCAGATCGTGCTGCGCTGTTTGGAGAAGGATCCCGCGCGGCGCTACCCCTCGGCCGGGGAACTGGCGCGAGAGTTGGGCGCGTGGCTGGCGGGGGAACCTCTGTCGATTCGGCGGGAATCGCCATGGCGCGGGGCATGGCGGTGGGTCCGTCGTCATCCCGCGGCGGGTTATCGCGGGCTGGCGTTTCTGGCGATCGCGATGTTGATCGCCCTGCGCTGCCTGCTGGGGCCGCCCGACTGGGAGTTTTATCTCCCCGTGATGGTCGGCCTGGGCTTGTGGGGGTTGGCGAGTTTGGGACTGGACCTCGCGGGACCGCGGAAACTCGATCCCCGCCGCGTTCCGCTCGCGCTCACGCTGGTCGATGTCGTCGCCCTCACCGGCCTGCTCCAATTGACCGACAGCGTCGAGCGGCCCACCATCGCGAGTTATCTGCTCTTGGTCAGTTTCGCGGGACTCTGGCTCGAACCGCGGATTGTCCGCGTGGCTTGCGCGGGGGCGATTCTGGGTTACGGCTGGTTGCTCTATCGGGCCGGCGGCCCCGAACACTGGCACCTCGCGCTGATCCTTGTCGTCTTCCTGGTCGCCACCGCCTTCGTCACCGAGTACCAACTGCAACGCTGGGCGGCGCTGTCCCGCGATGCACGCTGCTGATCAAGAGCCATCCATGCGGGTCTCGCGTCAGACTTCGAGCGGACTCGGATCGACACTGCGGTACATCGTCCGCGTCACCTGAAAGCCGACCCGCCGATAGAGCGCCACGGCGGCGATGTTATGGGCCGTGACCTCCAACCCCACGCGATGCAGCCCCGCCGCCCGACAACCCGCCAGACATTGCAGCACCAGCGCCCGCCCCAAGCCCATGCCGCGATGCGTCGGCGTGACCCCCACGTTCTGAATCGAGCCCAGCGTCTCGGTCACCGCGACCGCTTGAATCGTGCCGCAGTCCTCCGGCGTGAATCCGCCCACGCCTGGCCGTGTGATCAACCACGTCGCGCCCGGCAAAAAGCCCCCCTGTTGGGAGATCTCCCGCATCAGCCGCAGACAGCCGTGATAGTCGCCGAGACATTCGAAGACCGTCGCGTCGACCTCTTCCCGAAAGCTTTGCAGCTTCGTCCACGCATGCCGTTCGACCAACCCGGACTGCCAAGCCTCCCACGCATATCCCGTCGGCAACACCGGCTCCGCCTGCGGCCCCCGCGTCAGGTCGCATTCCATGCGGAACCGTTTGTAGTACTGCACCGACATGATCCGCTTCAATGTGCGTCACGGCGCATCACGATGCAACCATCCACGCGAAGCGGCCCGGGGAAAACATGACCCGGGCTTCAAGGTCCGCGCGATCCTCCACGCGGGATTCCTTGCCGCGCGAACGTGAAATCTCCGTTCTGCGCGTCGATGACAATCGTGTCCCCTTCCAGGAAATCCCCCGCGAGCAGCCGATTCGCCAGCTCGTTCTGCAACCGCTGTTGGATCACCCGCTTCAGCGGCCGCGCCCCGTAGACCGGGTCGTACCCTTCCTCGGCGAGGACATTCTTCGCGGCGTCGGTCACTTCGATCGCCAATTCCTGATCCGCCAGTCGCTGTTGCAGCTTCGCGAGCTGCAGTTCGACGATCTGCCGAATCTCCTTCTTGGCCAGCGGATGGAAGACGATCGTTTCGTCGACCCGGTTCAGGAACTCGGGCAGGAACTCTTTCCGCAGCGCCCCGAGCACCCGCTGTCGGATCTCGGCGTCGTCCGCCTCGCCCGACAGTTCCATGATCATCGCGCTGCCGATGTTCGACGTCATCACCACGATGGTGTTCGTGAAATCGACCGTCCGGCCGTGACTGTCGGTCAACCGCCCGTCATCGAGCAGTTGCAGCAGCACGTTGAAGACGTCCCGGTGCGCCTTCTCGATTTCATCCAGCAGCAGGACCGTATAGGGCCGCCGCCGGACCGCTTCGGTCAGCTTCCCCCCTTCTTCATAGCCGACGTATCCCGGAGGCGCGCCGATCAACCGCGCGACCGAATGCTTCTCCATGAACTCCGACATGTCGATCCGCACCATCGCCCGTTCGTCATCGAACAGGAACTCGGCGAGGGCCTTGCACAACTCGGTTTTCCCCACCCCCGTCGGTCCCAGGAAGATGAACGAGCCGATCGGCCGATGGGGATCCTGCATCCCCGACCGCGCCCGCCGGACCGCGTTCGAGACCGCCGTCACCGCCTCTTCCTGATTGATCATCCGTTGATGGATGTGGTCCTCCATCTCCAGCAGTTTCTGACGTTCCGTCTGCAACATCCGTGAGACCGGAATCCCCGTCCAACTGCTGACGACCTTCGCGATGTCCTCCTCCGAGACCTCTTCCCGCAGCAGCCGCTGCCCTTCGCCCAGCGTCGCGACCTTTCGCTCGGTCTCGACGAGTTTTTGCTGAGCCTCCTTCAGTTGCTGCTCGGCCTGGAACGCGCGGACGTAGTCGTCGTTCGCATTCGTCCGCTGAGCCTGCGAAAAGGCCTGCTCGTACGCCGATCGCAGCTTGTCGATCTCCTCCTTCAGCGGCCGCAGGCCCGACAGCGCCGACTTCTCCGCCTCCCACCGCGCCTTGAGCGCCTTCACCGACTCCTCGCGCTCCGCGATCTCCTTCCGCAGATGCTGCAGCCGCGTCTGACTGTCGGCGGTCGATTCCTTCGCGAGCGCCGCCGCCTCGATCTGCAACCGCGTCAGTTGCCGGGTCGCCTCGTCGATTTCGACCGGCATCGAGTCCATTTCCATCCGCAACCGCGACGCCGCCTCGTCGACCAGATCGATCGCCTTGTCCGGCAGGAAGCGGTCGTTGATGTACCGGTCGGACATCGTCGCGGCGGCGATCAACGCGTGATCGGTGATCCGCACCCCGTGATGCGATTCATAGCGCTCCTTCAGGCCGCGCAGGATCGAGATCGTGTCTTCCACCGACGGTTCGCTGACCTGAATCGGCTGAAACCGGCGCTCCAAGGCGGGGTCTTTCTCGATGTGCTTGCGGTACTCGTCGATCGTCGTCGCGCCGACGCAATGCAATTCGCCGCGGGCGAGCGCGGGCTTCAGCAGGTTCGCCGCATCGGCCGCCCCTTCCGCCGCGCCGGCCCCGACCACCGTATGCAACTCATCGATGAACAGGATCACCCGCCCCTGCGACTCGGTCACTTCCTTCAAGACCGCCTTCAGCCGATCCTCGAATTCCCCCCGATACTTCGCCCCGGCGATCAGCGCTCCCAGATCGAGCGCGATCACCCGTTTATCGCGCAGATTCTGCGGCACGTCCCCCAGCACGATCCGATGGGCGATCCCTTCCACGATCGCCGTCTTTCCGACCCCCGCGTCCCCCACCAGGACCGGGTTGTTCTTCCGCCGTCGCGACAGCACTTGAATGACCCGGCGAATCTCCTGATCGCGGCCGATCACCGGGTCGATCTTCCCCTGTCGGGCGAGCGCCACCAGGTCTTTGCCGTACTTTTCCAGGGCCTGATACTTGTCTTCGGGATGTTGATCGGTCACCTGTTGGGCCCCCCGGACGGTTTTCAAGGCGTTAAGGACTTCCGGCTGCGTGACACCGTTGAGCTTCAGCACCCGCAGCGCCTGATCCTCGGTCGTCGTCAGCGCCAGCAGCAGATGCTCGGTCGAGACGTAGCTGTCCTTCATCTGCTCGGCGGTCTGCAAGGCGGTGTTGAGCACCTGCATGAACGCCTGACCGGCGGCCGGTTGCCCCCCGGTCTGTTGCGGCAGCTTCTTGAGGTCGGCCTCGACGATGGTCCGCAACTGCGCGACGTTGATCCCGAGCTGGTCGAGCAGCGGCCGAACGATCCCTTCGCGCTCCTCGAGCAACGTCGCCAAAAGATGCAACGGCACCAGCTGGGGATGCCCCCGCCCTTCGGCCAGTTGCTGCGCCCCTTGGACCGCCTCCTGGGCCTTGACCGTCAGTTTGTCCATGCGAAAGGCCATCGAAGCCTCCTTGATGATGCCAAGACGACAACGTCCATGGGCAGCCGCCCGACATGCCGTCCACGTCGAACGGTCCCCGGCGGAGCGGCGAGCGGGAATCCATGAAGTCGTAGATCTACGCCGGGCGATCGGCGCTCTCGAAGACCGCAGTGATTGACCGTACGAACCGCGTCGGGGCCGGCCGGCGACTCAGTCCATCAGTTCCAAGGATGTTCCTTGGATGCGACTTAGATACTCGCGATCGTAATACCGATTGTCGTTGAAGCGGCGCACGATGTCGGGCGTGATTTCGGCCCCACGTTCGATTTCCCGCTGAATAAACCCCTCGATCTGTTCCACGGCTTGTTCGATCGGACCCGACAGCTCATCCGGATCATGGATGACGATCCGCCGGGATCGCGTTACGAGGGGATGCCAGATCGACTGATCGATCAACCGATCAACATCCCCCGCCGAGCCCGCTTGCACGAATCGCAAGGTGAGTTCCACCCGAATCAGCGGCTCACCATCATGGCTGAGCAGCGATTGCAGGTGTTCGGCATAAGCTCGCTCCGCCGCCATCCATCCACGCCCTTGCGTCAAGGCCGCTTGTGTCAGGAGATACACGACATGCCGGCAACCGAGAATTTCATGACGCAGCACCTCCAACGGGTACTCCCAACGGGAGATGGCTTTCCCCTCCACAAAATCGACCCAAGGGATTAACCCGATCTCTCGTAACTGGCGGGAGATGGGTTGTGCCAACCGTTCCCGATCTTCCCGCACGTGAGCCAGGAAAACATGTTTCCCGCACGTGGGCCAAGGATCGATGTGCCACCCCGCGGTCACGTCGCGACTCCGGCGGGGGGGGGCGATGGGAACGGCGGGACGGTTTCCGGCTTGATGCCGCTCAACAATTCAATCAGCTGCTCCCCGAGGGGATGCGGGTAGACGAAAATCTTGTTGCGGACCTCGACGACGCCACTGGCCGCCATCTGCCCGAAAGCCTCGCGAACCATTCCCGAACTGTAGGGGACCGTGGCCCCCTCATCGCGGTATTGATTCTTGAGGTCCGCGTAGATGGTCGCCATCGCCAGGCCGGAGCCCGCCGTGCGATGCGGATCCGATCGGGGAAACTGCCGCAGCAATTCCTTGTAGATCTCGGGAAGTGAGTCCGCGTACTCACGCAATGCGCTCATGATCCTTACCTCGGCATCCTCATATCGACGCGGCCCCGACGCGAATTCTAATCCTTCCGTTCAAACTCCGCGTCGATCACCCCGTCATCCGGCTTGCCCGTCCCAGGAGTCCCTGCCGGCGCGGCTCCGCCCGCCGCGGCTTGTTCGTACAACTTGCTGAAGGCCATCAGCGCCTGCGTCAGGTTGTCGACCGCCGATTTGATCGCGCTCACGTCCTCCCCCCGCTCGGCCTCCTTAACCTTGGTCATCGCCGCCTCGACCGCCGACTTCGCGCCCGCGTCGAGCTTGTCGCCGTGCTCCTTCAGCGTCTTTTCGGTGTCGTAAAGCACGCGGGCCGCGTTGTTTTTCGCTTCCGCGAGTTCGCGCCGCCGCTTGTCTTCCGCCGCGTGCGATTCCGCGTCGCGCTTCATCTTTTCGACTTCCGCCGCATCGAGCCCGCTGGCGTTCTGCACCTTGACCGTCTGCTCTTTCCCGGTCCCCAGATCCTTCGCCTTCACGCTCAGGATCCCGTTGACGTCGATGTCGAACGAGACTTCGATCTTCGGCATCCCGCGCGGGGCGGGCGCGATCCCGTCAAGATTGAACTGGCTCAACAGCCGGTTGTCGCGCGCCATCGGGCGCTCCCCCTGATAGACGCTGACCGTCACCGCCGTCTGCCCATCCGCCGCCGTCGAGAAGGTCTCCTTCTTGGTCACCGGGATCGTGGTGTTCCGCTCGACGAGCGCGGTCATGATCCCCCCCTCGGTTTCGATCCCCAGCGACAACGGGGTCACATCGAGCAGGACCACGTCCTTCACTTCGCCGGTGATGATCGCCCCTTGAATCGCCGCGCCGATCGACACGACTTCATCCGGGTTCACGCCGCGATGCGGTTCCTTCCCCTTGAAGATCTTCTTGACGATCTCCTGCACCTTCGGCACCCGGGTCGAGCCGCCGACCAGGACCACTTCGTCGATCTGCTCCGGCTTCAGCTTCGCGTCCTTGAGCGCGTTTTCGACCGGAATCCGGCAGCGTTCGATCAGATCGTCGATCAGCCGCTCGAACTCGGCCCGGGTGATCGTGATCTGCAGATGCTTGGCCCCCGTCGCCGGTTCCATCGTGATGAACGGCAGGTTGATGTCGGTCGTCTGCTGGCTCGACAGTTCCTTCTTGGCCTTCTCGGCCGCCTCGCGCAGCCGCTGCAGCGCCATCGCGTCCTTCCGCAGATCGATGCCGTGCTCCTTCTGGAACTGCTCGGAGATGTGGTTGACGAGCCGTTGATCGAAGTCGTCCCCCCCGAGGTGGGTGTCCCCGTTGGTGCTCAAGACCTCGATGAGATCGTCACCGACCTCAAGCACCGAGATGTCGAACGTCCCCCCGCCGAGATCGAAGACGGCGATTTTTTCGTTCTTTTTGTTCTGCAGGCCATAGGCCAGCGCCGCCGCCGTCGGCTCGTTGATGATGCGGTCGACCTTTAGCCCGGCGATTTCGCCGGCGTCCTTCGTGGCCTGCCGTTGGGCGTCGTTGAAGTAGGCGGGGACGGTGATGACCGCATGGTTGACGGTGTGGCCGAGGTACGACTCCGCCGCTTCCTTGAGCTTGCGAAGAACCATCGCCGAAATTTCCGGAGGCGTATGGGTCTTGCCGTGAACTTCGACCTTCACGTACTCGTTCGGCCCGCCGACCACCTTGTACGGGACGATCTTCTCTTCCGATTCGACTTCGGAATGACGCCGGCCCATGAACCGCTTGATCGAATAGATCGTGTTCGTGGGATTGGTGACCGCCTGCCGCTTCGCGGGGTCGCCGACCAGGCGGTCCCCCTTTTCGGTGAAGGCGACAACGCTGGGGGTGATGCGGTTGCCGTCCTGGTTGGCGATGACCTTGACCTCGCCCCCTTCCATCACCGAGACGACCGAGTTGGTGGTCCCGAGATCGATACCGATGATGCGTTCCTGAACGGCCATGGGGCGTCAACTCCGCAAGCTTTGGGGGATAAGGGAAACGATTCGTGGCGAATGGCTGACAATGGAAAGCAAACCGTGCGCCACGACGAGTTCTGTCAATTCAAAATGACGTAAGGTTTTTTCCGGATGACAGATGTGGCTTGGCAATATTTCCATCCCAACTAAGA
>CAYRVS010000152.1:0-4223 GCA_964427725.1 uncultured Planctomycetaceae bacterium | reverse complement strand
CAGTCAATGACTGCCATAATGGCTCTGCGGAAAATGGTTCGCCGCCGAGATGGCAACTGCCATTGTGGCATTCGTCTCGGACAGCGAGCCCCATCCGTCACCGACTCGACCATCTCGGCACTTCCGGTCGATTCCCGGCCCTCGCGCTGCTTGCATTCACGGAAAACCCTCTGTACAAAGCCGTTTCGCGCTTGGGAACCACGATCTCGCGATCCGACCGGCGCTCGGTCCAGACGGCTTGCCTTATAGTTTGCCCGTCTTGGATAACCCCTGAATAGTCTTTGTGTTACGGCGATGGCTTGGGGGCCAACCCCAGCCGGCGAGGTGGTCATGGCGAGTAAGCGGGTGCCGAAGAAGCGTCCCAAGTCCTCCTCCGGCTCGGGAGCGACCGCCTCCTCCGCCAAACCGTCGGCGAATCACGCGGCCAAAGGGATCAGCGAAGCCGAACTCAAAAAGATCGACCAGGAAATTTTGAAGCTGGTCAATCGCCGGGCCGAAGCGACCGCCAAGCTCTTGGAGCAAGCCCAGGATCGACGCTCGCTGACCTACCAGCCTCGGCTCGACGACGATCTGTACACCCAATTGGAGGCCGACAATCCCGGCCCCCTCAACGGTCGGGCGGTCCGGGGGATTTTCCGCCAAATCCTCAGCGCGGTCCGCAATCAGGTCCGGACCCAACGGGTCGCCTACCTCGGGCCGGCCTTCAGCTTCACCCATCTCGCGGCCATCGAACGCTTTGGAGAATCCGCCGACCTCATTCCGGTCAATACGATCGCGGCGGTCTTTGAAGAGGTGAACCGCGGTCACGCCGACTTTGGGCTGGTCCCCATCGAGAACAGCACCGACGGACGGATCATCGACACGCTCGACATGTTCACCCGGTTGCCGCTCCGCATCTGCGGCGAGGTGCAACTGGCGATTCACCACAACCTGCTGGGCCGGACGCCGCGGGCCGAGATCACCGAAATCTACAGTAAGCCGCAGGCTCTCTCGCAGTGTCGCGATTGGCTCAGCCGGAACATGCCCCATGCCCGGCCGATCGAAGTCGCCAGCACGTCGACGGCGGCCCAACTGGCGCGAGACAAGCCCGGCGTGGCGGCGATCGCCAGTCGGCAGGCGGCGATCGAGTATCAACTCGATGTCCTCGCGGAAAACATCGAAGACAACAAGAGCAACGTGACCCGCTTCGCGGTGATCGGCGATAAACCGATGGCCCCCACCACGCGGGACCGAACCTCGCTGCTGCTGCAGATTCCCCACAAACCGGGCGCGTTGTCCGACGCGCTGGCGATCTTCAAGGCGGCGAAGGTCAACCTCACCTGGATCGAGTCCTTCCCGCTCCGTGGTCCGGAAACCGGCTACATCTTCTTCATCGACTGCGAAGGTCACATGAAGGAGGCGAAGCTCAAGCGGGTCCTCGAACAACTCGCCGAGACCGCCGTGCGAATGGAAGTCCTCGGCTCGTACCCCCGCAGTGAACCGGTGGAGTGAGGGAGTGGTCGAAGGTTGATGGTCGAAGGTCGAAGGTGAAAGCTTTGACTTGTGCCATAGTCCTTCGTCTTTCACCCTCAACCTTCAACCTTCGACCCTCAACCTCCTGGATTCCCCATGCGTCGCCCGTTCGTGGCTGGTAACTGGAAGATGAACGTCACGCTGGCGGCGGCGAAGTCGCTGGCGGCGGCGATCGCGGCGGAATGCCCCGCGAATGACACGGTCGATGTCGCCGTCTGCCCGGCGTACCCGTACCTGCTGCCGGTGAAGGATGCGCTCGCCGGGAGTGGTGTGGGATTGGGCGCCCAGAACGCTTACCACGCGGCTCCGGGCGCCTTCACCGGGGAAATCGCGCTCGACATGCTGGTTGATGTCGGCTGTCAGTGGGTGATTCTCGGACACAGCGAGCGGCGGCAGTTCTTCGGCGAGACCGATGCAAGCGTCAATCAGAAGCTGGCCGCGACTCGCGCCAAGGGGCTGGGGGCGATCGTCTGCGTCGGGGAATTGCTCGCCGAACGTCAGGCGAACCAGACGGAACAGGTGCTGGAAACCCAGTTGACGGGGGCGTTCGCCAACATCGACGCCGCGCTCCTCGACAAGGTGGTGATCGCTTACGAGCCGGTCTGGGCGATCGGGACCGGGGTGACGGCGACTCCGGCGCAGGCCGAAGCGGCGCACCTCTATCTTCGCAACTGGCTCGCCGCTCGTTACAATCCGACGGTGGCACAAGGGTTGCGGATTCAATACGGCGGCAGCGTCAAACCCGACAATGCCCTGGAATTGCTCTCCCAACCCAACGTTGATGGAGCTCTCGTCGGGGGCGCGAGTTTGAAGGCGGATCAGTTCCTGCCGATCATCCGCGCCGCCCGGCAAACCATCGCCGGTTAAGGTTGACCTCCATTGGACTAGGCGTTTCTTGGCCGTTGCCGGCCGTGGAACGCGGCGTAGAACATTCCCGATCGGACAGGATCGTCCCTGCGATGAGTTGGTTGCCCTACCTTTCGATGACGGCGCTCGCCTTCGTCGGTTTGCTCCTGATCTTCATCATCCTCTTGCAACGCGGGCGGGGGGGCGGCTTGACCGGAGCGCTCGGCGGCATGGGGGGCCAAAGCGCGTTCGGCACCAAGGCTGGCGACGTCTTCACCCGGATCACCATCGGGTTGGCCCTGATTTGGGTGCTGATGGCGATCGCGAACGTCTACATCATGAGCGCCTCCGGCACGAAATGGACCGGCGGAGCCGCCGCCGATGTTCCGACCGCGCCGGCGCTGACCCCCGACAAGACTGCCACCGACAAGACCGCCACCGACCCGGCGAAGGAAGCCGCTCCCACCGGCGGAGGCACGGCACCTGCCGGCGCGGCCGGTGACAAAGAGCCAAGCACCACGGGTGAGGCCGCTACCAAGCCGGCAGAGCCGCAACCGGCGGAAGCCGCGACGACACCAGCAACGCCCGCCGACCAACCTGCGACCGAGACCCCCGCGCCGGCCGCCACGACGGAAGCGCCCGCCGAGAGCGCCAAGCCGGAGTGACGGTCCGTCCGATCCATCCATGGGTTACATCAACCATGGGACAATACCCCGGGATGGATTCGGTCGCGGTGCCTGCCTCCTGTCCACATGATCCCGACGATCGCCACCGAATCTGCAGGAACTATTCGTGCTGTTGAGCATGACGGGATTCGGGGAAGCCCGCGGGGTCGTCGCAGGGACGCATGTCACGGCGGAGTTGCGGAGCGTCAACAACCGGCACTTCAAGCTCTCGCTCCGCGCGCCCGATGCCTGGGCCAAGTTTGAACCCGAGATCGAACGCGTGCTCCGCGAACAGATCAGTCGCGGCACGGTGACCTTGTTCCTGCGGCAGGACCGAACCGCAGAAGCCTCGGCTCCACGACTCAACACCACGGTCTTGGCCGCCTATTGGCGGCAACTGGAAGGGGTCGCGGGTGAGTTGGGGCTCGATGCGCCGCCCGATCTGGCCCATTTGTTGACGCTCCCCGGCGTGACCGATGCCGGAGAATGGGCCGGTCGAGATGGCGACCAGGTCTTGCCCGAGCTCCTGACGCTGATCCGCGAGGCGGTCACGAAATTCCAGGAGTTTCGGGTCCAGGAGGGGGCCGCGATGGCAGCCGATCTTCAGACCCAAGGGACGGTCATCACGCGCGAGGTCGAGAAGATCGCCGCGCTCGCACCGCAGGTTGCGGCCGAGTATCGCCAGAAACTGCATCAGCGGATTCAAGACGCGCTCGCGGGGACGGGGGCGACCGTCGAAACCAACGATCTCTTGCGCGAGGTGGCCCTCTTCACCGACCGGGCCGACATCACCGAAGAGTTGGTTCGGCTGCGGAGCCATCTGGAACAGTTCCGCCAATTGATGGCCGCTTCGGCGTCCCAGGGGCGGAAGCTCGATTTTCTGTGCCAGGAGCTGTTCCGCGAAAGCAATACGATCGGGTCGAAAGCCAATCACGTCGCCGTGTCGCATGCCGCCGTGGAACTCAAAACGGCGGTGGAACGGATGCGGGAAGTCGTCCAGAACGTGGAGTGACGGAGCGTGGCGGAGGGGCGCGGGACGGACGGGTTCCAGGTGGTGGTGTTGTCGGGCCCCAGCGGCAGCGGCAAGACGACGATCGTCGAACGCCTGCTGGTCGAATCCCCGGTCAAGTTGATCAAATCGGTCTCGGCGACGACGCGGGCCCCGCGCGCCGGTGAACGGCATGGCGATGCGTACTACTT
>CAYRVS010000151.1:0-13198 GCA_964427725.1 uncultured Planctomycetaceae bacterium | reverse complement strand
CGTGGAACAAGCTGCTGGCGTTGCGACGGTCGGATGGGAGCGAAGCCTGGCAGATCCGGGACGCGGCGTGGGAATGGCTCGAGCGGTCGACCGAACCCCTGCCCCATGCGGGAACGCGGCAGAACGTGCTCGACTCGCTGGGTCGGCTGATGCTCGCCGATACCCGCGCGGGACGGTTGGTCGTTGATGCCGAGCGGGTCTTCGTCCTGCAAACGTACACAACCGGGCAAGATCCGCTCGGCCCGTTCGGCCCGTGGCCCGCCTCGGCTCAGCCGGAAGATCCCAGCATGCCCCGGAACAACTTGACGGCGTATGACCTGCGGACCGGCGAGTTGCGGTGGCGGATCGGGGGGGCGGCCGCCGGGCCGACATACGCCTATGAACAACTTTTCTTCTGCGGCGCGCCCTTGGTGATCGATCGGACGTTGTATGTCCTGGGGCAACAACGGCTCGAATTGCAACTGTTGGCGATCGATGCCAAGCACGGCGGGTTGTTGTGGCGGCTGCCCCTTGGTGATCTGCCGCGACCGCTGGGGTTGGACCCGGCGCGGCAACGGATCGGCTGCACGCCGGTCTTGGTGGAAGGGCGACTGGTCTGTCCGACCGCGGCGGGCGCGGTGGTGACGGTCGACCCCTTGCTGCGAAGGTTCGATTGGGGGCAGCGCTATGGGGTGACGGTGCGGGAGTCGGGGCCCCGGTCGCGCGGCGAAAGCACGCCCTACTTGCCGGATTCGTGGTGGGACGGTTGGCGGGAGGCGTCCGTCCTGTCGCGGGGAGCACGGATCGCGAGCGTCGCGCCGGAAACCGACACGCTGACGGTCTTGGAATCCGCATCAGGGCAACCCGCATGGAGCGCGCCGCGTGATGAAGGCCTGACGCTGGCCGAGGGCGGGGTCCATGGCTGCCTGGTGCTGACGGCCCGCGGTGTGCGGTGCCATGCTTGGGAAGATGGCGCGCTCCGTTGGCGGGTGACGTTGCCGGAGAGCGTCACCGGGCGGGGCGTGGTCCGCGGTGGACGGTTGGATGTGCCGCTGGAATCTGGGGCGATCGCCGCGTTGTCGCTGGAGACGGGGAAGCTCGAGGCGTTATGGCTGGGGTCGGGGACCGATCTCGGGAATTTATCCGCCGTCGACGAGGGTTGGGTTTCCACGTCGTGGTCGGCGGTTCGCGGGCTGACGTCAGCAGGCGGAACCCCCACCGATGCCGTCGCCGGCGCGACTCCTGCCACAGGTTGGTTGACGGCGAACGACTATCCCGCGGCGCTCCAACGTTGGATGAACCAGCCGGAGGGGCCGGAACGGACCGCGCGATTGCGGCAGTTGTGGCGATGGCGGATCGCGGCCGATCCGTCGTCATGGTCGGCCGGGGCTGCCGCGCTGTCGCGGTTGGCGACCGAGCCGCTGGAACGCTTCGCCGATCAGTTGTCGGCGCTGCGTGAAGGGGTGCAGTCGGGAGACTTGGTCGCCGTGACTGAAGCGTGGCTGGCGCTGGAGCCCGGTTTGCCGATGGTTGGAATGGTCGCGGAAGGCAATCCGCGGCGATTGGTTCGCCCCGATTTGGCGTGGATCGGTCTGGGGGAGACCTTATGGCGGGCGGATGAGCCCGAGCAGACGCGGGTGCGGCCACTGTTGGAAGCCCATTGGAACAAAGCGCGCGCCTCAACCGATCCGTTCGCCTTGCCGCGGCTGGCGGAATTGTGGAAGTCGTTCCGGGGAACATCGGCATGGTTGCTAGCGACCGAGCAGGATCCCTTCCTGGGACAGTCGGTGTTGTCGACCGAACTGCGGTGGCTGCAGGGGATCACATCGGAGAACGGCCCGACGGCGCTGACGATGGGGGAGCGGTTGACGGCGGACCTGCGCGCGACGGGATTCGACGACCTCGCGGAGGACTACGTTCGGTGGTTCGCCCGGCGGCGCGGGGATCCATGGGCGACGCCGCAATCATCATCGTGGCGGGCGTGGGGCGAACGGCCGCTGGAGGTGGAACGGCGGCGGGAGCGGAACGATCAGATCTATTACTTCGCCGCGCCGTGGGACGCCGAGTCGGGTCCGTTCTTTGATCGGCTCGATCTGTCGGTCGAGCGACAGGGTCGACGGGTCCGGTTCGCCGGGGCGGGGCATGCAGGGAGTTGGGACGTCGCGTTGCCGGCGGGGACGGGATCGTATCGGTATCTGTTGGGGTTGGTGTCGGCGTGGGGCCGCGGCCGCGTGGTGGTGGTCCGCATCGGGTTCGAGCTGTTCGGCTTGGCGCCGGTCGACGAACGGGGGGAACCGGCCGCGAAGGTGTTGTGGCAGCTGGATATGTTGGGCGGCGGCGCGATCGCGCCCGAGCGGTTGCGGGTCGAAGCGATCCCCGCCATCCCCGGTCTGCGCGAGGAAGAGTTCCGCGTGATCGACCCCTTTGGTCGAATGGTCGGCCAAGTGGGGGCGGTGACGCATGAATCGCTGTGCTACAACGAGCGCGGGGTGCTGGTGTCGATCGACTTGGCGACGGGCCTCCGACGCTGGGCGCGCAACGATCTGCCGCCGGGGATCGTGTTGACCGGCGATCACGAGGTGGTCGTCTTGTGGCAACCGGAACGACGACGTGTGGAATGGCTCCGCGCGTGCGACGGTGCGACCCTGGGCGGCCGGGCTTGCGACCTGACCGCGGACGAGGTCTGGCAACTCGCCGGTCGTCGCGCTCTGACGCTGACACCCCGAGCCGCGGGACCACAGCCACGGGAACTGGTCTGTCACGATCTGGTGACGGGGGAAGTGGTCTGGCGACAGGTCGCCGCGGCGGGGATGGCGCCGGTGCTGCTCGATGATCAGACCGTGGGGTTGGTCGAGCCCGCGGGACGGATGGTGCGGCTGCATCGGGCGACGGGCCGGGTGCTGGGCGAGACCCCGCTCACCGATTGCCCAACGGAACTCGATCATGTCACGGCGGCGCGCGACGCGGAGACGTGGTATGTGGCGGCGTCGACGCGCGTCACGCAACAGGCGGGGCTGCAACAGGCGCAGGTTCGCAGCGGCTATCGGTCGCCCTTCTTCGAAGGGCCGTTGTTCGCGATCGACCGTTCCACGGGTCGGGTCTTGTGGCAACGCCGGCTCGAACGCGAGCCCTTCTCGCCCGATCAACCCCGGTCGCTCCCCGTCTTGATGCAACTCCACAAGGAGCCCCCGAAAGATCCCGGCGCGGGGCAAATCACCGACGGCGTGCTGCGACTGATTGATAAACGGACCGGTGACGTATGGCTTGATCATCGAGGGCCCGAGTTGATCGGGTATGCGGCGGTGACGGCGACCCGGGGGCGGGAAACGCTCGACGTGGCGTTGGAACGGGAGACGTTGCGGCTGCACTTCCGGCTGCGGCCGCCCGCCCCCGCGATGCCGATGACGCCATGATTGACGTCCATCGGCGGCCGTGCGGCTGACAAGCCGGGGTTGATCCGCCAGAATACAACCCATCCTCTTGTGGTGGCTGTTTCATGGGTCCACCGGTTTGGCCGGTGTGATTCATGGGGCCGACCCGTGGAGAGAGACCCACTGGCGGAGCCAGTGGCACACAGCCCGATTTGGCTTTGGACGATGCGTTGGCTTCGTTCTCCTTGTCCTGGAACCGTCATGGCCGATGAACCGTTGCGACTGTTGGTGATCGGGGCGCATCCCGATGATTGCGAAATGAAGGCGGGCGGGCTCGCCGCGATGTACCGCGCGAACGGGCACGCGGTGAAATTCGTCAGCGTGACGAACGGGAACGCCGGGCATCATCGCGAACTGCCCGGGCCGCTTGAAGCGCGCCGCCGGGCCGAAGCCGCCGCCGTCACCGAACTGACCGGGATCGAGTATGAAATCCTCGACCATAACGACGGGAAACTGCAGCCGACCCTGGAAGCCCGGTTTCGGCTGATCGCGCTCATCCGTCATTACCAGCCCGACCTGATTCTGACGCATCGGCCCAACGACTATCATCCCGACCATCGGGCGACGTCGACGCTGGTCTGCGATGCGGCGTACATGGTGATCGTGCCCCATATCGTCGTGGAGGTGCCGGCGCTGCGGGTCAATCCGGTGATCGCCTACCTGTCGGATCATTTTCAACGGCCGGCCCCCTTCCAACCGACGGTGGTCCTCGACGTCGAGCCGGTCTTCGAGCAGATCCTCGATCAGATGGCGTGCCATGAATCGCAGTTCTTCGAGTGGCTGCCCTACACGATGTGTCAGGAGGAGGGCTTCCCCACCGATCCGACGGGCCGGCGGGCGTTTCTGCGGGCGTTCTATGAGCGGTTCAACGGGCCCCTCGCCGAGCGGCATCGCGATCGGGTGCTCGCGACGTACGGGCCGGAGCGCGGGGCGCATGTCCGGCTGATCGAGGCGTTCGAGGGGTGCGAATACGGGTCACCACTCGACGCCGCCGCGATCCGTCGGCTCTTTCCGATGCTGCCGCGGGCGTGATCCGCAAACCGAGAGATTGCGCTCATGAGCCGGTCCGTGGAAGCGGAGCGTATGCCGCGGGTGTTGTCGATTGGCGCGGCGGAAGCCGCCGAGTTCGCGGTGGTGCGCGACGCCATCCGTCCGCTGGAACGGACTGGCCGGTTCCAACACTTCTCAGACCTTGTGGCGTGGTACGCCGTGCCCGGGGACGAGGCCCCCGAACTGATCCTCGTCTGGCAGCGGTACTCCGACGAGTACACGGCCGCCGATATCGCGCGGCTGCTGGCGGCGGCGCCCCTCGCGCGGGTCGTCGTGATTTATGGCGCATGGTGTGAGGCGGATGGGCGGACCCGGACCGCGTGGCCGGCCGGGTTGCGGGTTCCGGTCTGGCAGGCGACCGCGCGGATCCGTCAAGAGTGGGCCTGCCTCACCGGAGAGAGCGCGCCGCTGCCGTGGACCGCGTCCCGGGAAGAGGGCTGGCTGCGCGACGTCGCCGCGGCCGGGGATGGCTCACAGGCGGGACAACGCATCGCCCTCGAATTATCGGACCCGGCCTATCGCCGGACGCTTGAGGAGCGGTTGTCGGCCGCCGGCGCGAGGATCGTCGACGATCCTGCGGCGGCGAGCGTCGTGGTCGTCGATCTCGATCCCTGGTCCGATGTCGTCGCGGCGAACCTCGAGTCGCGCCGCGCGGCGTTCGCGGGGCGAAGGATCATCGGGCTTTCGGCGTGGATCACGCCCGAATTGCTGGCCGTGGCGGGCGAACTGGGAATCGATGCCGTGGTGCCCAAGCTCGATCCGTTGGCGATGGACGGGACCTTGGCGGATGCCGACGGCGGCCGACCGGCGCGATCGCTCGATTTGCAAACGTCGCCACTCACGGATTAGTCTACGTTGATTCATCCCGCCGCTCCCGCCGAGGTTTCTCCATGCCCCGCTGGCTTCGTTCCCTGCTGACCATCGCCGTGATCGTCGTGTCGGCCGATCGGCTTACCGCCCAGGAATGGACGCGGTTTCGCGGACCGAACGGGACGGGGCTGAGCGAGACCCGCGGGCTGCCGACCCGTTGGACGGAAGCCGATTATCGTTGGAAGGCGGCGCTGCCGGCGGGGGGGCACTCCTCTCCCGTCCTGTGGCAAGACGTGATCTTTCTGACCGGCGCGGACGAAGACCAAAGCACGCGGTCGGTTTTCGCCGTCGCGGCGGGGACGGGCCAAGTCCTGTGGACCAAGAGTTATCCGTTCGAGGTCCACAAGCGACACAAGTTCAACAGCTTCGCCTCGCCGACGTGCGCGGTCGACGCCCAACACGTCTACGCCACGTGGACCACGCCGACCGCCTACAGCGTGATCGCGCTGACCCATGACGGCCGCGAAAGCTGGACCCGCGACTTGGGGGCGTACGTCAGCCAACACAGCGGCGGGGTCTCGCCGATCGTCTACGAAGACCTGCTGATCGTCAGCAACGATCAGGATTTGGAGGGGGACGGCCAGAGTTCGCTGGTCGCCCTGAATCGCCAAACCGGCGAAACGGTCTGGACCTGCCCGCGCCCGAGCGATGTCGTCACCTATTCGACCCCTTGTCTGCGTCTGACACCCGCGGGGACCGAGGAACTGATCTGCAACAGCAAGGCGAACGGCATCTTCGCGCTCGATCCGCGGACCGGCAAAGTCGTGTGGGAGGTCGGCGGCTTGTTCGACAAACGGAGCTGCAGTTCGTCGGTCATCGCCGCCGGCGACATCCTGATCGGGAGTTGCGGCTCGGGGGGCGGAGGGAATTATCTGGTGGGGGTCACCCCCGGTTCGGCGGCCGAGCCGTCATCCGGCAAGCTCGTGTATAAGGTCACCAAGCAGGCCCCGTATGTGCCGACACCGCTCGCCTATCGCGACTGGCTGTTTTTATGGAGCGACGGCGGCATCGTCAGTTGCATCGATCCGAAAACGGGTGAGACGTTGGGGCAACGCCGCGTCGGCGGAACGTTCTATGGTTCGCCGATCTGCATCGAGAATCGGCTCTATTGCGTCAACACGGCGGGGGATGTCGTGGTGCTGGAGGCCGGGCCCGAGTTGACCGAACTCGCGGTCAATCCGCTGGGCGAGCTGTGTCATTCGACGCCGGCGGTCGCGGGGAAGACGCTCTATCTGCGGACGTATCAACATCTGATCGCCCTCGGCGCGAAGTAAGCCGGCGACTCTTCCATCCCGGCGAAGTTGTCCCGCGTCGACCTCTTTTGTGGATTCCCGTCATGCCGCGATTGCCCCATCTTGGCCGGTTAATGGTCTGGCCCCTTGTGATCTGCACGATGGCGATGGGCTGGACCATGGCGTGCGTCACGCTGTCGGCGGCCGACTTGCCGTGGAATCAGTTCCGCGGACCGCGCGGCGACGGGACGTCGCTCTCGACCAAGCTCCCCATCACCTTCGGCGAGGGAACCCCGGAGATCGTCTGGAAAGTCCCCGTGCCGGGCCGGGCGTGGTCGTCGCCGGTGATCGCCGACGGCCGCATCTGGCTGACGAACGCCCCCGAAATTCAAAACCTCGCCGAAGGGCAAACCAGGCTCGACCAGCCGCTCGAGTTCACGCTGCTGGCGTTCGACCTTGCAACCGGTAAGCGGTTGCACGAACAAGTCCTGTTCCGCGTCGATCGCCCCCAGTTCACCCATGCGACCAACAGCTACGCCTCGCCGACGCCGTACTTGGAAGACGGCTTCGTCTATGCCCATTTCGGGGCCTATGGCACGGCGTGCGTCGAAGCCAAGACCGGAAACGTCGTGTGGCAACGAACCGATCTCCCGTGTGATCATTTCCGCGGCCCCGGCTCGTCGCCGATCATCGTGGGGAATCTGCTGTATCTCACGATGGACGGGTTCGACGTCCAATACCTCGCGGCCCTCGACAAACGCTCGGGGGATACCGTCTGGAAGCAGGATCGTAACGTCGACTTCGGCACGACCGACGGCGACGCCAAGAAAGGGTACTCGACCCCCACGCTGATCGAAGTCGGCGGACAGCCGATGCTCGTCAGTCCGTTCGCGGCGGCGACCATCGCCTACGAGCCCCTCACCGGCCAACCCCTGTGGACGGTCCGGCACGGCGGAATGAACGCCGCCGCCCGGCCGCTGTTCGGCAACGGACTCGTCTACATCAACTCGGCCGACGGACCGAATCCGCTGGTCGCCGTGCGCCCCGAAGGCCGCGGCGACCTTACCGAACAGATCGTCTGGCGGAGCAACAAGTCGGTCCCCAAACGCGGCTCACAACTCCTGGTGGGCGACCTGCTGTTCATGATGAACGACGGCGGGGTCGCCTCGTGCCTCGACGCGCTCACGGGTGACGTCATCTGGACCAAGCGCGTGCCGGGCGAGTATTGGGCCTCCCCAATACTGGCGAACGGCCTGATCTACTGCTGCTCGCAACAGGGGGACGTGCTGGTGTTCAAGGCGAGCCGCGAGTTCGATCTCGTCGCCGAGAACAAACTGGACGGCGGGTTCGTCGCCTCTCCGGCGGTCGCCGACGACGCCTTGATCTTGCGGTCCAAGACGCATCTCTATCGCATCGCCAGGCCATCCGGGCGGGAACTCCATGATGGGCCGAAGTCATGACGGGCGGCGGCGCGCATGTTCGATGATTGGGAAGATTGCGGGCCACCGTGAATCTTGGCCGCGACCCGGGCGTCGTTCCCAGGCGCGGCCCCAAACGGCCGCTTTCTCCCATGCAAAACCGATTGTCCGGCGTGCCCGAGACGCCGGCTGCCGGCTCTTGGGGCGTCAACGATTCTGACGGCGGCGGCGTCCAGTTTTTCCGGGAGACGCGTCGCGCGGCGGCCTGACGCATGACTGCCGTCAGCACCGCGCTGCTTATCGTCCCGGGATTCCGACCGCGGGACGGTTTCCGGACCGAAGCTAAGGCAGCCACTGGATCCGTGAGACATCGGGCAATCGCAGTTGGGCTTCCCAAGCGCCGAGTTTCAACCGGCCTGGCTTCGACGGCAGATGGACCACGAACGGCTTTCCCACCAAATGACTCAGGGGGACCGCGCCGTCCGCCCAACGGCGGCTGTCATGCGAGACGGGGCTGTTGTCTCCCAACACGAACAGCTCTTGATCTCCGAGTTGATAGGGCGATTGAATCGCGTTACGACCGCGCGTGCCCGTGTAGTAGACGTCGCGGTAGACGCCGGGTTCGGACACGGTCGCTGCCAGCCCTTGCGCTCCGAACCTCACGGGATAACGCGGATAGGGGGCGGCTTCGGGGGTCCGCAGCGGCCAGGGAGCCAAGCACGGTTCGCCATCCACCGTCACCAGCACCTGCCGATCGATGAGCGACATCCCCAGCACCATCGGTCGCGCGCCGAACCCCTCGGGCAAGGCCGCTTCGGCGACGGGATCGGCCTGCTCGGCGGCGTAGAGCCGGACCATCCGCCGGCCCAGGTCGAACGTGCAGGTGTAATTCGCGTGGCCGTCGGTCATTTCGAGCGCGAACTCACCGCTTCCCGTCGCCTGTTCGAGGGTCAACTCCACCATCACGTCCCGCAGCGGGGTCGGCTGAATGCTGCCGTCGTGCGGGTTGTACCCATACTCGTCGGTGATGGGGACGGCCCGCGATTCGTCGTAGAGTCGCCGGACCGCCGCGTGAAACTCATCGGGTGCGGGATGTTCGAGGAGTCGGTCACGGACGGTTTCAGGCAAGGCCCCGACACAGCTCAACCGGTTGGTGGGCGGATCGTACTTCAAGCCCGCGGGAGGGATGCCCGCCGGGTCGATGTCGTCGGGCCAACGGACGGGCTGCACAACCGTCTCATGCTTGCCGCGATAGCGCACCCGTCCGACATACTCGACCCAGGCCCAATCGGTCGCGTCGCGTGGCGGATGGACGAATTCGCCGTCGCGCTGCTCCCACGGGAGCGGAGCTCCCTCCGCCACGGGCAACGGCGTCCACCGCGCCGTCCATTCCTGTTCGGACTTATCGACGACCGTGGGAAGATGGACCGGCACCCGCAATTGCCGTTGGGTCGCGGCGTCTTTGCGGCACAGCGCGCCATCCGCGTAGACATCGCCGTCAATGATCTGAATCCGTTCTCCCGGCAACCCCACAACCCGCTTCACATAAGCTTCTTTCGGATTTTGCGGATTCCGGAAGACGATGATCTCCCACCGCCGAGGGGCACGGAGTGCGTAGGCGGGCTTGAAGACCAGCAGTTGATCCCCGTGATTGCGCGGCACCCGTGTCAGATCAATCCCGCGTTGACCACAGTTCGGACAGACGGCATGGGTCCGACCGGGCGGCTCTTCCGCCGCGGAAATCCCCGTGACGTCCTCGTCGGTGTCATAGGCGACGCCGAACGGGAAGATGAACCGGCAACTGGGACATTCGACCCGCTTGTGAAAGCCCAACAAATGGGGAGCCATCGAGCCCGTCGAGATCATGTAGCCTTCGGCGGCGAAGGTTCGGAAGACGATCACCGCGAGGAGCAGACAGACCGCCGATTCGATCAGCGACCGCAAGACTCCACGGCGATCCCCCGCCGTCTCCCGCAGGGAAGCGTCATCGAACGCCGATGGTGGGGTCGTAGGGGTCATCGGGAATTCGCCGGATCGCGGCGTGGGGTCGATTGCGCCGCGCACTCCGTCAAAGATGTCATTTTAGCGCACTCTTGCCCCCGGCGACTAGTGCGAGTTGATCGGCGTAACTGCATGGGAGAACACGACAACGGCGGTTTACGGCCGAGCCGGCGTGATCCAGCAGGAATCGTGGGGCTGCATCCCGAGATGGGGATAGTACCCCCGCGCCATGGGGGCGGCGAGGAGCACCAGCGTGGTGTGGCGTCCCGCGGCGTCATGGGTCCGCGCCAGGAGTTCGCGACCGATTCCCTGCCGCTGGCAAGCGACATCCACCGCAAGATCGGAGAGGTAGGTCACGAAGTGGAAATCGGTCAACGCGCGGGAGACACCGACAAGCAAACCTTCCCTTCGCGCGGTCACAATGAGGTCGGCGTGGTCAAGCATTCCTTGCAGCCGCGGCAGATCTTCGATTGGTCGACGCTCGCCCAACGTCGACCGCCGCAAGACCTCGGCGAACTCCGCGACCGGAAGTTTAGGCTCCAGCTGGTAGGTGGGCATTGTCGTCGACTCATAGGGAAGTGACTGGTGGTACGTCATTGAGCCATGACCGGGAAGGGTGGTTCGGTCGGGTCAGGCTGTCAGGCTTTGCAAACGATTGCCTACTCGCTAGGCAACCCTTGCCTTGTGGTACCGCATTTGCTGAAGTGATCACGCCGAGCCGGGATTCCGCCCGGCGCGATCCCTGCGGAGAACGCTCACCGTGCCGGAATTGACCCCGCGTGAAGTCCTCGCCCTTTGTCGCCAGCATGAAATTCGCGCCATCGACCTGCGGTTCATGGATTTTCCGGGGACCCAAAAGCACTTCACGATTCCCGTAACCGCCTTGTCGGAAAAGACTTTCGAGGAAGGGCTCGGGTTCGACGGCTCATCGATCCGCGGTTGGCAGGCGATCAACGAAAGCGACATGCTGGTCGTCCCCGAGGCGGCCACCGCCTTCGTCGATCCATTCATGCGGCAAACCCTGGTGATGACCTGCAACATTCAGGATCCCATCACCCGGGAAGATTATGCCAAAGATCCGCGCAACGTTGCCCGCAAGGCGGAAAACTATATGCGGTCGACCGGGCTCGCCGACGTGGCGAACTTCGGGCCGGAACTCGAGTTCTTTCTGTTCGACGGCGTGCGGTTCGACCAGAACGAACACGAATCGTACTACCATGTCGAATCCGCCGAGGGCCAATGGACCCGCGGCCGGGACGGCGGGGGCCGGAATTCCGGTCATCAGATCCGTTACAAAGAAGGCTATTTCCCCATCCCCCCCACCGACACGCTGCAAGACTTGCGGACCGAGATCATGCTCGTGCTGCAGGACTGCGGGGTCGGGGTCGAGGCCCAACATCACGAAGTCGCGTCCGGCGGCCAGTCGGAAATCGACCTGCGGTATCGTCCGTTGCTGCAGGTCGCCGATCACCTGCTCCTGTCGAAGTACGTCGTCAAGAACGTCGCGGCCAAGCATGGCAAAACGGCGACCTTCATGCCGAAACCGTTGTGGAACGACAACGGCTCGGGGTTGCATCTCCACTTTTCGCTGTGGCGCGGCGAGCAGAACCTGTTTGCCGGCGAGGGCTATGCCGGACTGAGCGACACCGCGATGTACGCGATCGGCGGGCTCTTGAAGCATGCCCCCGCGATCCTCGCCTTCTGTTGCCCGACCACCAACAGTTACAAACGACTGATCCCGGGGTTCGAGGCCCCCGTCAACCTGACCTACAGCAGCCGCAACCGCTCCGCCGCGATTCGCATCCCGGTCCACACGCCTTATCCGCAGAACAAACGGATCGAGTTCCGTTGCCCCGACGCCGCCGCGAACGGCTATCTCGCCATGTCGGCGATGTTGATGGCGGCCCTCGACGGGATTCAGCAACGGATCGATCCCGGCCGGCCGCTCGACAAGGACATTTACGACCTCGGTCCCGATGAGCTCGCCGATGTCCCGCGTACGCCGATCACCCTCGAAGAGGCGCTGCAAGGTCTCCGCCGCGACCACGAGTTCCTGCTGCGGGGAGACGTCTTCACGGAAGACGTGATCGATACATGGATCTGGTACAAAAGCGAAAAGGAAGTCGATGCGCTTCGCCAACGGCCCCATCCGTTCGAGTTCGCGATGTATTTTGATGTGTGAGGAAAACGGGAGTCACGAATCGGGAGTCGTGAGTCGCCGGAAAATCCGATGACCACATCCTACCGCCGGCCGTTCGCGACCCCCGCTTCCCGGATTGCCTCTCCACGACTCAAGCCACCGTCGTCCTAATGCCGCACGACGCGGCGGAAGAAGTAGCCGGCGGCGAGCAGCATCAGGCCGTTGGCCAGCCAGACCGCCCAGAACGGGTCGAATTTCCCCGTTTTCGAGAGATTCTGCGTCATCATGCTGATCGGATAATAGAAGACCAGGATCGGCAGGAAGCAGAACAGAAAGCTGGTCAGGAATTCCTTGCGGGCCATCAACACCGCGAACGGGCTGCCGACCAACACGAAGAAGAGGCAACTGCACGACGACGCGAAGCGGTTGTGCATTTCGGTATCGAGCTTGTGCCCGACCTCGACCGCCTCGCGAAGCTGCTGTTTGTGCTCGCGGAAGCCGCCGGTCTGAAACCGCGTGAACTCCCCGGTCGACAGGACGAGAGCCGCCTCGATGGCTTGGCGGTTGCGGGCCCGCGCGAGCCGTTCCCGCGTCTTGACGAGTTCATTGGAGATTTCGGCGATGGGGAGATTGCGGGCCTTCAGCCGTTCGGTCTTGGAGGGGAGCGGAAAGGGGCGTTCTTCCGACTCGAAGTAGGTTTGCACCTGACCGGGCGTGTCGAGATACCCGTGCTTGAACTTCAGGATCACTTCCTGCCGGGCGAGATCGAAATCGAGCCGGGCCTCCTCGGCCTGAATGGTGATCGCCGCCTTCCCGTTGGGGGAGAAGCGAAACGTCGGGAAGATGAGGGTACGATCACGGACCTCCATCACGGTGATCGTGACGCCGCGTTCCTTGATGAAGAGCTGATTCTGGGTCCGCAGCCGTTCGAGGAACATGTCCTCCATCGCCAAGGTGGCGACCCGCTCGATGTTGGCGTACGACCAAGGAATGACCTGATCCATAAGCAGCAGCGACGCGACGCTGAGGGCTGCCCCCAGAAAAAACAAATGCCACAGGAGGGCCGGGATATGAATC
>CAYRVS010000150.1:0-13211 GCA_964427725.1 uncultured Planctomycetaceae bacterium | reverse complement strand
GTTGTATGGCGACCGCATACAACTTTGCGATCATCATTACGACACGCTGGACGGGGCCGACGCGCTGGTCATCTGCACCGAATGGTCGGAGTTCCGCAACCCCGACTTCGCCTTCCTGCAGCACAAGCTCAAGCAACCGTTGATCTTCGACGGCCGTAACTTGTGGGATCCCGCAACCATGCGCGACAAGGGGTTCAGTTACCACGGCATCGGCCTGAAGCCGTAAGGCCCGAGCGGCCGCTCCGAAGTTTGGGCGGTCGTCAAACGCCTCGGGGGACATTTCGATGAGAATCAGCCCCTGAACTGCGCATTCTGCGCAAGTTAAGGATCGGTGTGGCGAACTGCCGTGCCGCAGCCTCAAATTCCGGGGGAAGATTGCAATTTCGACCCGGGGGACGTCGATAAATCTTCCGGCGAGAGTGACTCGCCACTCACACACTCGCGTGGCAACCCATGGATTGGGTTCCGCTGACCCGGCGCGGGTCAGGCGCGGTGCCGTCCGTTCGGGATCACGAAGTTCCCCACGGCGGGGCTCCCACGGGGGCTCTGTCCAAACCGTCATCCAGACGCAGGGGATCTCCGATGTTCACGAACCGTCTGAACGCCCAATTGAATCGCTTCGTGTCCGTGGGCTATGATTTTAATTGGAGCGAACGGCCGGTCGCCGCGGGGCGAGCGGTCTGGTCAAGCCCAGTCCAGGAGGGGGACACGGACATGGAGGTTCGAGGCATCGGCGGCGTCTCCGGGGTCGGCCCGATTCGGGTCACACACGTCCCGGGAACACGGGAAGCGGCGGCGGCCCAACCTGCCGCGCCGCGCGATCAACTCGAAATCTCGACCGCGGGGCAACTGTTGGACCAACTCAGCCAGAACCCGGACCTCCGCAGCGAACGGCTCGCGCAGATCAAGCAGGCCATCGCCGACGGGACCTATGATACCGACGAGAAGCTCGAAGCCGCGTTGCTGCGGATGTTCGATGCCGTCGAAGCCGATCTGGATCGCGAGTAACCGCGTTTCGGCTTCACATGGGCGGCGGGAGTTGTCGTGAGCAATCTGGGGACGATTGACGAAGGGGCGTCGCCCGTCGGGAAATTCCGCGAATTCCTGACGACGAAGAAGATGCGCCTGACCCCGGAGCGCGAGGCGATCGTCCAGGCCGTCTACTCGACCCACGATCATTTCGACGCCGAGCAATGGGTCACCGACCTGGCCCGCAAGAACGGCCATCGCAGCCAGGCGAGCCGCTCGACGATTTATCGCACGTTGAATCTCCTGGTGGAGGCGGGCCTCTTACGACGAGTGGCCCGCGCCAACGACCGCGAAGTCTACGAGCACGATTACGGCTACCCCGCCCACGATCATCTTATCTGCCGCAAATGCGGCACGATGATCGAGTTCCCCAATGAGGCGATCGCCGACGTCCTCGAAAAGATCGCCGCCGACCACGGTTTCCGCATGTCGGGCCATCGGCTGGAAGTCGACGGCGTCTGCGCGACCTGCAGCCGCCCGCCGATCCGTTCGCATCGCAAGCTCGACATGATCTGAGAGACTGCGTCGGCCTCGATTGTGGTCGCATGTCCCGGGGAAGCGACTCTCACCCACAGCAACCCAAGCGCCGCCGCGCGCCGGGAATCTTTCGGAATCTTGGTAGTCCCCACGGGGACTCCAGGCATTTTGGGCAGACCGCGCCCGGTCTCACTCATGGCGTGCCTCTTATGGAGCAAGACCGTTTCGCACGACCCCGCTGACGCTTTGCACACAATCTTAAAGGGATTCATGTGTGGCTTAGGGTTAGGACGATCTACTCACGGATTGGCGTGACAATCGGAAAAACGCGCAAAGTTCGCCTAGTCGACCCAAACCGCCGCCGTGCCGACAACCACAACCTAAACGCAAACCAGGCAATATCTTGCGACGTCTCGTCAAGACTTCGTTCCGCGGTGGCGTTCGGCTACTGACCCTCCTCGTGGGGAGCATCGGCATGCTCAGTGTGCCGGCTGACTCGCAGGAATTGCCGGACTTCCTCCTCGAGCTCAACTACGAGCCGCTCCCGCCGGCCCCCCTCGACGTGGCCAATGTCCCTCCGGTGGAGGGGGTTCCCGATCCCGTGGTGGAACCCAGTTCGGACGTGCTTCGAGAATTGGAAGCCTTACGGCTGCGACTGGAGACTCTGGAAAAGATTCAGGCCAAGGAGGACGCCGCCGCGAAGAAGGGGGCCGAGGCGAAGAAAAAGGAGGAACCTCTGTGGACCGACATGTCGACCGATAAATGGACCGTCAAACTCGGCGGTCACGTGCAGATGGACTACATCAATTGGGCGTACGCCGACCCGGCGATTCAGGGGGAGAGTGACTACTTCGAGTTTCGGCGGCTGCGACTGGTGGCGGATGGGACCGGTTACGGCGTCTACGATTTCCGACTGCAGATGACGCTGGAGCCGGAATCGGTCGGCGAAAGCCCTGCGGGGACCGTTACGTCCCCCGAAGTGAAGGACGCCTACTTCACGATGAACGAAGTCCCCTTCTTTGGACGCCTACGGATCGGGAATTTCTTCGTGCCCTTCAGCATCGAACAGGTGACCAACGACACGAATAACATCTTCCTCGAGCGGTCGATTCCGTCGCAGGGGATCTTCGCCGTCGATCGTGAAGTGGGGGTCGCCGCGTACAACTGCACCGAGGACCAACGGATCACCTGGACGACGGGGGTCTTCTTCGACAGCATCAGCGAAGCGACCAAAGAGCGGATCGACCGCAATCAGGGGTATCGGGTCAGCGGCCGCCTGACGTGGCTGCCGTATTATGACGAACCCACCAACGGCCGGTACCTCATCCATACCGGGGTCGGGGTCCTCTACACCGATGATCAGGACAACCGCGTACGGTTCCGCGCCCGGCCGCAGATCCGGGAAGGGGTGCGGCTGATCGATACGGGATCGCTGGCCGGCGACAGTTTCACGACGGTCAACGCGGAAGGGGCGGTCGTCTGGGGGCCGATCACGGTCCAGGGCGAAGCGTTCCTGTCGAACGTGAATCTGATCGGCGCGGCGGATCAAACCATCGGCGGCGCTTACGGTCACATCAGCTACTTCCCCACGGGCGAAAATCGGATCTACGAGCGGTTCGGCCAACACGGCGCGCAGTTCGCCCGGAATGTGCCATATACGAACGTCTTCGCGACGGAAGGGGGCTCGGGCTGGGGCGCGTGGGAACTGAAGGCCCGCTGCTCTTACCTGAACCTGAAGAACCTCAACGCGGGGAGCTATCACGACGTGACGTTTGGGATCAATTGGTACTGGTCCGATCGGACGCGGATCATGTTCGATTGGATTCACCCGATGACCAGCGAAGAGACGACGTTCGGGGCGACCGACTCCGACATCCTCGCGTCGCGGTTCGACTTCAATTGGTAACGAACCACTGGGGGGAGGGATCGTGCGGACTCGTAAGGCATGGATGGGCGGTGTGACGCTGGTGTTGCTCCTCTGCGGGGTGGCGTCGCGGTCTCAATCGGGCGAGGGGCTCACCCGACACTGCGAACGCTGCGGCGAAACGGGGGCGAAATTCACCTGTCGCCGGGTGGTTGAAGAGAAAAAAGTGACGGTGACCTGTTGGGGCTGCCAAGACGAGAACTTCTGCGTCCCGGGGCCCAGCCGAGAGGTCTGCGAGCACGCGGAAGAAGTCTGCGACGATTGTGATCCGGCGGGGAAAGTCTCGTATGTCGCGAAGCTCTTCTCGTGGCGCGAGTGGTGCCCCAAAGGTTCGCCGACGGTCTATACCAAGCGGAAACTCATGAAGCGGACCGTGACCAAAACGGTCCCTTCGGAGAAATGGGTCGTCGAGTGCCTCTGCGACGGCTGTTGCGCTCCCGATCGTCCCTGAATTGAAGCCTGGGAATCGCTTTCCCCGGGCGTCCTGAATTCATCTTTCCCCGCGCTCCCCTCGCGCCGGTCCTCCGCTATCATGCCCCCCATTCCCGGGGTGGTCGGCGCGTCCGCCCCGCCGAACATCGAGGGTGCGAGGGGCATGGCGACGCTGATTCAGATTCGGGGGGCGTGCAAATCCTACGGCGGGCAAATCCTGCTGGATGACGCCGAGGCGACCATCTCCGACGACGTGAAGGTCGGCTTCGTCGGCCGCAACGGCGCGGGCAAAAGCACGCTGCTGCGCATCATCCTCGGGGACGAGCAACTCGACACCGGCTCGATCACGCTCCACCCCAACCTGAAACTTGGCTACCTCCGCCAGCACGACACCTTTCACCCCCAGGAATCGGCCCTCGAGTTCCTGATGCGCGACAGCGGCCAACCCGACTGGAAATGTGGCGAGGTCGCGGGCGAATTCGAGATCAAAGGAAGCTACCTCGACGGTCCGATCAGCAAGCTGTCCGGCGGCTGGCAGACCCGCGTCAAGCTCGCCGCGCTGCTGCTGCACGAACCGAACCTGTTGCTGCTCGACGAACCGACGAACTTCCTCGACCTGCGGACGCAGATTCTGCTCGAGCATTTCCTCAGGCACTACAAGGAGGCGTGCCTGATCGTTTCGCACGACCGCGCGTTTCTGGGAGCAACCTGCGACCACACGCTCGATCTCAGCCGCGGCAAGTTGACGATGTACCCCGGCAAGATCGATGCCTTCCTCGATTATCAGCACGAACAGCGGGAGCATCTGAAACGGTCGAACGCGGCGGTCCTCGCCAAACGCCGGCATCTCGAAGAGTTCATCGCCAAGAACAAGGCCCGCGCCAGCACCGCGACGCAGGCCCGCTCGAAAACGAAACAGCTTGAACGGCTGGAGCTCGCGGAGATCGAGGCGGACGAAGCGACCGCGTGCATCCGCGCGCCGCAGATCGAACCGCGGCAAGGCTTCGCGCTCCGCTGCCGCAACCTCTCGATCGGCTATCCCGAACGGACGATCGCCAGCGACATCGAACTCGAGATCGAGCACGGCGCGCGCGCGGCGATCGTGGGGGACAACGGCCAAGGGAAAACGACCTTCCTGCGGACCATTGTCGAATCGCTGCCGCCGGTCCAAGGGGAACTGCGGTGGGGCTACGCCTGCAAATACGGCGTCTACGCCCAGCATGTCTACACCAGCCTGCCCGAGGAGCAGACGGTCTATCAGTATCTGGAATCGCTCGCCGCGTATGGGACGAAGGAACAACGGATCCTCGATCTCGCCGGGGCGTTCCTGTTCCGCGATCAAGGCACGCAGAAGAAGATCAGCGTGTTGTCCGGGGGCGAGCGGGCCCGGCTCTGTCTCGCGGGGATGCTGCTGAGCGACTACAACATCCTGGTCCTCGACGAACCGGGAAACCATCTCGACGTCGACACCGTCGAAGCGCTCGCGCAGGCGCTGGTCGACTACAAGGGCACGGTGATCTTCACCACGCACGACCGCCACTTCATGAAACGGGTCGCGACGTGCGTCATCGAAGTGAAGGACGGCCGCGTCACCAACTACAACGGCGATTACGACGCCTACGTCTACGCGGTGAACAAAGAAATCGACGACGGCGAACGGGAAGCGGCCCAGCAGCGGCTGTCGCGGCCCCCCGTCGAAGCCTTCGCTCCCAAAGTCGCGGTGAAAGCCAAGCCCCGCGACGACCGCGCGCTCCGCAAGGAAGTCTCGGCGATCGAAAAGACGATCGCCCGGCTCGACGGTCAAAAGAAAGAGACGCAGGCGCAACTGATGGCGACCAGCGATCCCAAGGAAGCGCTCCGGCTGCACGAGGCGGTCGAAGCCCTTGCGAAGCAACTCGCCGAAGCGGAAGAACGCTGGTGTGCCCTGCAGGAAGAGCTTGGGGAGATGTGAACTGCAAGCCGCCCAGGGAAGGCTTTCCCAGGGCATCCGGGGGATTCCTCACATTCCCGATTCCGCGGCCCCGTTCAAGGAACCTGTTGCCGCGCGCGATTTCCGCTCGATAGACTCAGTCAAGCTGTCCTGCGGGGACGTCGCATCGAGTTTCGGGTGCCGGGTCCATGGTCATTCGCGTCGGGCGAGCGCTGGTGTTCGGAATCGGCGGGGTGTTCGGCCTCGTTTGGGGGCTCCCGTCGTTCGCGGATGTCGTGCGGCTCCATTCCGGGGCGGAACTACGCGGTCGAATCGTCAGTCCCGCCAAAGGCCGCGCGATCCCCAAAGTCGACCCGGCCGGGCCCCCCGCCGACCCCGTGGTGATCGAGACCTTGTCCGGAGGCTCGGTGACGATCCCGGCGGCGGAGGTCGCGTTTCTGTCACGGCGACCGCTCGATCTCGAACAGTACGAGGTCCGCGCCCGTCACGTCGCGAAGACGGTCGATGGGCAGTGGGAACTCGCCGAGTGGTGCCGACAGGAACATCTCGCCGAGCAGCGGGAATTTCACGCCCGCCGCGTGCTCGATCTCGATCCCCATCATGAAGCGGCCCACCGCGCGCTCGGCCATGTCTGGAAGGAAGGGCATTGGGTCGACTACGACGTCTACATGACCGAACGCGGCTTCGTGAAGCATAAGGGGCGGTGGATCACGCAGCCCGAGTACGAGCTGATCGCCAAGACCGCCGCCGAAATCGAACGTGAAGAGAGCTGGTTCCCCAAGATCAAACTCTGGACCGGTTGGGTGACCGGGAACCATGCCGATCGGGCGCAGCAAGGTTTGCAGGCGTTTCAGGAACTGCGGGACGGCGACGCCGCGCCGGCGATCCTCAAGTTGATGGGTAAACACGCCGCGGGCGATGTCCGGCTGCTGGGGGTCAACGTCCTGCGGCAAGCCCCGGGATCAAAAGCGGCCACCGCGCTCGCGACGTTCGTCATTGCCGATCCCGAACCGGAAATCCGACGGACCGCGCTCGAGGGGATCGTTCTCGACGAATTCGCGACCGTCCGGCCGCTGTTCACGCTTAAGCTGAAGAGTGCCGACAACGTGGAGGTCAACCGGGCCGCCGTCGGCCTGCGGCGGGTGGGCACCCCCGATTCGGTCGCCCCGCTGATCAACGCCCTCATCACGACGCACCGCTACAACGTACGGGTCCGCGGGGGGACGGGGACCGGCTACAGCTTCGGCGGCGACGGTTCGTTCGGCGCGCCCGGCGTCGCACTCCCGCCGCAGATCGAAGCGGGCCTGCGGACGGGCCAGTACCCCAACGGCGTGATCGTCATCCCGCCCCCCGACGCGTCGAACATGCTCTCGAAATGGGTCGTCGTCCAGCAGGACCAGCAGAACCCGGAAGTGTTGGAAACGCTGCGGCAACTGACCGGCGCCGACTTCGGCTACGACGAACGCTCGTGGCAGCTCTGGTGGTCCGCCCAGCAACACGTCGGCGGGCTGGAGAAGTCGTGACCTTGCCGGCTCAGGCATAGGTCCGCCAGAAGTAGTAGGTCGCCAAACCGAAACCCAGCGTCACGACGATTCGGCGCACCAACAGGCGGTCGAGCTTGCGGGCCACGGTCGCGCCGCAGAAGCCGCCGAGGACCGCGGCCCCCATCATGGGCAGGGCGTGTCTCCAGGAGATTTGGCCCGCGGCGATGAAGATCGCCGCCGCGACGCCGTTGATCGCCGTCCCGAACAGCGACTTCAGTCCGTTCATCTGATGGATGTCGGCAAGCCCCATGAAGGCGAGGGCGGCGAGCATCAAGATGCCGATCCCCGCGCCGAAGTAGCCGCCGTAGACCGACACCAGGAATTGAAACCCGGCGATGGTCCACATCGTCGAGGAAGTCGGCGCTTCGTGCGGTCGACCGACGCCGGTCCACCGCGCGATCGTCGGCTGCAGCGCCAACAGGAGCGCGGCGGTCAGAATCAGCCACGGAACAAGCCGTTCAAAGGTCGCCGAGTCGAACAGGATCACCAGCAACGCCCCGGCGACCCCGCCGAGCAGCGAGGGACCGATGAGCCACATGATCCAGCGTCGGCTCCCCGCCAAATCGCGCCGATAGCCCCACATGCTGCCGATCGACGAGGGCAACAAGGCGGTGGTGCTGGTCCCGTTGGCGATCACCGCGCCGTCCGGGATACCGGCGAGGGCCCATAGGAGCGTGGGGAAGGTGAGGAGCGTCCCGCCCCCCGCGATCGCATTCACCACGCCGGCGAAAAAAGCGGCAAGGCACAACCAAACCCACGTCATGCCAACTCCGTCGCCGCGGGGATCACGATCACGAAACCGGCGATACCCTACCGACGAGGCGGACGAGCCGTCCAGCGCGACGATTGCATCCGGCGGCGACGGCGACCTCATTCCGTGATCAGGTGCACGCCGGCCTTGCCGTCCACCTGGAAGAACCCGACGGCGAACACGACGTCACATATCAGGCCTTCTTGCGGGTCCCCTTTTTGGCCCCCTTCGCGTCGGGCTCGGGATAGAGCGTCCGACGGACCGACTCCAGCATCACCTCCATCGGGAAGGGCTTCCGCAGGTAGTCGACCACCCCCAACATCTCGGCATAGGCCTTGTGCCGGCTCCCCTCGTTCGCGGTCATCATCATGACCTTGGGGGGATGCTCCATCCCGCGGAGGAACTCGAGGACGGGGAAGCCCCCCATCTTGGGCATCATCATGTCGGTGATCACGAGATCGGGGTGGACCGCCTCGATTTGCCGCTGCCCTTCGATCCCGTTGTTGGCGAGAAAGACGCGATAACCCGCGTGGAGCAGGACGCTTTGGATGGTGCCGGCGATCTCGCGATCGTCGTCGATGATCAGAATCGTTTTCGGGGGTTCGTCCATGTCGACCTCGGCCCGGTACGGGCGGCCCATGACGGGCGAAGGATGCCTCTGGACGTATCGTAGAGGGGTGTTCCAGAGGGCTCAAGTCGGCGGATTTGGATGGGTGATGCCTGTCACAGATGCCCACCCATGGCGCAGAAGGCCACCCATAGCTATGGGTGGCCTTCCCCCGAAAGACTTACCGACGCGCGGGGGGTTGGCTACTGAGTTGCACCAGCGCTTCGATCACTCGGCCCCGCTGCTCGGGTCGCAGGATCAAGTACCGATGCCGGCCTTGCGGCGACGCCTCGAACCGCGTGAACCCGTCTTGTTCGACCGTGACCGTTCCCGGCGGGGAGAGGTCGAAGTAACCGCGATCGGGATGGACGGCATGCAGGACCGCCGTGAGATCCCACGTTGGCCGATTGTGGGGCGGAGGCTCGTAAAGGCGATACGCCTCGGCGAGCGGATGATGAGCCACATACCCGTAGTCCCGCTCGATACTGACGGCGGGGTAGGGGACCGCGATCCCAATCTCGAAACCGCTCCAGATCACCTCGGTCGGCCAATCTCGGACCAGCGCCTGGATCGACGGGATATCCTTGATGACGTTGTATTCGAGGTACCGCGGGTTCCCGTCGATCGGCGTGAAGGCTCCCGCCATCAGACACAGTCCGCGGGTCTTGCGGGCGATCAATTCTTTGCCGGAGAGGGGTGAGACGTCATCGGACGTAGACGCGAGGAGCCGCACCAGATTGGTCGAAAAGCCGACCTGCACCAGCATCACCGAACCATCCGGCTCCGCCGCGAGGAGCCGCCGCAAGAGTCCGACCGCTTCGGGGGCCCGGCGACCATCGGTCAGGCGATGGGGATAGCGATAGTCCGTGCCGTTCTTCACCTCGGCGAGGGGGAGAAACTTGCTGTCTTCGGGGGTCGGGCCATCCCGCACCACGCCGACGGGGAGCTCGCCGCGACCATAGAACGTGTTGACGAGATCGACGTAGGGGCCGGCGAGGGGATGATCCTTGGTCAGCGTGACCGCAAGGAGCTTGCAGGCCCCGCGACTTTCCAAGGCATGCAGCATCCCCAGCGCCAGGGCATCGTCGACATCGTTCCCCATGTCGGTGTCGAAAATGATCGAGACGGGCCCTTCGGCGGCGGCCAGCGCCGTCCAGGACATGATGACACTCATCGACGACAGAACGGCCATCAGTATCGAACAGGGGAAACGGGACACGAGCGATCCTTCACCGAAGGAACGGAAAACGAACCAGCCTCGGGAGCAGCATCCCCCGAGGCTGGGTGAAACACAAGACAGCCTGCCTGAGCTTAGACGAGTTCCGGCAGCGGATCGCGATGATCGACGAGGAACATCGGCCGACCGGTCGGATCGGGAATCGTCACGTGCATGGGGTCGATCCCCAGATTGCGATACAGCGTGCAGATGATTTCCTGCACGGGGACCGGGCGATCCTTGGCGTACTCCCCGAGGCGATTGGTCGAACCGATCGCCTGACCGGTCCGCATCCCGCCCCCGGCGAGGAACGCGCAACTGACTTGCGGCCAGTGATCGCGGCCCGCTTGTGGATTGATCCGCGGCGTCCGGCCGAACTCGCCCCAGGCGATGATGGTGACGTCGTTGAGCATGCCGCGCATGTCGAGGTCTTCGATCAGGGCGCTCAGGGCCTGATCGAGCTTCGTGCCGTGATCGCGGACGAGGTCGAAGTTTTGGCCGTGGCTGTCCCATCGGCCGAAGCTCAAGGTGACGCAACGGACGCCGGCTTCGATCAGGCGACGGGCCATGAGCAGGTGCTCGTTACAGGTGGGCGCGCCGTCGTACTGATACTTGTAGGGCTTCCCATCGCCGTAGCGGGCGACGATCCGGGGATCTTCCTTCGAGAGATCCAGCGCGTCGACCAGTTTGCTGGAGGTCAACACGCCGAACGCCGCTTCCGAGAAGGCGTCCATCCCGGCGATCGCGCCGCTGGCGTCGACGTTCCGCTGCAGCTGATCCAATCCGCCGAGGAGTGCTTTACGATCCTGCAACCGATCGACCGTCACGCCGTTGAGTCGCAGGTCGGCCATCCCCTGGCCCTGCGGCTTGAAGGCTTGGTAAGCCGAGCCGAGAAAACCGTAACTCCCCGGTTCGGACCATGGCCCATGCGAGGTGCGATCGGCCAGCGCGACGAACGGAGGGACCGAACGATCGACCGGCCCTTGCAGCTTGGAGACCACCGCGCCGATGCTCGGACGGCCCCCCACCGAGGAGTTCTCGTTACGCCGCCAGCCGCTGAGGCACTGGAAGGCGTCGTGCGCCCCGTCGCAATTCGTCACCGAACGAATCACGACCGACTTGTCCATCTGTTGGGCGAGCCGGGGGAAACACTCGCCGATTTCGATCCCTGGGACGTTCGTTTTGATGGGGTCGAATTCGCCGCGGATTTCGGCGGGCGCATCGGTCTTGATGTCCCACATGTCCTGATGCGGGGGGCCCCCACCGAGGAAGATATTGATGATGGCCTTATGTCGGCCGGTGTTCGCGGTCTGTTGAGCGCGCAGAATTTGGGGCAGCGACAGCGAATACGCCCCGAAGGCGAAGCCCCCGATTTTGAGGAACGAGCGGCGCGAGACCCCATCGCAAAACCGCTGAGGACGCCCAAGAATCGTGAGCATGGCGGGACCCGATCGGTACGAGGCGACGAACAGGCAGGCTCAACTGGCGGGAGTTGGCGGGCGCAGTAGCCCAACCGGTTGGTGGGGTCGGCATCCCGGCCAACCCATCAACCCGCCAACATGCATTCTATCGTCCAAACCGAGACGTGCAATCGAGATGTTTGGCGATTGGCGTGTCGTAAGTCGCAGATGACATGTTCGCATGTTCCGATACTGCCACCCGCGACGATCCGGCGATCTTGGCGCTCGTCAAACCCGGTGAGTCGGTCTCGTACACGGTGTCCATGCCGGATGACCCCGAACTCGCATCGGTCAAACAGATCGTGAACGAGTCATTCCAGGGGGCGCTGGATCGAGCGGAGATGAAAGTCGCCGTCAGTCCGCAAGGAACGCAGGTGCTCATGGAATTCTCGCTGAAGAAGCTGGAGAACGCCGAGCTCTCGAAGATCGGCGACTTCCGCGCGACAGAAACCATGCCGCGGAAGGAGCTCCATTGGACGATCCGCCATCGCCAGGGAAACCAGGAAATCTGGAAGGTCGATCGGGTCGTCGGCAACCATGATCAGTTCCTCGTTCGCTTGGCGAATGGCGAAGCGGCGGAAACCGGTGCCGACCGTCAAATGGCGGAAGCGATGGTCATGCGGCTCAAGGGACTGACGCTCCTCAAATTCCTCTTCGGTCCCGCCGCCCACGGCACTCGCCCCTCGCGGCGTTGCCCTGACCTGATTCCCAGAGAGCGGCGCGGCGTCAGCCCGCCGTGGGGGGATGGTTCAAGGTTGATGGTCGAGGGTCGATGGTCAGATCAAGTCATCGAAACTGTCCAACCATCGACCATCAACCATCGACCATCAACCAGCATGACACGGCGGGCTCACACCGCGCCGCTCTTTTTGCGGGGAGCGATCATCCGTCACACCAGCCGATTGAATCGCATCGGGATCCCGCGTTCGGCGAGGTAGCGTTTCGTGTCGCCGATGGGGTGGGTGCCGTAATGGAAGATGCTGGCGGCAAGGGCCGCGTGGGCATGCCCTGCGGTGAAGACGTCATACAGATGTTGCGGATGCCCCGCGCCGCCGCTGGCAACCACCGGGATGTCGACGGCATCGGCCACGGCGCGGGTCATCGGCAGGTCGTAACCATTCTGTGTGCCGTCGGCGTCCATCGATGTCAGCACGATTTCTCCCGCCCCCAGTCGTTCCACTTCGCGCGCCCAAGCGACCGCCTCCAGACCCGTCGGCACGCGGCCGCCGTTGATGTGGACTTCCCAGACTTCGCGGCCATCGCGCTGCACCCGCCGGGGGTCGATGTTGACCGTGATGCATTGGCTGCCGAACTTGAGGGCCGCTTCCCGGACCAACTCAGGGGTCTTCACGGCGGCCGAGTTGATCGAGACCTTGTCACAGCCCGCGTTCAACAAGCGGCGGATGTCGTCGAGGGTCCGAATCCCTCCCCCGACGGTGAGCGGCATGAAGCAGACCTCGCTCGTCCGTCGGACGACATCGAGAATAATGTCCCGCTCTTCATGACTGGCGGTGATGTCGAGGAAGACGAGCTCGTCGGCCCCCGCCTCTTCATACTGAGCCGCGATCTGCACCGGATCGCCCGCATCGCGCAGATTGACGAAGTTGACCCCCTTGACGACCCGCCCGGCGTGAACATCGAGACAAGGAATGATCCGTTTGGCAAGCATGGATAGGTTGTTTCTCTTGGTGAGATATGGGGGTTGACGCAGGATCGTCGTCCGCCGGTCACTGATTATCCGCCACCAAGGGTCGGGGCGGCAAACCCACGCCGCATCCCTGAACACCAGGAGCGGCGCGGCGTCAGCCCAATGGCACTCACTTTGAGAACGCGAGGATTTT
>CAYRVS010000149.1:0-13353 GCA_964427725.1 uncultured Planctomycetaceae bacterium | reverse complement strand
GGCCAACCCGAACGAAGGCTCCGACGTCCTTGACGCCCGGCGGCAGACCGACCCGCCATGACTCGTCGATCGGTAACAAGGAGCCGATCACGAGGGCCAGCCCGCCGCACGTCATGGTCGTGGCCAGCGTGATCCCGAGCGCGCGGCGCATCGTCGCCACCGTCGGCGACTCCCCCGCCGCATGAGAACCGGAGAGAAACAAACTCGGCCCGACCAAGAGGCCGGTCCACCACGACGCCATCCATCCCACGATCGCGGCGCCGACCCGCGGCGGCCAGATCGTGGCGATCCGGAACTGCTCGAACTTGAACGCGAAGAAGTAGTCGGGCGAGAGCGTGAACGAAAGCTGATCGTGCACCGCTCCGTAAACCCCCGCGACCAGACACGACACGATCGTCCAACCGAGCAACAACCGATGGCGGGACGGGATGCGGGGCATGGTGCAACCATTTCCAAAGGATGCCCAGGGAAGGCCTTCCCTGGGCGTTCAGGTGCTCAAAACCGTTTCCGCGAATCGAGCATCAGCGTGACCGGTCCATCGTTCACCAACTCAACCTCCATGTGCGTCTGAAAGCGACCGGTCGCCACGCGGATCCCCAGACCCGCGACGGCGGCAACGAACGCCTCGTACAACGGGATCGCGACCTCCGGCCGCGCCGCCGCGATGAAACTCGGGCGTCTCCCTTGGCGACAGTCCCCCAGCAGCGTGAACTGACTGACGACCAGCAACTCTCCGGTCACGTCAGTCAGCCCGAGATTCATCTTCCCTTCGGCGTCGGGGAAGATCCGCAGGCCGACGATTTTCTCCGCCATCATGCGGACATCTTCGGGCGTGTCCCCCTCTTCGACCCCCAGCAGGACGAGCAAGCCCCGACCAATGGCCCCCGTGACTTCCCCTTCGACCCTGACCTGAGCTCGCGAAACGCGCTGAATGACCGCTCGCATGGGTAGGACATCGTTCCGGAGTCGAGAATCCGCGACGAAACGTCACTGGTTGAGCAGGGTCTGCGGCAACGCCAGAGGCTCGTCGCGCAACAATTGTCGCACGGTGACCGCCGTGATGGGGGAAAGCTGCAACCCCGCGCGAAAATGCCCCACCGCCAGAATCAGGTTTTCGGCGGCGGGCGCGCGGCCGACGTACGGCAGCCCCCCGGTTCGGTACGGACGCAGTCCCGACCAAGATCGCTCGAAGCGGGCGGTATGGAGTCCCGGGACGTACCGTTGACCGAAACTGAGGAGCTCCGCGATCCCGGCGGCGGTCGTCTCTTTTTGGAAGCCGGCGCGTTCCTCGGTTGAGCCGATGAGGACCCGCCCATCACCACGGGGGACCAAATAGCGCGGTCCCGATTGAATCACGTAATCGAACGTGGGGGCGCGTTGCTCCAACAGCACGATCTGCCCGCGCACCGGTTCGATCCCCAACTCGCAGCCGACGCGCGACAGGAAAGGCTGCGACCAGGTGCCGGTCGAAAGGACATAGGCCGCGGCGTGCAGTTCTCCGGCGGAGGTCTGGATCGACGTGATCCGGCCGGCGGCTTGTTGCCACGTATGCAGCGCGACTCCCGGGGAGAGTTCAACCCCCCAGGCCTGACAGGCGGAGGCGAGCGCTTTCAACAAGCGCGGATTGCGGACCTGACAGAAATCGGGGAGCCAGTAGCCGCAGAGTCCTTCGGCATCGACGGCGGGAAATCGCAGCTCCCAATCGTTGGGGGCCAGCTCTTCGACGGCGACCCCTTCGTCATGCCACCCGGCGATTTCGTGTCGTAACGCGGCGGTTTCGAGATGCGCGCGGACTTCGATCGCCCCGCACCGACGATAGCCGATGTCCTGCCCCGTCGACTCGACCAGATCATGCGCCCAGCGACGCCATAACCGATGGCTATGCGCCCGCCACAACGCTTCGGTCGTCTTCGCCCCCGCGACTTCCCCGGGAGGGAGCATCCCCGCCCCGGCCCACGATGCCTCCTGCCCGATGTTCGTCTGATCGATCAGCCTCACTCGCATTCCCGAGCGGGCCAACTCATAGGCGGTCGAGAGCCCGATGACTCCCCCGCCGATGACGACCACGTCAGGCTGCGCGCTCATGAGGGTGATTCATTCAGTGATTGACGCGCAGGGATCGCGATCCCTGCGCTTCTTGAAAGTGGACGATTCAGCGCTTCCGCGACCCGACCGCCTGCAGGAACGCGAGGCCGAGTTGTCGGGCGTCGGCAGCGTACGCGGTCCGCACGGCGTCGGGCGGGCTGTCGTTCGCCCGCAGCCGTTGCACGAGAATTCCGAATTTCGCCGCCCCCCCCTGCTTCAGCAGAAACTCCACGAGGGTATAACCGATCGGCCCGACGTCGGCGGGCGAGAACTGACCATCGGCGAAGAGATCGGCGGGATTCTGGAGGTTCGACTTCGCGAGCGCCGCCGCCGCCTGACCACGCAGACCTTGCATGTAGGGGTTCCCCGCCCCCGATTTCCCCGCGACGATGGCGAGCCCCGTCCCGCGCGTGAGCCAATCGGGCAAGTCCCCGCCGTCCCGCTTCAGGAACGCGCTGGTCACCTGCTCGGCGACATTCAATTCGGTCCCCGGCGAGGTCTGCGTCACCTCATCCCCCAAGTCTTGCACGGCGGCGAGCGCCTGATCCTGATTCGCCGTCACATCGGCGTGGCCCATCACTTCCCGCGGCACTTGGCGGCGGTGAATCGTGTTGTTGAACTCCTCGTACCCGAACCGCTCCTTGAAGACGAACAGGATCAGCCGGCCTTTGAACAGCGGCGTTTCGCTGACATCAAACATCGTTCGGAGCGCTTTTGCCTGGGACTCGGCCCACGTCCCCACATCCTCCAGCCGATCCTTTGCGACATCCCCCACCACCAGGAATTCAGGGGTCTCGTGCATCAGCGGCGCGTCACCTTGCGGGAAGGTCCGCTTCCACAACGCTTCGGCGTCGGTTCGCCGCTTTTCCTCCCACCCTTCCGGAGTGAGCTTGGCCAACTCTTCGCCGCGCATCTGCTCCGGCGTGGCGATCATCTCACGCAGCGGCCGCTTGGGGTCATTCCCGTCGAACGTCGCCCCTTCCGCGATCCATGTGCGCAGGTCGGTATGGAACTTCCGCGTGATCCCCGCCATCGCCCCTTGAGGCATCACCGGGGTGTCGTCGGCGTTGACCAATCGCCACAGCCGGCTTTCGTCCGGTTTGCCCGGCACGAGCACCTTGCCGGTCGCCCCGCCGATCATCAGTCGTTCAAACGTCGCCAGCGAAAAATCGCTGCGTGGGTTGTTCATCCCATGGCAACCGCCGCACGTCCCGACGAACGTAGGCGCGATGTCCTTGATGAACGAGACCGTCTCGGTCCCCTTCGGCTTGGGGATTTCGAGCTTCATGGATGCGGCGTCGGGATTGTTTTTGAGCAGCGACAACGCGAGGGTCTTGTCGGTCCCGTCGAACTTCGCGCCGCTTGCGATCCACGCCGCGACTTTACGGATATCGTCCGGCGACAACGCTTCCGCGTTCTTGGGCATCCGCTGGGTGGGATTCGGCGCGGCGAGCCGGGCCATCAGCAGGCTGTTGTTCGGATTGCCCGGGACCAGCAGTGGCCCGCTCGTCCCCCCCTGCTCCAGCGCCGCATAACTTTCCAAGCACAGCCCCCCTGCGCGACGATCGGCGCTGTGACACGTCCCGCATTTGTCGGCGAGAATCGGCGCGATGTCTTTCGCGAAACTGAGGGCTCCATTCGCCGCAGGGCCTTTGCCCCCGCCCATCGCCTTCTCGAGCGCGGCTTTCTGGGTCTCGAGTGCCTTCCGCAGGCCCGCCACCTGCCGATCGTTCGCCGGGTATTCGGCGTCCTTCAATGCGGCGTCGAGGGCCGTTTCCACCTCGGTGATCGCCGCCTGGGCTTCGTCAGTCTTCTTCTTGCTGATCAGCCCCGGAACCTTCTTCAGGTCGCCGGACAAACCGGTCAAGACTTTGCGCTGCGCCGCCGTCGGAGGGGCCCCTTCCAAGGCCACGATGCCGACGAGTCCAACGCTGAGACACATGCTCACGATCAGCGACGAGCGCATGATGGTCGTGGTCCTCAAGGTTCGTGACTCTCCACCACCGTCGCGACCCGGCGGGCCGTGTGGCGAAATCTCAGGAGAACATTGATCCGAAGTTCGACAAACCCAGCGTAGCCGATCCCGGCACTCAAGTCGACGTGATCCCGTAAGTCCTCCGGGTGGCCGCCATGACGGCGATCGGCGCAGACAACACCGCCCGCGGAACCCTATCTTACACCGCAACTTGTCAGGAAACGTGCGTGACGATTTCCCGTTCGGTATCAGGTTTTCCGCCGATGGCCTCCCCTGCCCCGCTCGATTCCGCCACGCTCGAAGACCGGCTCCTCACCGTGCTGCGGCGGGCCGAATCGGTCGTGGTGGCGTTGTCGGCGGGGGTCGACAGCACGTTGGTCGCCGCGGCGGCCCAGCGGGCCCTGGGGGCTCGAGCGGCGGCGGTCACCGCCGTCAGCCCCAGCCTTCCTACGGGCGAACGGGAAGCCGCCATGGAACTCGCCCGGTTCATCGGCATCCGACATCAGTTGATCGAAACCCGCGAACTCGACCGGCCCGACTATGCCCGCAACCCGATCAACCGCTGCTACTTCTGTAAAACCGAGCTCTACGAAAGCCTGAAACGACTCGCGCCGGAACTAGGCATCACCCGGTTGGCGAACGGCGCGAATCGCGACGATCAAGGGGACTACCGCCCGGGGATGGACGCCGCCCGCGAAGCCGCCGTTTGGAGCCCCCTCATCGAAGCGGGATTTGGCAAGGCGGAAGTCCGTCAGTTGGCGCGGCACTGGGGCCTCCCCAACTGGGACAAACCGGCGGGGCCCTGCCTCTCGAGCCGCATCGCTTATGGCGTCGAGGTGACGCCCGATCGGCTGGCTCGCATCGACGCCGCCGAGGGCTGGTTGCGCGCGACCTTGGGGGTCCGCGAGCTGCGGGTCCGCTTGGAGGCGAATGATCTCGCACGGGTCGAACTCCCCCCCCCTGCCCTGACGCAGGCTCTCGCGGAGCCATATCGCGCTCACCTCGTCGCCGAACTGAAACGCTTGGGCTTCCGTTACGTGACCCTCGATTTAGAAGGCTTCCGCAGCGGCAGCCTGAACGCGGTCGTGCCGTTGCGGTTGCCGTCACAACCGACGTGATCGCCGCGCGCGCCATCCCCGCCATCGGCACGGGTGCTACAATAAGCTGACTCGCAGTGCCGAGCGGTACGGACATTAGCCTCGACCTTCAGCAGGAAGTTCTCGGATGCAGTACATCATCCGTCCCCCCTGGCATGTGCCGCAGCGCCTCGTGACCGAGGAGTCGGTCTATCGCGAACGGAAGCGGCATCGGCGGGAATTCCTCCGCGACATGGGCCTCGCCGGCATCGGTCTGACGGCGGTGAATCTCATCGGTTGCGCCCAAAAGCCGACCGCGGAAGAGGTCACTCAGGCGGGCGCGGTCGAACCCCCGGTCCCCGTCGCACCCGCCGAGGGAGGCGAGGCCAAGTCGATTTATCCGGCTTCGCGCAACCCGAACTTCGAGTACGGCCGGACGGAGACCGAGAAGCTCGAAGCGGCGATCTACACCAACTTCTACGAATTCACGTCGACGACCAAAGCGACCTTTCGCTATGTCGACAAGTTTCAGCCGCTCCCATGGACCGTGGAGGTCGACGGGCTGTGTGATCACCCGACGAAGTTCGATCCCGACGATCTCTACGCGTCCTTCACCTTCGACGAACGGGCCTATCGCCATCGCTGCGTCGAAACCTGGGCGATGTGTGTCCCCTGGACCGGCTTTCCCCTCGCCGAGCTGATCGCGAAAGTCGGTCCCAAGGCGGGGGCGACCCATGTCCGGTTCGAGACCTTTCATCGCCCTGAGGAAGCCCCGAACGTCGGCGTCAGTCCCGAATTCCCCTGGCCCTACACCGAGGGGCTGACGCTCGCCGAGGCGACCAACCCCCTTGCCTATCTCGCCACGGGGATCTTCGGCGAGCCGTTGCCGAAGCAGCATGGCTCGCCGGTGCGGCTGGTGATCCCTTGGAAATACGGCTTCAAGAGCATCAAGTCGATCGTCCGGATCACGTTGACCGACCAGCCCCCGGCGACTTTTTGGAACACCGTCGCCCCACGCGAGTACGACTTCGAAGCCAACGTGAATCCCGCAATCCCGCATCCCCGCTGGAGCCAGCGCACCGAATGGATGCTGGGAACCCGCGAGCGGTTCGACACCATCCTCCACAACGGGTACGGCGATCTCGTCGGATCCCTTTATGCCTGATCGCTGTTCTACAAGATGGCAGCAGCTGTAGGGCAGGCTCCCGCCTGCCGCAGGCACAAGCACCAGGCTGCCGATCAACACCCGCGGCCCGAGCATACGGCGGGCGGGAGCCTGCCCTACGAAGCTGGCGACCAGCATGCCCCGTCACGACGGCGTCACCTGCCGCCACTGTTTGTCGAGCCGTTTGGGTGACACGCTGACCGCCGTCCCCAGTTCCTGCGCGAAGACCATCACGCGGTACTCCTCCAACATCCACCGATACGTTTCGAGTTCGGGGTCGTACAGTCCGCGCGATTCGAGCAACCGCTGACGTTCCTTCCACCGATTCCACAACGGCAACAGCTCGGGCAGTTGCTGTTGATCGCGCGAATGCCCGCCGGACGTCAATTTCTCCAACCGTCTGGCGATCGCCCGCAAATAGCGGGGCAAATGGACCAGCCAACTCCACGGGACGTGGCTGAGAAAGCCCGGCTGCAGGAGCTGCGTTAGCTGGTCGTGAATGTCTAGCCGCGTTGCCTGATACTGCGGATGGCTGGTCCGTTCCCACAACTTGCGGACCTGACCATACGCCTCGAACAACGGCAACACGGCTCGCGCCACCTCGGCCGCCGCCGTGGGGAGCAGCGGCTTCCCCGTCGCCACCGCGAGGCCGAACTCCGGCTGCGACCGCGGCCACGGGGTCACCGACAGACAGGCCCGCTCGGCGATCAATTCCGTCAACTGCTCGCGCAACGGACAAGGCTGCGGCAACGTCTTCGACGCCAGCACCCAACCATTGAGTTGCGGGAGATGATCGACCTGCTGCTTCAATTCGCGCGGCAAGGCGAGACAGAACAAACGCCGCAGCCCGAAGCGCATCTCGTGCTGCGCCTGCACGGCGGAATCGAGCAACCGCAACGAAACGTCGGCCCCGCGATCGAGCAGCGTCGGATAGCCGATCAGTTCGAGTCCGTCGCGCTGGAACGGCACCTGCTCGGGGAGGTTGCCGAACGTCCAACCGCGGAGTTGGTCCTGGGTCCAGCGGGGATCGGAGGCCGCGGAGAAACTGGCCGCCGCCTGCTGTCCCAGTTCCTGACGCAGCGCTTGCAGATCGCGGCCGGTGGCGAGCGCGGTTTCATCAGGACCCAAGACTTCGATCCGCAGCTTCAAATGCTCGGCGAGCTTGGTTTCCTCGAAGGCCTCGGCGGGGATCGCGAGCCCGGTTCGGGCCTGTAAGGCGCGCGCCACCGCGACCGGCAAGGCCCCTTCCCCGAAGCGCAGCAACGGGAGAATATCCCGCGCGACTTGCGGCAACGGCACGAGTTGTTGCCGCCACGCTTTCGGGAGGGTCTTAAGGAGCGCGAGCACTTTCTCTTCAAGCATCCCCGGCACGAGCCAACCCAACCGTTCGGGCTCGAGCTGATTGAGCGCCGCCTGCGGGACCAGAATCGTGACGCCGTCCGCCGGATCACCGGGGTCGTGCTTGTAGCGAATCGGCAACTGCAACTGCCGGACGACGAGCGCTTCGGGGTATTGCTCGGGCGAACTCAACCGCGCCTGCGGCGCGAGCAGATCGGCCTCGGTCAACCGCAAGAGCGCCGGTTGACGCTGCGCGAGCCACCAGGCGCGGAGCGCGCGGCCATCGAAGATGTCAGCGGGGATCCGTTCGTCGTAGTACGCCACCAATTCCGGCTCATCACGCAGCAAGGCCGGCTGACGAGCGCGGGTCTGGCGGTCGGTCAGTTCCTGCGCGAGTTGCAGGTTCACCGCGAGGAACTCGGGGGGATCGGGCCAATGCCCCTGCACCAACCCTTCACGCAGAAACAGTTCCCGCGAGACGACCGGATCGATCTTCGCATACCGAATCCGCCGCCGCGGGACGATCGGCAAGCCCAGCAGTTGGACCTTCTCGATCGCCATCACCGCGAGACTCTCGGGATCCCAATGAGGTTCCGCGTAGGTCCGTTTGACCAAGTGCTCGGCGAGAGGCTCGATCCACGCCGGATCGATGCGGGCCACCGTTCGCAGATAACGTCGCGAGGTCTCGACCAACTCCGCCGACATCAGCCACTTCGCCGCTTTGCCGGCCAATCCCGAACCGGGCCACACCGCCGCCCGCAGTCCGCCGGCGGCCAGATAATCGCCCGCTTCCGTCCGCATGGCGACGCCGGACAGAAACCCCGTCAGCAAGGCGCGGTGAATCGCCGCCGACTTCTGCGGCTCGAGCGGTTGCGACCAATCACGCGGCGTCGGTTTGCTCTTGGATGCGGGCGATCGCGGTTCCCGCAGCCCCGCGCCGCGGACGATCTCGACCAGTTCGCGATGAACGTCGATCCATTCCTTCAGCCGCAGAAACGACAGAAAGTTCTGCTGGCAGGCCTTGCGCAGCTGACTCCGCGTCAGCTCGTCTTTGAGCCCGTGATAGAAGTCCCAGATCCGCAGGTAACTCAGGAAATCGGACTCGGGATCGACGAATCGCGCATGCGCTTCATCGGCGAGTTTCTGCTTGTCGAGCGGCCGATCACGCGGATCCTGCGTTTCGATCGCCGCCGCGATGATCAACACTTCGTCGAGACAGTGCTCGTGCTCCGCCGCGACGATCAACCGGGCGATCCGCGGATCGACGGGGAGTCGATGCAGCGTCCTGCCCAAGGGGGTCAGCCGCGATTCCCCATCGACCGCCTGAAGCTCGAACAGGGTCTTGTACCCATCGCGGATCGCTTCCGGCTTGGGGGGATCCAGGAACGGAAATTCGGCGACCGCCCCAAGACCGAGGGCCTCCAACTGCAGAATCACCGCCGCAAGGTTGGAACGCAGGATTTCCGGCGGCGTGTAGGCCTCGCGCTGTTGGTAATCTTCTTCCGCATAGAGCCGCAGACAGACCCCCGGCCCTACCCGACCGCACCGTCCCGCCCGCTGATCGGCCGAGGCCCGCGAGACCGCCTCGATCGGCAATCGCTGCAACTTGGACCGCGGCGAATAACGACTGATCCGCGCCGTCCCCGTATCGACCACGTAGCGAATCCCGGGCACCGTCAGCGACGATTCCGCGACGTTCGTCGCCAATACGATCCGCCGCGGTCCCCCGGTATGGAAAACCCGCTGCTGCTCTTTCGTCGGCAACCGCGCATAGAGGGGGAGCAGTTCGGGATGGACCCCTCCGAACAGTCGCCCCTTCAGGGTCTTCATCGCCTCATGAATGTCACGTTCGGTCGGCAGAAAGACCAGGATGTTTCCCGGTCCCGAATCGCATGCTTCGCGGATCGCGTCGGCGAGGGCGGCTTGCGGATCAGGTTCGGTCCCGTCCTCGTCCGGCAACAGTGGCCGGTACCGCACCTCGACCGGGTACATCCGCCCCGAAACATTGAGGATCGGCACCTCCCCGCCGACATCGCGAAAATGGTCCGCGAACCGCTCGGCATCGATCGTCGCCGACGTGATGATCAGTTTCAGATCGGGTCGGCGCGGCAGCAGCCGATGGAGATACCCGAGCAGAAAATCGATGTTGAGCGACCGCTCGTGGGCCTCGTCGATGATCAGCGTGTCGTAACGGTTCAGCCAGCGATCGGTTTGCGTCTCGGCGAGCAGCAGCCCATCGGTCATCAACTTGATGTAGGTCTGCGGACTGGTGGCGTCGGTGAAGCGGACTTGATAGCCGACCTCCCGACCAAGCTGCACACGAAGTTCTTCCGCGACCCGGGCGGCAATCGTGCGCGCCGCGATCCGCCGCGGTTGGGTATGGCCGATCATCCCCGAAACGCCGCGCCCCAGTTCGAGACACAGCTTGGGAAGCTGTGTCGATTTCCCCGACCCGGTCTCGCCGGAGACCACGATGACCTGATGACTGGTGAGCGCCGCGCGAATCTCCTCCCGCCGGGCGGCGATAGGGAGTTGCTCGTCGTACTCCACCTTCGGCCGGGCGTCGCGTCGCGCCTGCCACAACCGTCGCGCCTCGACAAGCTCCTGCTGAAAGCGGGCGAGATTCAGGTCGAAGGGTTTGCCGCGGCGCTCGGCCTCCCGCAATTCCTTCAGTTTTCGGCGCAGGCGGTGCCGCTCGACCAGAAAGGTCTCTTCGACAACGGCGGACAGCGAATCCCAGTCGACCATGACCATCAGCGGACGAACGGATGATGGCCCAGTCTACCCGATCCCCGAATCCTCGCGGGAGGGACGCCCCCCTGCCCTATGCACCCGAGTGACTTGATACCGCTCGGAAAATCCGAAATCCGAAGCTCGAAATCCGAAGGAAATCCTAAGAAATCAAACAGGCAACTTGCCAATCCCTCTGGTTTCACTCTTTGAGAATTCGAACTTCCTTCGGATTTCGGATTTCGTGCTTGGTATCTCGGGAAATGCGATGTCAAGGATTGACCGCGTCCCTAACGCAAATCGACCGCGAGCAACTCGCCCGGCGTCTTGAGATACCACAGCCCGTTCGCCAAGGCTGGCAGCGCCCGGGTCGTCCCCGTGGCCAACACGTGCGTTTTGAGTTCGCGATATCCGTTCGTTTCCAAGGCGGCAACCCGCAGCAGCCCATCGGTTTGCTGGATCAACAGCTTGCCGTCGGCGGCGATCAATGTGGCGTACTCGGGAAGTCCCTTTGACCAAAAGACCTTCCGTGTGCGTGGATCGAAACACTTCAGCGACACCGGGCCCCCGTCCTGTCGTCCATCGACGCCATAGACATTCCCTTCATGGACGATCGGCGTCGTGTACTGACTCGAGAGGACTTCATCCTCCCAATCGACCACCGGAGGCGCTTTCGTCAGGTCGACCCACCGCGCGCCGATGCCATAGCTCGCGGTCAACAACGCGTGATCGCCGATCACCACCGGCAATGCCCCGTTCACCGTGGGGCCCCGACTTCCAAACGGCAGCCGAAACAGCTCCTTGCCCGCGAGATCGAGGCCGATGAATTGCAGTCGCGTGATGACCAGAAACTGCCGCCGCCCCGCCTGATCCATGACGATCGGCGCGGCGTAACTCGCCAGCTCATCGGTCGTCCGCCAGACGGGCTTCCCGGTCGCGGCGTCGAAGGCGACGATCCCCGCCCCCTTGGGGCCGCCGACGTTGACGATCACCCGGTCCCCCTCCACCAGCGGAGCCGAGCCCGCGCCGAAGTAACCTTCCGGAGCCTGAAACTCCTGATGCGTTTCACGAGTCCAGATCGGCGCGCCGGTCTTCAGGGCGACGCAGATCAACCGCCCCTGCACGCCGTAGGCATAGACTCGGTCCCCGTGAATCGTGGGGACCGCGCGCGGGCCGCCATCATCCACGATCTGCGCGCGGTAAGTGCAGGGAAAGCCGCGCGACCACACTGGCTTCCCGGTCACGGCGTCGTAGGCCGACAACGTTTCCTCGTTCTTCAGCCGATGGAACAGGACCACGGTCCCGCCCGCGACCGCGACCCCCGCGAAGCCTTCCCCGCAGGGAACTCGCCAGACGACTTTCGCGCGGGTGCCGTCCAGCGTTTCGTTCGCGGCGATGCCGTTGCGCGCGGGACCGAGAATCTGCGGCCAGTCCCCCGCCTCGAGGGTGGGGCGATTCGGGGGCGATCCGGCCCACCAGCCAAGTAAGCACAGGACGACAATCAGCCGACGACGATTCATGACGCATCCGGTCCGGGCTTCAGCGATGAGTCGATCGGTCCCGCGCATGCGGGCTGACTCATCTCGCTCGAACAGCATGCATGTGACTGGCCTGGATGTAAACGATGACGGGCCGTGACCCTGCGCGACCCGATCATAGGGCCTCGATCGCGGCGATGACATCGGCCCCGACCACGGGGGCGGCGCAGGTCCCCTGCCGACACACATACAGCGTCGCTCGCCCCTCGACACTCGCCTTGCCGACCATCAACGGACGTAGCACCGCGGGCAGCGCGTCGTCGGGCGTATCGATCGGTCGCTGGGCCACCAACTTGTTCGGCACGAACCGGGCATGCAGCCGCGCCAAGGCGGCGGTGTCGACCGTCTCGCCGCAGAAGACCAATTCGGCGGTCGGCCCGTACATCATGTCGAAGGCGAGGAAGGCTTGCCCCGCCGCCATCGGCGCGCGGTGCATGGTCCCCGACAGTAATTGCAGGGTCTCCTCGGCGCGGGCCTCGAAGTCGCGTCGACCGGTCAGCCGTCCGAGCTTCCACAACGCGGTCGCGGCGAGCGTGGTCCCGGCGGGGGTCGCGTTGTCGTGGAGCTCTTTATTCCGTGTCAGCAGCACCTCGTGATCGGCCGACGTATAGAAAAAGCCCCCTTCCTCCGGGTCCCAGAATTGGCTCAGCATCCGCTCGGCCAATTCGACCGCAGCGGTCAGCCAGGCCGACTCGAACGTTGCTTGATAGAGCTCGACCAGCCCGTCGATCATCGCCGCGTAGTCGTCGAGGTACCCGTTGAACCGCGCGCGGTCCGCCTGACAGGCGTGCCACAACCGCCCGTCGGCGGCCCGCATCTTCCGAAGGACGAACTCAGCCGCAGACCGCGCCAAAGCGGCGTAGCGCGGTTCCCCCAAAATGTTCGCCGCCATCGCCAGCGCGGCGATCATCAACCCATTCCACGACGCCAGAATCTTGTCATCGCGGCCGGGCGCCACCCGCTTGGCGCGCGCCGCGAAGAGTCGCGCGCGGCAGCTCGCCAAACGATCTTCCAATGTCGCCACATCCAACTGGAACCGCTCCGACAATTCGTCAAGCGACCCCACCCGATTCAGAATGTTCCGATGCTCCCAATTCCCCTCGGCGGTCACGTCGTACGCGGCGGCGAACAGCCCGGCATCGTCCGGCCCCAAGACATGATCGATCTCGGCCCGCGTCCAAACAAAGAACCGCCCCTCCTCCCCTTCGCTGTCGGCGTCTTGCGTGCTGTAGAAGCCCCCCGCCGGATGGGTCATTTCCCGCAGAACGTAGGCCAACGTCTCCTGCACGACGCGGGCATATTCCGGGTTCCGCGTCACCTGATAGGCCTCGAGATATGCCTGCGCCAGCAACGCGTTGTCGTAGAGCATCTTCTCGAAATGCGGGACCAGCCACCGCGCGTCGGTCGAGTACCGCGCGAAGCCCCCCCCGAGATGATCATAGATCC
>CAYRVS010000148.1:0-13548 GCA_964427725.1 uncultured Planctomycetaceae bacterium | reverse complement strand
GATTGAGCGACGAAGGGGCGTCCGATCCCTTCCCAAGCCGGCCGAGTTTCATGGGGCGGGGGACTCCGCCGGCTTCGTCGCCCGGGCCAAAGCGACCAACAACGCCTCCAGTCGGTCGTAATACTCGGCTTCCGGAAGGTTCCCCTTGCGACGCTTGAGCGCGGCGATTTCCGTTTCGAGCTGGTCCATCACCCGACGGGTGTCGGCGGACAACGGTCGGCCGTCGGCGCTGCGGACCAGATGCCAGCGATGGGCCAATTCACCATCCAGCAGGCTGCGACCATCCGCACTGGTCTGAATCGGTTCGAGCCCGTCAAACCCCTCGGCCCGGGTTCCTTGCCCATCCCCGTTGTCATCGAGGAGCGCATGCTCGGTCTGCAAGCGGCCTTCTCCCTGGTAGAACTCGGCGGTCCGGCGGCCCGCGTACAGGTACGCCTCCCACAGCGACACCTGTCGGTCCTTGTCGAGGTCGGCTTGCGGTTCGAGCAGCCCCTGCGACAGATGACCACCGAAGACCGGGAAGTTCTGCTCGCCCCCCGACTTCGTCGCCGTGATGACAATTCGCCCCGGCGCGGCGAGCGCGGTCAGAAACGGGCCGCTCGCCGCGGAGAGGTCGATCACCGCCGTCGGCCGGGAGACGGCGGCGAGCCAGGACTTCAACTCCGCGGCCGAGACATCGGGCCCCCGCAGGTTGAACTTCGCGTCGCGGCGATCGAACGTCCCGTGACCGATGAGGACCAGCCACAATTCCGCCGCGCCAGAGGCCCGTTCCTTGAGGATCTGTTGGAGGAGCTCACGGTCGTGCAGGATGCCGACGGGAGCCCGGCCGATGACGGTGACGTTCGCCTTCGCTTGCAGCGCCGCCAACTCCCAATGTCCGGTCCATTCCTCGAACCGCTTGCCGTACTCCTCGGCTCCCGGCGCGCCGATCACGAGCAACACATCGACGGCGGGCGCGACCGGAACCTCTGCGGCGACCGCCTGATTCAGCATCAATCCCAAGAAGACCGACCACATCGTCCACACCGTCCCGACCAGTGCGTTCACCGTCCCGGCGTCGACCCCTGACCGTCCCCCTCGAAGCGGGCGCCGGAACGACGGCGCGGACGGTCGACGCTGGAACCTTGACGCGCCATGTTTTCCGCTCATCAAGCGCGGACTCAAGACCGCGGCGCCGATTCGGTGCACGGCCTACCTTCGCATCCGCGCGATGTCCGCAATCCACCACGCCCCCACATCCTCGTCTACGGCCAACGCTGACGCAAACATGGTCACTCGCCCCGGGTTCCACACACCTCACCGGCTCATGACGTTCCCGCTCGCCATCGACTGAGGACCTCACCCGCTCCAGCTTCTCACCCAGACTCGAACCACACTCCCGCGATGCAGCCCTTGCGCCAACCGCGTTGTCCGATGCCCGGCATCTCCAGCACAATGTGGATTTCCGCCAGGCCATTGCCGGTCTGGCGATACACCTCCTGCAATGCGCGAGACCAGGCGCGCGAGTATAACAAACGCCGCGCCAATCGGTCGGGCCGGAAGCGGAGGGCATGGAGGGTTCCCGGAGAGAATCGCGATGTGGAACCGCGCCAAGGCAGCTTACGCCGCCGCGAACCACAACGCATCCCGGGACGGATCAACGCTCACACCCCGCGCGCCTCATAGCCCCCGCGAGTCGCGGGGGGCCGTGCGCTCCATCACGCCGCCCCGTCCACCGGGGCCGGGCCGATCGACCGCGTCCCCTTCCCGTGGCGGGCCTTCAAATCGAACAGGCCGAAGATTTCCGAGGCGGTCAGGCTCAGCGAGCGGCGGGTGTTGTCCCCTTCCCCCAGAATCGAGGCGAACAGCTCCCGCTTCTCGTTCAGGACGCGGTCGATCCGCTCCTCGATCGTGTCTTTGCAGATGAATCGCGTGACGATCACCTGGCTCTTGCAGCCGATGCGGTGCGCGCGGTTGATCGCCTGATCTTCGATCGCCGGATTCCACCACCGGTCATACAGAAAGACATACCCCGCGAACTGCAGGTTGAGCCCGACCGCGCCGGTGCCGTAGCTCATCAGCAGGAGGTGTTTGTCGGGGTCTTCCTTGAACTGCGTGAGGATCGGCTCGCGCTGCTTGGTGGGGACGCCGCCGTGATAGACGAGCGCCCCATACGGGGCCATCCGCTCCGCGAGCCAATCGATCGACTTCGTCCATTGACTGAACAGAATCGCCTTGCCGCCGCTCGCCGCGATCTCCTCCATGTCCGCGTCGAGCCGATCGAGCTTCGCCGATTCCCCCGTCAGCGGATCCCAATTCGTGATCTGCTTGAGCCGCAGCACCAACTCGAAGACGTGCTGCACCGAGATCTGATCGCCCAATTCGTTGAGATGGACGATCCCCTCCTTCTCGGCCTGATCGTAGGCGTACCGCTGCGCCGGGCTGAGTTCGAGAATCTCGTCCCGGTCGAGCCGCGGGGGCATGTCCTTCATCACCAGGTCTTTGGTCCGCCGCAGAATGAAGTCACGGGCCAGCGATTGGAGTTGTTTGAGGTCGGGCGCGGCGCGCGGCGGGATCACTTCCAGATACTCGAAGAGCGCGCCGAGCTCCTCGGGCCGATTCTCGATCGGCGTGCCGGTGAGCGCCCAACTCCGCCGTCGGGGCAGGGCGCGGGCCGTCTCCGCCGTCCGCGAATCGCGATTCTTGATCCGCTGCGCCTCGTCAAGGACCACCAGATCGAACTTCGGGAAGCCGCTTTCCTCCATGGCGGCGAAGTCTCGCACCAGCACTTCGTAGTTCGCGATGAGGACCGGCACCCCGGGCATCGACCACGTCAGCTTCCGACGATCGGTGTCCCCTTCAATGACTACAAACGGCAGTTCCTCGGCCCATGTCCGGAACTCCCGCTGCCAATTCGGAAGGAGCGGCTTCGGGCACACCAGCAGCACCCGTTGCACCTGCCCGCTGCGGACCATCAACCGGATCGCGGTGATCGTCTGCATCGTCTTGCCGAGCCCCATCTCGTCGGCCAGCAGCGCCGAGCCATGCGAGAAGAGCCACGCGATCCCCTCATACTGATAGTTGAAGGGCTCGAACGGCATGATCAGCTCTTGCCCCGCCAGCCACGTCTGCAAGGGGGGCTGCAGCAGATAGAAGAGCCGATCCTCCAGCGACAACGCATCCTTGGGCGGCTTGATCCGCGTCACCTTCGGGACGTCGATGATGTCGGCGAGCGTATGCGTCGGCGGCGCGGGCGGAGCAATCGGTTCCGCCTCGGGTGCGGCCCCATCCGCAACGGGAGCCGCCTCCTTCACGGATTGAAACGAAAACCCTTCGGGAAACGTGATGCCGAAGGTCGTCACCTTCATCCGCGGCGGCTTCCACGGCACGTTCACCGGAGCCGACAACAACGGGACCGTTTGCGGATCGACCTTCGCCCAGCGCGATAGGGCGGTGTTCAACCCCGCCGCGTAGATGTCGGTGGTGACGTCGAGCCCCGCGGGGTGGCACTCCACGACCGCGGCGGCATCATCGCCGGACTCATGATCCTGCGGTGCGACCACGAAATGCGGCGCGGGAACGGTCCCTTCCGCCGTCGTCGCATCCCCGATTGTCGTCCGTGCCGTGACGCCTCCCTCCATGAACCGACATCTCCCATCCAACACCCGCCCACGTCGAACACCTACCCGGATCGAACGCCGTTGAGCCGCGACCCGCAGGGGAGCGCGCCGTCACGCCGAGCGCGCCAGCGCCGTCTTCAGGGTCTCGCCGAGCGCCTCCCGAATCCGCTCGAAGGGTTCCTTGAGATCGGCGGTCTCGGGAACCTCGCCCGATCCTTTCCGCACGACGGCGATGTCGTCGAGATGGCCCGGATGAAACGCCAGCCAATGCTTGCCCAGCGCGAACCGCTCCGCCGGGTCGCCCCCTTCGGTCGGCGATTCCGACAGGCTCGCGACGGGCATCGGCACAAACGGCCGCAATTCGAGCAACTCGGCCGACTCGACGAGCACGAGATGCGGTTTCACGCCGATCTTCTCGACGAGGGTCTTGCCGACCACTTCCGCCAGCAGATACGGGCGCAGCGTGGGGCCGTACAGAATCTGCTGCGTGCGGTTCGGTTTGACGGGGGTCGTGCACTGGAACTCGAGGGGGCGACCGAACTTATTGGTCACCAACAACCCCCCGACCACCCCCCGCTCCCCCTCCTCGACCGCCGCCAGAAACCCCAGCCGAAACGACTCCTGCAGGCTGCTCGACATCCGTGTCGATCCCCCTCTGGTGATCGGTCCTGCGAGCGGTCCGCGTCGATCTCTCCAGGGGATCATCCCCGGCGACGCGACTTGCCCCCACACGACCAACCACGGACAACGCGTACTTCCCCGCGCGGGACGCGACCGAGGGGGCGAGCGCGGCTGCCGCACCCCACCCCCTCGCGCTTCATCGGAACTTCACATCGCCGAGCATCGTCCCCCCACGCGGGTCGACTTGAACTTCACTCGGCGGAACCCGCCCGGTCCGGACGTCGGACCATTCCCCCGTCGATCCGTGGTTGACAAGTGGGTACCGGTGGGCGGCCCTTCCGGCCGCCCACCGGTACCCCGGCATCTCACCCGTCTCGCGATGGAAACAGCTCACACGGGTTCGAGTCACACGGTTCCAGTGTGCCACTGGCTTCGCCAGTGCTCTTGGCCGGCTCGAAGCATCTTCTCCATCACACCGCCGGAGCCGGTGGCACACCGACCCCATGCTCAGTCCACTCGCGCGCCGCGTCGCCTATTCAAACGGCGACCGCAGCTCGACCCCCAGCACCGAAGGTTCGGCCGATTCCACCGGAGCCGGAGCCTGGTTCCAATCTCCAAAGCCCCCTTCGGCAGCGGTCGACCGCGCCGACACCGTCGTCCGCCGCGTCGCCCGCACCGGCACTTCCTGCCGCGCGACCTGCGGGGCGGGCCGCGCGGCATTCATCAGCCGCGTGGTCGGGGCGGGTCGCTCATACGCGGAGGGCAGAATTTCCGGCTCCTGCGCCGCGACTTCCCGCGCCCCGCGTTCCTGCTGCGCCAACTCCCGCTCGGCCAGCTTCGTCACCATCCGCTCGAGCTGCGAAAACCGCTGATTCATCTCATGAATCTCGGCTTCCCGGGTCGCCAGTTCCATCTGAAGCTGACGCTCGCGAGCGGTGCATGATGGTGTCGGAGGGACGCAATACGGAGCGGCTTCCGGCTCCGGTTTGTCGGTGGATTCGGGGGCCGGAGCGCTTTCCGGATTGACCTGATTGAACTCGAGCGCCTCTCCTCGAACAAACGGAGCGCGCGATTCCGTAACGACCATCTCGGGGTTACGCCGGTAGCGGACGAGGTGCGGCAGGCGAATCTCCGGGAAGTCGATGCGGATTTCAGGCAGCCTGAAGCCAAACCCGCGAACGCCGATCGATTCCGCCGGACCAACAAACTCACCACTTTCCGGTCCGCGTACATACTGTCCGTTTTCCGGCTTGATGTCCGTCGACTCCGGGTTGGGTTTTCCCGCACAGGTGGGGGGACAATATGCGGGCGCGTCGCAGTTGGGCGTCGGAGCGCAATCCGACGCCCCAAGGTGTGGCGCCGAAGTTATCAGAATGGCGCATGGCCAAAGGTAGCCGCGCATACAGAATCCTTTCCGTAAGGCATCGGATGGTTTGAAGTAGAACCCCGGCGACTACTTGGCGGGTTCGTCAAGCTTGTCCTCCAACGACGTCAACACCAGCGTGAGTTTCTCCAGCATGCCTCTCAACTCGCGGACGTCGCGCTCCAGGTTGTCGAGACGCTCTCCCGTCTTGTCCTCGACGGCGGTCGACTCGGGCACGGCTTTCGCGGCCTCCGCCGCGGCTTTCTTCAGGGCTTGGTTGACTGCCGATTCCGGAACCCGTACCGCTTGTCCGCGGGTCATCACGGCGGGAACCGCGAACGCCACGGCGGCTTCCGGCGCGGCTTCCGGGCTGAAGCATGAACGCTTCTTCGTTTTTTCCTTATCCGCCTTGGCGCAGCCGTTGGGGCACGAATCCTGGGCCATCGTGCCGCCATGCCCCGCGAGGATGCTCACCGCGAGTGCGGCGGCTCCGTATCCCATTCGCCAAACGCGTCTCATTTCATCATCCTTGATCAAGTGATTCCCAGTCACGACCCGGTCACCGGATCGGTCTCTACGCGAGGATCGACACTAAACAAAAATCGACTTCGACGTGAGTGCCCCGACCATTTCCGTTTTCCTCTCGGAGCAGATAGGACACCATGTAACTCCTACCACCATCACTTCCATCTCGACCGAGGGAAAATCGTTCATCAGTCGTAGGATCGGCTCAAGTTCGCGTGAATGCCTCCGCAGCACATCAGGAAACAAATAACCCATGCGGCGCAACGTCTTGCGCCGCATGGGCCTGCGAATCATCGACCAACGAGCCGCTTAGTTCAGGAGGTTCTGAAAATCGCCCGGCAACAACGCCTTGAGCGCGTCGAACTGCCTCAACCGCGGATTCAGTTCCGCCTCGCGGGCGTTCTGCAGGTCGGACTGTGCCTTGATGAGCGCTTTGATCTTCGTCGCGAGATCCTGATCTTCGGCCGCGGGGGCCGCGGGGCCGCCTCGTTTGATCCAGCTTGAGTACCACTTGACCATCAGCGCGTGCTGCTGTTCGGCCGCCGCGATCTCCGCGTCCACCGGATGCGTCACCCCTTCCAACTGTTGCAGAATCGCGGCCTCGGTCTGCGCGAAAGACCCTTTGGCTGTCACCCAAGGCTGGCCATTCCTGACGATCTCGCGCGCGAGCAGTTCGGTCCAGATCGCGCGGGAACTTCCCTGAGCGGCGGCCAACATCGTCAGTAAACCATCATCTGACTGAGTGGGCAGCCCCCGCTGAGTCAGCATCCGATCGAGCTGCTGATTGACCCGCAGTGACTGGATCCGTTCGATCAACCGCTGCGGGTCCACCTTGAGACCATCGCCGGTCGTCGGCTGCTCCGGACTTGAGGGGGTTGGAGATGCCGGCGACTGGCCCGGCTTCCCGCCGGGATTTTTGTTGGCATCGCCCGCGCCGTCACCGGGATTGGGCTTCAACGCGAATCCCTCGGGGCGGACTTCGAGCTTACCCTCGATCTTGACCGGGCAGTACCGATCGCCTCGTTTGACATACAGCTTCTCCTCGGCCCCGCTGAATTGGGCCCAGCCGATGCCGACGACGCCTGCGATCACCAGATAGCGCTTGTGAATGGTTTCCATGCGGTACTCGCTTCATGAGGAATGGGAACTCTTGGAAGATCGTGAACGACGCGCTTAGGCCACAACCGCGCGCCACTGCTTGAAGACCGCTTCCACGGCGGAATTGATCCGCGTGGCGGCGTTTCCCGAACCCACGTAGTTATTGTGAATCCCCACCACGAAGGGTTGTTTGGACGAATCCACCACGATCACCGGGGCGCCGCTCTGACCGCCTTTGGTGTCAATCGTGTAGTACAGGACTTGCGGATCAAGCCGAGATTGACTCAGAAGCTCCCCGTGGCCGTACATGTTGGGATACTTGTCTCCGGGATACCCCACGACGTTGGCCATGACGCCTTTGATCAAATCCGAATCTTTGAGCGACCAGGTGCCGAACCAACCCAAGTCGACCGGCTCATCGAGAAACACGGCACCAAAGTCGTAGCGTGGATCGGGGGAGCCTTGCGTCCACTGGGTCACGGACGAAAAATTGACGGCATTCCGCACGGCTTGGAACGAGTTGCCGACCCGTCCGAAGTGAACGCGCATGGAGCGCACCCAGAAGTTACCGGCGTTCTTGTCCCAGACGCAATGCCCCGCGGTGACCAGGATTCGCGGGTGGATCAACCAGCCCGTGCCCACCATCGTTTTGTTGTTCGCGGCGACGTACTCCAGTTGGGCGATCATATTCAGGGGGTAGGACTGGACATGCGCGGGGTCGACTTGTTCGCGTCCATCTTGACCGAAGACTTCCACGGCCTGAACGGACTCCGGTCTGAAGTATCCCTCCGTCATCAGGGGCGTGGTTTCGAGACTTTCCAGATGGATCGGTTCGATGCCCGGCAACAACTCGCCGATGTAGCTTTTGGAAAGGCTCGCCGATTCCCCGCGCGGTCCGCGCGTGGGGTTATGCTTGTAAACAATTTGCATCACGGATGAATTCTCCGCCTTGAGAACGGTGGGGGGGTGGTTCGCTTCCGGGGCTTTGCCGGGGATTTTGGCCACGAGTTACTCCTTGGGATCTTGAGGGGAATGCCCGATTCATGGCGAGGCTGTTGCATTCAACGAGGCGTCACGTCGCATCCAACATCCGCCGCAGCGACGGCAGGCCGGCGCCTTGGTGGTAACGGTCGCGGTTCAGGTCGATCGCCGTCGACATCAAAAGCCGCTTGACCTCATTGGGACGACCGATGAACTCCTTGCGGATCGACAGAAACGCCGCCAGCAAGCCGGAAACATGCGGGCAGGCCATGCTGCTGCCGTCCCGGCGGACGTAGTGGGTGTCGGGTTGCCCGGCGAGGAACCGCGAATTCGCCGAGTTGATGCGTTCGCCCGGGGCGACGCAGTCGGGCTTGGGGCGGCCGTCCGCGGTCGGCCCGCGCGAGGAGAAGTACGAGACTCCGAAGGTATGCGGCTGGTCGCGGTGGACGCTGCCGACCGCGATGCACTCCTCGAGGTTGGCGGGATCTCCGATGGACAACGCCGTTCTTAAATCGACTTCCGCGAACGATGCGGCCCCCGGGCCGCGTTGAGGGGCGAGCACGGTCTGTTGCCCGCTATTCCCCGCCGCGACGCAGACGATCACGCCCTGTCGCCATAAGCGGCGCAGCTCCTTGCAGATGGGGGAATGTCCGCAACCCATCACCTCCGCGTTGTAGGGCCCGCTGAGACTGAGATTGACCCCGTGGACGGTCAGAGTGCCCCACGCCTCGTTGCGATCGGCGATATGTTGCAACGCCTTGATGACCCAGGAATCGCTGCCGGCGGCCGGAGAACCCTGAAGGCATCGGTAGATCGTCAACCGCGCGCGGGGCGCGACGCCGGAATAGCGGACCAAGCCTTGAGCATCAACCGCCGACTGTCCCGCGATGATGCCCGCGACATGGGTGCCGTGACCGCTCGAATCGGCCTGCGTTCCCGTCAGCGCGTCGGGCACGACGTCCTTGAGTTCACAACAATTCCATCGGCTTTCGATCACCGCGGTCGGCGTCGGCTCCCCGGGCCGGGCGGGGATCAGAAAATGTGGATGCTCCGGATTGATGCCCGAATCAATCACGGCCCAAGTGATGCCTTCGCCGTAGGTCTTCGGTTGGATGTTCGTGAGCGCGGGATCACCATAAATTCGCGGGACGGACTGGTCCAAACAAGGCCGCCGGACTTCGTTTTTCCAGACTCGGTAAATGATGCGGCCCCACTCCTTTTCCAACCGCATGACCTCGCCGGTCGTCAGCCGCGCGGCCACGTAGCGCTCTAATGGATCGATCCCCGCCGCGGGATTTCGACCGGTCACCGCCTCGAGCTCTCGGACCAGCGCCGCGCGCTTCGTCGCCAAGTCCCCCGCTTGTCGGGTGGCGATCAGTTCGATCAGGACCTCTTGCCGCCGCTCGGGATCCCCTCCCATTTGCCGCGCGACGTCCAGCGCCAGGAACGGGCGTTGAATCGGATCAGCGGCATGTGAGCCCATGGCGGCGCGGAGCGTGTCCCGCACCTCCGGCGACTCCAAATACTCCAGCAGATCATGCGGGAGATTCGTGGCGCCGGGATCGTCTTGCTCCGTGCACCAGGGAATCTCCCGCCGAATCATTTCATCGGGCCGCTCGCCCGGCGCGTCCGTTCGGACGGCCAGGGCGTCGTGAGAGACGCAAAAATCCACCCACTGTTCGACCACATGCGGGCGAACCCAGGTGGGGTATCGATCCGGAATCAACTCCCGCAGCCAACCCAGCGGCGCCCCCAAGGACACGAACAATTTCACGGGACGCGTCGCCGACCTGAGCACGTCGTACGCAATCACCGCCCCCATTCCATGCCCAACGACGATGGTCCGTCTGGGGGTGGCAAGCAATTGTTCCAATCGTGTCCGAATTCGGACGGCGAGCGACCCCGATCGCGGTCCTGCGATGCTAGCGCCATCATCGCCGAAGAGATACGCCGCCAAATCGGGAGTCGTATCGGTAAGCCGGGAGACCGCGATCGCGTAGCGGGCGGACCATCGATCACGCTGAGCCAAATCGACGCCCCGGATCGCGGGGCCGGTTTGATGCTGCCGACGCACTTCGTCCAGCACCCCCTCGACGAAACGTGCGGCGAACTGCCGGGCTCCGCCGATTCGGTCCGTCGGGGAGTCCAAGGGAGCGAGCAACCCTTGCAGACGCAGGTCCATCGCGCGGCCGCGGAGTTCCGCCGTCGAAACGTCCTGCATCGCCACGCCGGGGGCTTGCATCCCGTATCGCAAGACATCGGCCCAGTAAGCCGACGCCGTCAGATCGCCCAAATCGCGACCGAAGATCAGGCGATCGAAGGTCCCCTTCAGCTCGGCCTGAGGGGGCTGAGGACCGAAATCATGCACGAAGATCAACCGCAACGCTTCAAAATCGGTGTTCCCGTTTGGATGGAACCCTTGCGTTACGGGTGGGCTCCCGGGTTGCTTGCCATCAGTCGGTCCATCGTTCAATCGGTGGGGTATGTCGGAGGAACCGGTCGGGAGACTTGGTGGGCCGCCCGCAGGATTCGGTCGAAAACCAGGGGTCTTGCCCATCGGGACTCTCCCAATTCAGCCAAAGATACTGATGAATTCGATACGTCGACATCACACAGATCCGTCACGACTTGGCACCACTGAGCACTTTTCTGAGGGGTTTTTTGAACTGAAAATCCAGCCATCAAGTGTACACTGATCGCACGGTAACTTGCTCGCTGCAGAAGCCGCAATCAAAAACGCCGCAATTCGCCCACAATTCACCAAGATCCCCGTCGTGCGAATCTAACTCGGATGACCCGTCACCAAATTCTCGATCTGCGACGCGAGACCGACCGTAAGGCTCGGGCCACAGAAAGACGAAACGCGGAGCGCGGAGCGTCCCCGCTTGAACCTGCCGGGATTGTCCCGACTTGCCACGTGGTGCGCTGGTCGGTTCGGGGGGGAGCGGCGTAGAACTATTCCTGGGACCGAGGGGCGGCTCGCCGGCTCATCGGCACATCGCCACCGCCGACAGGACGCTGCGACCAGATCATGAACGACGGCAAAACTCCCCGCTTTTTCAACCGCGAGCTCAGTTGGCTCGAGTTCAACCAGCGGGTCCTTAACGAGGCGCGGGACGCGGCGCTGCCGCTGCTCGAGCGGCTGAAGTTCCTCGCGATTACCGGGACGAACCTGGATGAGTTTGTCGCCGTGCGCATCGGCAGCCTGCGGTGGTTGACGCAGGATGGATCGACGCGGCTTGATCCCTCGGGGCTGACGCCGCATGAGCAGTTGCATGGGAGTCTGCGGCGGATTCGGCAGTTTGTCGCCGAACAGTATGCCTGCCTGTTGAAGGAGTTGATTCCCGCGCTCGCGGAGGCCGGATTGCGACAGCAGCGGGGGAGCGAGTTGACCGAGAAGCAGGCCCAGGTGGTCGACGCCGTCTTCGCGAACGAGATCTATCCGGTTTTTTCGCCGATGGCCGTTGACGGGGTCGAGGCGTTTCCGCTGCTCGCGAGCCTCACGCTGCATTTGGGAGTGCGACTGGCGGGGCGGTCTCCCGAGGAACCGGAACGCTTCGCCGTGATTCCGTTTTCACGGCAGCAGCCGCGGTTCATCACGCTGCCCCGTGAGGTCGGGCAGGGGTTCTTGCTGCTCGAGGACGCGGTGCAGCTCTCGCTGGAGCGGTTCTTTCCGGGGGAGGAGATTCTCGAATCGGCGGTCTTTCGGCTGACGCGGAACGCCGATTTGGAACTGCGGGAAGACTTGGCTTCGGATCTTCTTTCGGGGATTCAGGAAGTCCTGGACGCCCGCAAGGAATCGGCGTGTGTGCGGCTCGAGATCGCCGCCTCCGCCTCGCCCGAATTACGCGAGTTTCTGCGCGAGCGGCTGGAACTCCCCCCCGAGTTCGTCTTCGAGATTCCCGGCCCGCTCGATCTGGGGAGCTTTTTCCGGCTGACCGACGCACAAGGCTTCGACGCCTTGAAGTATGAGCCGTGGCCGGCGGTCTCGTCGCCGCGGATCGATCCGACGAAGACGATGTTCGAGAACATCGCCGCCGGCGACATTCTGCTGCATCACCCGTATGACGGCTTCGATCCGGTGGTGCGGTTTCTGGAAGATGCCGCCGACGATCCCGACGTGCTCGCGATCAAGCAAACGTTGTATCGGACCAGTTCGCGGAGCCCGATCGTCGCGGCGCTCCGGCGGGCGGCGCAGCGGGGGAAGTACGTCACCGCGCTCGTGGAACTGAAAGCCCGCTTCGACGAGGCCCGCAACATCGAATGGGCCCGCGACCTGGAACGTAACGGCGTGCAGGTGATCTACGGCGTGAAGGGCCTGAAGACCCACGCGAAGATTTGCCTGGTCGTCCGCAAGGAACCGCAAGGCCTGGTCCGCTACGTCCATTTCGGGACCGGCAACTACAACGAGTTGACCTCCCGCATCTACACCGACGTCAGCCTGATGACCTGCGACGACGAATTCGGCGGCGACGCGACCGCCTTCTTTCACGCGATCACCGGGTACTCGCAACCGCAGCGATTTCATCACATCGAAGCGGCCCCCATCGGCCTGCGGGAACGGCTGCTCGAACTGATCGACGCCGAGATCGACTTCAAGAAGAACAGTCGGACCGCGATGATCTGGCTGAAGCTGAACGCGCTGCTCGACGAACGGATGATCGAGGCGCTCTATCGCGCGTCGCAGGCGGGGGTGAAGATTCGCCTGAGCATCCGGGGAATCTGTTGTTTGCGGCCGGGGGTGCCCGGGCTGAGCGACAACATCACCGTCAGCAGCGTGATCGACCGCTTCCTCGAACACAGTCGGCTCCTCTACTTCCATCACGGCGGCGACGAACGGCTGTTCCTGTCGAGCGCCGATTGGATGCCGCGGAATCTCGATCGGCGGGTGGAGCTGCTGGTGCCGATCGAACAGCCGTCGATCAAGATGCGGGTGCTACGGCTGATGCGGACCTCGTTCCGCGACACGGTCAAGGCGCGTTGGCTGCAACCCGACGGCAGCTACGTGCGGCAGCCGCCCCGGTTGGGGCGCGAGCCCCAGCGCAGCCAGGAGGCCTTCTATCGGCGGGCGGTGGCGGAATCGAAAGCGGCCCAAACGGTGCCGCTCGACATGTTCGAGCCCCACCGGGCGCCCGGGCAGGATGCCTAAGGGGGATCGTCCCCGGGGAAATCCGAAATCCGAAGCACGAAACTCGAAGGAAGAGGAAAATCCGAAGCGGAAAACATCACCAAGGCATGTCGTTTTCCCCCTTGGTGCTTAGAGTTTCCTTGAGATTTCGTGCTTCGGATTTCGGATTTCTGCCACGAATAGGCCGGGGCACCCGCCCCGGCCGCGTGTCGATCGGCACGTCGGATTGGCAC
>CAYRVS010000147.1:0-13581 GCA_964427725.1 uncultured Planctomycetaceae bacterium | reverse complement strand
CCTTCAGGCCCAGTCCCCATCCTCGATGGGTCGCCTTCATCGTCGTCAACTCCTGCAAGTCGGCGGGGCGGGTCTGTTCGGGCTCTCTTTGCCGCGCGTGTTGGCGGCGGAAACGCATGCGTCAGCGGGAGTTCCGCGCGCGAAGTCGGTGATCTTTCTCTTCCTGTTCGGCGGGCCGAGTCAACACGAGACGTTAGACCTCAAACCCCTCGCCCCCGAGAAAATCCGCGGCGAGTTTCGGCCGATCGCCAGTCGCACGCCGGGCCTGCAAATCTGCGAGAAACTCCCCCAACTCGCCGCGATCTCCGACAAATTCACCGTCGTGCGGACGATGTCGCACGACTACCACGATCACAGCGGCGGCGCGCACTACCTGCAGACGGGCCGCCGCTGGCAGATCCCCATTGGCGGCGGCTTCAACGCCACCCCCAAAGACTGGCCCTCGATGGGCTCGGTCTTGGATTACGTCTTGAACCAGCAGGGCCGGACGGCGGAACTGCCGAACTATGCCGTCGTGCCGAATTCGCTCGGTCGGATTCAAACTTACTCGGTGCAGTTGGTCCGTCCCGGCGAATATGCCGGCTGGTTGGGTCGCGGCTACGACCCCGTCACCACCCGCATCGAGAAGCGGAGCACCGATGATAACCCGTACTACCGCGACTGCGGCGACGAGGAACTGACCTTCGCCATCGAGGGGTTGAACACCTCGCGCGAAGTCCCGACGACGCGGATCGCCGCGCGGCAGTCTTTGCTGGATCATTTTGACATGGCGCGCCGGGAGCTCGACGCCGCGCGTTCCCAGCGGGAATACGACCGCTTCCAACAACGGGCCCTTGATCTGGTCACTTCGGCGCAGACTCGGGCGGCGTTTGACATCACGCGGGAATCGTCGGAAGTGCGCGACCGTTATGGCCGGCATCTGTTCGGGCAATCGACCCTCATGGCCCGCCGGCTGGTCGAGGCGGGCACCCGCTTCGTCACGGTCCATTGGGATTGCCCCGACGGCTACGGCTGGGATTCCCACATCAACGCGAAAGACGTCGGGAGCCGGCTGTTGCCCGGTTTCGACCAGGCCTGTTCGGCGCTCTTGGAGGATCTCGATCAGCGCGGGCTCTTGAACGAAACGTTGGTCGTGGCGTGCGGCGAGATGGGACGGACCCATCAAGTGAATCGGACCGGCGGCCGCGATCACTGGGCGACCCTCTTCCCCGCCCTCTTGGCCGGCGCGGGGATTCGCGGAGGGACCACCTACGGCGAGTCTGATCCCGATGGCGCCTACGCGGCGACCACTCCGACGCGTCCCGAAGATCTCGCGGCGACGATTTATCACGCGTTGGGGATCGATCCCGAACGACGACTGCCGGATACCCAAGGTCGCCCGGTGCCGATCCTGGAGGAGGGGACACCGCTGACGGCGCTCTTTGGTTGAGCCGCGATGTGGGAAACGCGATCAAGTCGAATCCAGGAGGGGAAGACGTCAGTCCATCCGGTGATGCACTTCGAGTTCATCGATTGGTCATGACCGGGTAGCTCGGCCTCCATGAGCCGTGTGTCGGAGCCGCTCTGCCCAAGGAGGCCGGGCGGTTCCAACCCGGCCCGATGCATCGCCGTCCAGACGACGCGTGGGTCCTTAACGTGGCGGTCGTTGAGCGAATCCGATCAACGACTGAGACCACCCCGCGCGACGCTTCACTCGCATGGTGCCGGCGTTTCGTCGCGGCGTGATCCGGTTGCTTGCGGCCGGGCCACCCGTCATTTGTCGCGCCGTTCGGCATACCGTGCATCACCATCCGCCGCGTTGACTAACGTCGTGCCGCCGGATGACGCAGCGGGAGCCAGTGACCGTTCAAGCGGCTGCTGGCGACGCACTGCTGAATGAAATACATCCCTTCCACGCCGTCGTAAATGTTCGGGTAGACCGTGTCGCGGCGCTCGAACGACTGCTTCCCGGCGCGCTTCACCATGTCGTCATACGCGAACCGGTAAACGTTCGCGAAGGCCTCGAAAAAGGCTTCGGGATGGCCGCTGGGGAGCCGGCATGCGGCTTTCCCCATGCTGGTCATGAAAGGGGCGTTCGGGTCGCGGGTGTAGAGTTGATGCGGGCTGCCGTTGCGGCGGACGACGAGGACGTTCGGTTCCTCCTGCCGCCACGAGAGCGCTCCCTTGGTCCCATCGACTTCGATGAACAGGTCGTTCTCGCGGCCATGCGAAATCTGGCTGGCGGTCACCGAACCGATCGCCCCGTTTTCGTAACGGACCACGGCGTGACCGTAATCGTCCAGCGCGCGGCCCGGTTCGAAGACCTTCAAATGGCACGAGACTTCGGCGGGGAGCAGCCCGGTCATGTACCGACCAAGGTTGTAGGCGTGGGTGCCGATGTCGCCGAAGCAACCCGCCGCCCCCGACTTGGTCGGATCGGTGCGCCACGCGGCCTGCTTCTGATCGGACGCTTCCAGCCGGGTTCGCAACCAGCCTTGAATGTAGTTCGAGCGGATCGCCTGAATCTCGCCGAGTTCCCCCGAAAGGATCATCTCACGCGCCTGCCGGACGAGTGGGTACCCGGTGTAATTGTGCGACACGGCGAAGACGACGTTGGATTGCTCGACGAGCTTGAGCAGTTCCTCCGCCTCGGCGAGGTTGAAGGTCATCGGCTTGTCGCAGATGACGTTGTAACCCTTTTCGACGGCGGCCTTCGCCACCGGGAAGTGGATATGGTTCGGCGTGGTGATCGAGACAAAATCGATCCGCTGCCCGTCCGGCAACGCGGCTTCCTTGTCGAACATTTCCGTGAACGAGCCGTAAGCCCGCTCCGGCGAAACGTCATAGGACGCCGCGGAGGCCTTCGACCGCGCCGCATCGGACGAGAACGCGCCGGCGACCAGCGCGGCCCGGTTGTCGAGGACCGCCGCCGTCACATGGACGCGACCGATGAACGAGCCCATTCCCCCGCCGACGAGGGCCATTTTCAGCTTGCGGTTGAGATGTCCGTTGGTGGTGTCCATGGTGTCGTTCCTGCGGGGATGGTCGAAGTCGATGTTAAGTTGATGCCGGGTGTCAGCCGCGGGGGAGATCATGAAAGACGCCGACAGCATATCGCCCTGCCGGACGGCGTTCCAAGGGTCGCCAGGGAGGCGACTCGGGGAGACCGGGAACCACCAAATTCACGAAAGATCACGAAATGATGGGCGGCGCTCGATGGGTGTCGCGGATCGGTACGGCTGTCACATGATGATGGCGGACCCTGCGGTAGCGTTTTGTCCGGCGGGGATGAATCACCGGGGGGACTGACGTCCCCCCGCTCCTGATCTGAGTGACCATCCCATCAATAGGCGGCTTCGAGAATCGTCAGCAGATCGGGTTCGGTGGGCGGGCGGCCGTTGAGTTTCATCAGCCGCGTGATGCCGAACGCTTTTCGGGCGAACAACGGGAGTTGGTCGCGGGTGACGCCGAGTTCGCGGAGGCGGTCGGGGATGCCGATCGCGCGACGGAGTTCGCGGATGCGGTCGATCGCCCGCTCCGCCGCGACCGCTTGGGTCACGCCGCGGGTCTCGACGCCGAGCAATTCCGCGATGCGGGCGGTTTCCGGCGTCCGCGTCGCCAAATTGTAGGTCATCACATAAGGCAGCAGCAGCCCGTTCCCCGCGCCATGCGAAACATGAACCGCTCCGCCGAGGGGATACTCGAGGGCATGGACCACAGCGACCGCGCAGTTGGAAAAAGCCAGCCCCGCCAAGGTCGCGGCGAGGGCCATCCCGGATCGGGCGGGACGATCATGGGGTTGATGGACCGCCGTGGCGAGATGCCGACCGATCAGTTCGATCGCCCGCTCGGCGCACAGATCCCCCAGCGGATGTTTTCCGTCGTAGGGAAAAGGCTCGTCGACCGGGACCTCGAGCTCGTCGAAACGGACCGCCGTGTAGGCCTCGATGGCGTGCGTCAACGCGTCGATGCCGCTGTCGGCGGTCGGCTTCGCGGGACAACTGTGGGAGAGTTCGGGATCGACCACCGCGAGCGCCGGGCGGAGGACTTGGCTGAGGGTGCTCACCTTGATGTGCTGTGTCGTGTCGGTGAGGACCGCGGCATGCGAGACCTCGCTCCCCGTGCCGGCGGTCGTCGGCAGACAGACGAGGGGGAGTACCGGGCCAGGCAGTTTGTCGTAGCCAAAGTAGTCCCGATAGCTGCCGCCATGGGTCAACACTCCCGCCGCGATCTTCCCCAAGTCGATGTTGCTCCCTCCGCCCACGGCGAGGAGCAGATCGGGCTGAAAGGGGCGCGCGGCGGCGAGGACGCGGTCGGCGGTCTCGCAGGTCGGTTCCGCCTCCCCTTCGAGACATTCCAGCCGAACGGCATCGATCTGATCGAGAGCCGCGCGAATCGGCGTCAAGACTCCGGCCTGATCGAGTTGCCGATCGGCCAGCAGAAACAGGCGTCGTGGAGCGAAGCGTTTGAGCAATGACGGCAAACGGCGGGTCGCCCCGTCGCCGAACACCAATCGCCCGGCGGAGTAAAAGTTCCAGATGTCGCGATGCTTCTCGGCGGGCATGGCAGGCGAATCCTGACTGGCAAGGGAGGACCGGCACTTTACTCCGGAACGACAGGAGAAGGCAGTGAAGCGTCGCAATCTCACATCGCAACCCGACTGACGATCGGCTGAACGATTCGCCGACGCGGGAGGTTTGGTGGAAGGCTTGGTATCTTGCGGATTTCCGACCCTGGATTCGCCGCCGAGATTTCGCCGCGATGGACGCCCCTTACACCGCTCTCGCCCGTCGATTTCGTCCGCAGACCTTCGCCGAAGTCGTCGGCCAGGGGCGGATCGCGACGACGCTTCGTAATGCCATTCTCGACGGCCGCGTCGCCCACGCCTATCTCTTCACGGGGGCCCGCGGCGTCGGCAAGACGTCGATGGCGCGGATTTTCGCCAAGGCGCTCAACTGCCCGCACGCCGTCGACGCCGTCCCCTGCAACGCCTGCGAAATCTGCCAAAGCATTGCGGCGGGGCAGGATGTCGACGTCTCCGAGATCGACGGCGCGTCGAACCGTCGGATCGACGACATCCGGCTCCTGCGGTCGAACGTCAACGTCCGCTCGATGCGGTCCAAGTACAAGGTCTACATCGTGGACGAAGTCCACATGCTGACCAACGAGGCGTTCAACGCCTTGCTGAAGACGCTGGAAGAACCCCCGCCGGGGGTCAAATTCATCTTCTGCACGACCGATCCGAACAAGGTCCCCGACACGATCCTCTCGCGCTGTCAGCGGTTCGACTTCGGGACCGTGGCGACGCAGGAGATCATGGGCCGACTGGCGGAAATCGCGACCGCCGAAGGGTACCGGGTCGAACCGGCGGCGCTGGAATTGGTGGCGCGGCGGGCGGCGGGGTCGATGCGCGACAGCCAGTCGCTGTTCGATCAACTGCTGGCGTTCGGGTCGGAAATCATCGTCGCCGCCGATGTCCATCGGCTCCTCGGCACCGCGCCCGACGATCGGCTCATCGGCATTGTGCAGGCGCTGCTCGAGCGTGATGGGGCGGCGGCCCTTGGGCAACTCGAGGATTCGCTCGGGGCGGGGGTGCAGTTGGAACCCTTCTGGGACCAGCTCGTCAATTACTTCCGCGACCTGATGGTGACGGCGGCGGGGGGGGCCTCGCTGACCTTGCTGAGCATCGGTGAAGACCAACGGACTAAAGTCGAAGAGCAGGCGAAGGGCTGGGGCTTGCAGACGATCCTGGCCGCGCTCGACATCCTCGCGGAAACCAGACAACGGATGCAGCGGAGCATGCTGGGTCGGGCGATGGCGGAATTGGCGCTCGTCCGGGTCTCGCTGCTGCGCGACCTCGAACGGATCGAGCATGTCATCCGAGAACTGAAAGGTCAGGCGGTTCCGCTGCCGCGACTGGAGGGTTCGCCCCAGCCACGGAGTTTGCCCGCACCGACCCCGCCCGCACCGGCGTCTCCGGTGCCGATACCGGAAAAAAAAACGGCTGAATTGACGGTTGCGTCGGAAACCTCGGATGAGGGCTGGCAAGGGCCGCCGCCGGGTGACTTCGAGGAGGAGACCCCGGACGCCGAGGCCTCGGTCGGACCGGTGATTGAGTGGGGAGACGGGGCGGGACCGGCGATTTTGGCGGCCCTACAGGACCGGTTTCACGACATTACCGGCACGCATCTCCGGCAGGTCGCATCGGCAGCAATTTCTGGGCCAAATCAACTGGAACTATCGTTCCCGATCAGCTATGATCTCTGTCGTCGGGGCTGCGAACGTCCGGAAGTCCTTGCCAGGCTTGAATCTACGGTTCAAGAACTGACGGGGCGTCCGGTCCGGATCCGGTTTCGGATGGTGGAGGGGCAACCCGCCCCCGTGCGGGTGACCACCCCGCCGCCATCGACCAATCCGCGGACCCGCACCGTCGAGGATCCGACCGATCCGCTGGTGGCGGCGGTCGGAAAGGTCTTCGGCGTGGAAACTTGGCGCGTCCAGGAGCTGGGCCCCGTGGCCCCGGTTGCGGACGCCGACGACGCACTCGCCGCCGAGTCGGACCCTTAACGGGCCGCAGTGTTCGGGGCTAGTGACGAGGGAACGGATTGCGATGTTCAAGGAACTGGGACAACTGAGCGCCCTGATCAAACAGGCGCCGCTGATCGCCGGCCGGATGCAGGAACTGCGGGCTCGGCTGGCGTCGCGGACCTTCGAGGGAAGCGCAGCCGACGGGTTGGTAAAGATTTATCTCGCCGGGGATGGCCGGGTGACGGGTTGTCATCTCGACCCGAGTCTGCTCGATCCCGCGCGGCCATCGCGGTTGCAGGACGCCATCATCACCGCGACCAATGCCGCGATGGTTTCCATGCAGCAGGCGACGGCGGGTGAGATGCAGGAAGCGACCGGGGGGCTGGACCTGTCGGCCTTGGGTGGGCTGATGGGGTTGGGGCCCAAAGGTTGATGGGCTGGAGCTGACGGGCTGCGATCGCGGGAACAATCACAAGAACTCAGGGAGTGACACGGCGGGCTGACGCCGCGCCGCTCCTTGGCAGGACGACAGACACTCAGATGCCTCGGGTCAACGCCACCGCCGCGCACCCCTATGGTCCCTCGGTCGGCCGGTTGGTCGATTCGCTCGCAGGTTTGCCGGGGATCGGGCGTAAAACGGCGGAACGTCTGGCGCAACATCTCGTCGGCTGCGACGCGGACGAAGCCCTACGGCTGGCGACGGCGATCCGCGATGTGCGACAGAACGTGCGGCCGTGTCCGGTTTGCTTCAACCTGACCGAGGGAGACGTCTGCGACATCTGCCGGGATCCGCGGCGTGATCCGCAGGTGGTGTGCGTGGTCGAACAACCGAAGGATTTGCTGGTGATCGAAGGGACCGGGGTCTTCTCGGGTCGTTACCACGTTCTGGGGGGCCGCATTTCGCCCTTGAACAACGTGGGCCCGGACGATTTGACGATCGACGCGTTGGTCAAGCGGATTCGGACTGACGGCGTGCGGGAATTGGTGATGGGGACGAATCCGACCTTGGAGGGAGACGGGACCGCCCTCTACATTTCCAACCTCGTCGCCGACCTGAATGTGCGAATCACGCGATTGGCCCGGGGGATCGCCACGGGAAGCGTGCTAGAGTTCGCCAACCGCGAGATGCTGGCCGATGCCTTGAAGGGTCGGCAGGAGTTTTGACCATCCGCCCGGGAGCGGCTCTCCCGGACAACCCGATTAATCCCCACAAACCCGTAGCGACGAACGCCGAACCCGGCTTGAAATCCTCGATCGATCATGCAACTCAACCTCTCCCAGAGCATGAGAATGAGCCAGCAGATGAAGCTGGCTCCGCGCATGATCCAATCGATGGAGATCCTGCAGCTGCCCGTCCTCGCGCTCGAGGAGAAGATCGATCAGGAACTGATCGAGAATCCCTGCCTGGAGCTCCTGAGCGCCGACCCCAGCACGCCGCGCGAACGGGAGGCGGTCGCCGAGGCCCAGACGGAAGCGACCGAGACCAACATCTCGGAACGGGAGCTGGTCGTCGACGGCGAGCACAACAACGAAGCCGACTTCGAACGGCTGCTCGAAATGTCCACCGATTGGCCGGAGGACAACTACACCTCGGGGAGCAAGCCCTCCTCGAATCGGATCGACGAGGCGGGCGACCGGGCGCACGACGTCATTTCGAGCGTCCCCCAAAAGTCGCAGTCACTGCACGAGTACCTGATCGAACAGTTCGGCTTCTTCGACGTTCCGCACGAGGTCCGCGACTTCGCCGAATTCCTGATCCAGAATCTCGATCATCACGGCAGGCTGCCGAGCGGTTTGCCCGAATTGATGACGATCTACGGCAAATCGATCTCCGAAACCGACGCGCAAACCGCGCTGCGGCTCATTCAGCAGCTCGATCCCCCCGGCGTCGGGGCCCGCGACGCCCGCGAATGCCTGCTGCTGCAGGTCCGCGAGGATACGCCCCATCGCGATGTGCTGGTGACGATCATCTCGTCCCATTTGGAGGACTTGGCGCAGAATCGGCTGCCGATGATCCAGCGCAAGACGGGGTACTCGATCGAGCAGATCAAGGAGGCTCACGCCGAGTTGCTCAAGCTCGATCCGTTCCCCGGCGCGGGATTCGAGTCGCGGCCGGTGCAATCGGTGAAGCCCGACCTCTTTGTCGAACCCGACGACACGGGCAAGTACATCGTCCGGCTCGAGGACGAATTCACGCCGCGGTTACGGATCAGCCGCAAGTATCAGCAGATGCTGCGCGACGGCGTCGACGCGACGACGAAGGATTTCATCAAGCGGAAGGTCGAATCGGCGAAGTGGCTGATCGAATCGATCGAGCAGCGGCACAACACGTTGAAGCGGGTGGCGCAGACGATCGTCGACCGGCAGACCGACTTCCTCGAGCATGGCCCCGAAGCGATCGTCCCCCTGAAGATGCAGCAGATCGCGGACGTGGTCGGTGTGCATGTGACGACAGTCTCGCGGGCCGTCGACGACAAGTGGATCCAAACGCCGCGGGGGTTGTATCCGCTGAAGCGATTCTTCGGCGGCGGAACGGTGACCGAATCGGGCGAGGAAGTCGCCTGGGACATCATCCGCTTGAAGCTGAAGGAGATCGTCGACGCGGAGGACAAGGACAACCCGCTCAGCGACGATGATCTGGTCGAGGCGCTCGCGAAACACGGCTACACGCTGGCTCGCCGCACCGTGACCAAGTACCGCAAGGCGCTCAACATTCCGTCGTCGCGGCAACGACGCGCCTATTGACCCCGAGACCCCGGCGCGTGACCGAGCACAACGCTTCCATCGAGGCCGCGCAGCCCGCGGCACCCCCTCCGAGACCCACCCGTCCCGGGTGGTGGTTTCAACTCGCGGCGCTGTCGGCGGCGCTCTTCGTGGTCACCGTATTGGCGCTCATCGCGACGGTCTTCGCCGATCCCCGCGCGCCGGCCAATCAATGGCTGAACGCCCACGCGGGAAAACTGCTGTTCGGCGAGGTCATCGCGATCGTGGTGTTCGGCGTGGGAGCGATGTGGCGCGATCAGACCGCGCGCGAAAAGCCTCCCGCGACTTCGGGCGCAGATCCTTCCGGCTCGTAGGCGGTCACGGCGACTTGGTCTGCAGGACGATGACGTTACGCGGCGCCTGCCGGTTGACCGCGAGCAGATAGAGCTGATCGTCGTAAGTCGCGCAGTAGTCCGACATGAGATAACGTCGTTCTTCCCCGTCGCGGAGCGGAAAGTCGAGCCGGGAGAACGCGCGGGTCGCCGGATCAAAGACGGTCCAACTCCCCAGAAAATGGTGTGGTTCGCCGTCCAAGGAGTCGTTCCCGCCGAGCCAGGTCGAGTGACAGAAGTAAAGCTTGCCGCGGAACGGCCAGCCGCCGCTGAGGTAGCCGAACCAGTCGCGGTATCCGGGGACGGGGATCGGCTCGCCCCAAACCTCGGTGGCGAATTCGAAGGGAAAGAGTCGCCCCTTGAGATGATCACTGACGAACAGCGTCTCGTCGTGGATCAGTCCCCCCGCGGTCGGAGTGGCGTCGGCATGTGGGCAGCGGTAGTGCCCGGTCCATGCCCCGGTCCGCGTGTCGAAGCGGACGAGATCGTTCCCGGTGTAGGTGCTGCCCCACAGCTCATGACGATCCCGCAGCGCGAACGACATGTAGAGGGTCCCCGACAGCGTGTAGGGGCAGGGAAAATGCTCGCCGGTTTCGGTCTTGGGGTTCCAGCGGACGACGGCGGCATGCTGAGTGTCGTAGAAGAAGAGATGCGACCAAGTCGGTTCGACGAACCCGCCATAGACCGCCGGATTCGCATGCGGGAACGGGTGGCTGACGACCGTTCCGCTCCGACGATCCCAGACGTGGAGTTCGGGGAAGCCGGGCGTACAGAGGTAGACCTTGGACCCGTAGGCGATGGGCCACAGATGGAGGCCTTTCCAATCGCGTCCGGTCAGGGCTTTCAGATCGTGAATCGTGGTTTGGCCGGTCGCCGTGTCGTATTGCCACAGATGACCGTCGAGGGGGCTGGTCCAAATCTGGCCGTCGGTCCCGGCGGTTGGTTCATGCATCCGGCCGGGGGCGACGCCGATGTCGCGTCGATAAAACGTCGGGGTCTCGACGGTCCCTTGACCCGTCGTGGTCAGGGGGGCGTTGCCGGGAACCGGATCGTTCGCCCGGAGCGTGTCTCTCGGCAACGACGTTCCCAGGCATGCGCCCGCTCCGATGGCGGCCAGCCAATCGCGTCGTGACAGACGGGACATCGGTCTGCTCCATGGCTACGGGATTCGCAGCGCCAAGACGCGGTCCCGGTCGAGATCGAGCCCCAAACCCGGACCTTGCGGGACCGTCACGAAACCTGGGACGGGACACAGTTCGGGCGTCGTGGCGTGCGCGGTGTGGAAGACGTGGCCGATGATGTCGGCGGCGTAGCGTTCCACGCCGATATTGGGGATCGCCGCGCAGGCATGGGCCATCGCCGCCGACCCGAGATCCCATTCCAGATTGCTGCCGATCGCGCAGTACACGCCGGCGGCCTCGGCCATCGCGGCGATGGTGAGCGTATTCAAGAGCCCGCCGTTTTTTCCCGGATAGATGCTGATGATGTCGGCCGCGTTCAGTTGCAGACACCGCTGGGCGTCTTGCACGGTGAAGACCGATTCGTCCGCCATAATCGGCAGCCGGATGCGGCGCCGGACCTCGGCGAGCCCTTCGAGATCGAGCCGATGGACCGGCTGTTCGACGAAGACGACCCCGTGCTCTTCGAGGCATGGGGCGGCGCGGATCGCGTCGTTGACCGACCAACCCCCGTTGGCGTCGACCGTGAGCCGAATCTCATCGCCGACCGCGTTGCGCACCTGCCGTAATCGTTCGAGGTCGTACTCAAGCGGATCGTGGCCGACCTTCAGCTTCAGGGTCCGAAACCCCTCCGCGACCATCCGCCGCGCGACATCGGCCGATTCGGCGGGCCCCACCGGCATGATGGGGAACCGCAGGGGAATCTGAAGATCGCGGACCGCCCCGCCCAAGAGCTGATACAGCGGAGTCCGGAGGTGCCGTCCGAGCAGATCGAAGAGCGCGAGTTCGAGCCCCGCTTTCGCGAACGGGTTGGCGAAGGTTTTCGCGAGGCGCTCCATGCAGCCGCGGATTCGTCGCGGGTCTTCGCCGAGCAGCCGCGGCGCGAGATGCGTGTCGATCAGGGTCTTCGCGCCGAGGCAGGTCTCGCCGCTCCAATCGGGGGACGCGGTCACCTCGCCGACCCCGTAGAGATCGTCATCGGTGTGGACCAAGACGACCAGAATCTGCGAGGTGAAGCGAAACCCCTTGGCGTTTTGCACCGTCCCGACGCGGCGGTCGACGGGAATGCTGACGGGGAGCGTTTCGATCCGGGTGATCCGCATGCCAGACTCCGCCTCACGGCCCCAACCAGGGACCGGCTTGTTGGTGAAACTCGATCATCGCCCGGGCGAGTTCCTCGCTGATCACGGCGAGATATTGTCGCCCCCGCTCGGCGTCGCCGTTCGCGGGACTGTCGGTGTAGCCGTCGATCGCTTGCCAGGCGCCAGGATGCTCGGCGCGATACGGCCGGACGAAGCCGCGCGGATCGGTCGACGGGGACGCCTCCCGCGCCGGTCGAGGTTCCTGAATCAATTCCGGCCGCAGCGCCAGCATCACCGACGACTCGAACGCGCCGGCGTGTCCCGGAAAGCGGCACGCGACGTGCGCATCAAGTTTCACGAGCGCGTCCCACGCGACCGTCCAATAAGAGGCGGCGGCGAGACTGACGGGATGCTTCAGCGCCAGATCGCGGGCCACCAGTTGCAGCAATTCGTGATTGCCGCCATGCCCGTTGACAAGCATGATCCGGCGATACCCCCCGGCGATGAGCGATTCGCAGAGCGCGATCACCGTGCGGGAATAGGTCTCCGTATCGAGCGACATCGTCCCCCCGAACGGGACATGGTGCTGCGAAGACCCGAACGGCAGCGTCGGCGCGACGGTGACGGGGATTGTCCGAGAGGCCGCTTCGGCGGCCCGCCGGGTGACATGCTCGATCGTGAAGGTGTCGGTCCCGACGGGAAGATGCGGCCCATGCTGTTCGATCGCCCCCAACGGCCAGACCAAGAGCGTCTCCGCCGCGTGCTCGCGGGACATGGTCCGCGTTTGATCGGATAACAACAGCGGCGGCGACATGCCGATGGGCTCCAAGGAGAACGCCTGAACGCTTCACATCAGATCAGCTCGCGGATCGGCGTCCCCGCGTTCAGGATCGGAATCGGGCGACCGGCGAAATCGGGCAGGGCCAGTTCGGTGTCGATCCCCAGATGCCGATAGATCGTCGCGAGGAGGTCATACGGGGTGAGCGGGTTCTCGGTCGGATACTCGGCCTTGGAATTGGTCGCGCCGATCACCTGGCCCATCCGCAAGCCGCCGCCGGAAACCAGCGCGGTGTAGGCGTCGGGCCAATGATCGCGGCCGACACCGCTGCTGTTTTCGGCGATCCGCGGGGTGCGACCAAATTCCCCCATCACCACCACGAGAATCCGCCGGTCGAGGCCCCGCGCGAAGACATCTTCGATCAACGCCGACAACGCCTGATCGAGGTAGGGGAGCCGGGTCCGCATGTAGCCCGCGAAATGCCCCGGGCGTCCCGCGTTGCCGCTGTGATCGTCCCAGTTGGTGAAGTCGGGCCCGTTCTCAGGAGTGTCGATGTAGAGATTGATCACGGCGGTGCCGGCTTCGGCGAGCCGTCGCGCCAAGAGACAACCTTGGCCCCACAAATGGCGGCCGTAACGATCGCGCAGCGCGGGGTCTTCGCGTGACAGATCAAACGCCGTCGCCACTTCCGGCCGGGTCAGCATCCCCAGCGCCAGCTCCCGGAACTGATCAGTCCCCGCCAACTGTCCGGTGAGGTCGACGGCGGCCCGGAACCGATCGAGTTGGCCGAGCAATCGACGTCGATCGTCGAGGCCGCGGGCCTGCAAATCGGCGGACAGTTGCAGATGGGGCGCGCGGAAATCGGGTTTGGACGGATCGTCGACCTCGAACGGATTGTGATGGAGCCCGAGGTAGGCCGGCTGCGTCATGTAGGGTTTGCG
>CAYRVS010000146.1:0-13589 GCA_964427725.1 uncultured Planctomycetaceae bacterium | reverse complement strand
CCCGCGGGGGGATCGTGGACGAGGCGGCGCTCACGGCGGCGATTCAGTCGGGCCATGTCGCCGGGGCGGCGATCGACGTCTTCGCGAAGGAACCCCCCCCCGCCGATCATCCGCTGATCGGCCTGCCGCAGGTTCTCGTGACGCCCCACCTGGGGGCCTCGACCGACGAGGCGCAGGAACTGGTCGCGGTGGAGGCGGCGGAGATTTTGAGCGGGTTCTTGACCCGCAACGAAGTCCGCCACGCCGTCAACATGGTCCCGATCTCCGCCGCCGAGATGGCCGAGATGGGGGCTTATCTCGATCTTGGTTTGCGGCTGGGGCTCTTCATGGCGCAGCTCAACAAGGAAGGGGTCAAGTCGGCGCGGTTGTCGTACCGGGGCGAGGCGGCCCAGAAGAAGACGAAGCTGATCACGTCGGCGTTCGCGGCGGGCTTGATGTCGTCGGCGATGTCCGAGAACGTCAACATTGTCAACGCCGAGATGCTGGCCCGCGACCGGGGGATCGAGATCACCGAGTCCTCTTCGACCGAAGTGGGGGACTTCTCGACGCTGGTCTCGGCGACCGTCGTGACCGATCAGGGGGAGATCACCGCCGCCGCCACGATCTTCGGCAAGCAGTTCCTGCGGCTGGTGAAGCTCGACCAATTCCAGCTCGACGCCTATCTCGATGGGACGTTGCTCCTCTATCGCCATACGGACCGCCCGGGGGTCATCGGGTTCATCGGGACCGTTTGCGGTCGACACCAGGTCAACATCGCGCACATGGCGCTCGGCCGAGTCCGCAACGAGCCGGGCGGGGCGTCGATCGCGGTGCTGCACCTCGACAGCGAGCCTTCGCAGGCGGCGTTGGCGGAAGTCGCCCAAAACGACGCGCTGCAGTCGGTGACGTTGGTGAAACTGCCGGAGGCGGGCGCGCCATTGCCGTGGGCGGTGTGCCGCTAAATCGCGTCCCGCGCCGCGCGGTCCCGAGGAGGTCGTGATGAGCCGGTTTCGCGTCTTGATCACCGATCGCGCGTGGTCCGAGACCGACATCGAGACCGGGCTGCTCGCGACGATCGGGGCGGAGGTCGTCGAGCCCGCGGGGACCGATGAAGCGAGCCTGTGCGCCGCTGCGGCCGACGTCGACGCCATCGCCACCAATTGGGCGAAGGTGACGCCGCGGGTCATCGCGGCCGCGACGAAATGCCGGATCATCGCGCGGCTGGGGATCGGCGTCGACAACATCGCGATCCCGACGGCGACCGCGCGCGGCATTCCGGTGACCAACTGTCCCGAATACTGCGTCACCGAAGTCGCGGATCATGCGCTGGGACTGATCCTCGCGCTGTCGCGGAAGATCGCCTTCTTTCACCTGCGGACCAAACGAGGCGAGTACGACCTGCAAGCCGCCACGGGACTGCGGCGGCTGTCGACGCTGACGTTGGGCCTGTTCGGGCTGGGTCGGACCGCGCGCGAACTCCATCGCCGAGCGCGGGCCCTGGGGATGACGGTCATCGCTCATACCACCAGCGGTCGCGATTACGGCCTCGACTGCCGGATGGTCTCGTTCGACGAATTGCTGTCGACCAGCGATTATCTGTCGATTCACGCCCCGCTCACCGACGCCACGCGGAAGGTCTTTCGGGCCGAGACCATCACCCGCATGAAGCCGACCGCCTGCCTGATCAACACGTCGCGCGGCGGACTGGTCGATGAGGTCGCGTTATGGGAGGCGATCCGGAACAATCGGCTCGCCGGCGCGGCCCTCGATGTCTTCGACCCCGAACCGTGCGATCTCTCCCGGCCGTTGTTTCAGGATGAACGGGTCCTTGTCACGCCGCATGCGGCGTTCGTTTCGGCGGAATCGCTCGTCGAATTGCGTCTGCTGGTGATGGGTCAGGTGATGGCGGCGCTGGAGGGGCGACGTCCCGACAACGTGCTTAACCCGCAGGTCTATTCACCGTCGGCATAACCGGAACCGATCGCGGAAGTTCTGGCGGGTCTCGCCGCCGCCTCATCCCGGTTCCGATGTTAGTTTCTCGAAAGAAGCCGAGTCGGCCGGGACCGGTTTGCGCCTCGCTTGTCCCCGGTGATGACGTCGCTACGGAGTGTGGAGCACCCCTCGCCGTGTCCGCGCGGATGCCTCCGAACCATACATCGAAAGCCAGCCCGCACGGCCCGTCGGCCGGAGGGAGGGACGCCCCACGTCCGGAGAGCGCCCCATCGGCGCACGATCAGCTCGCCCAAAAAGACCAACTGATCCACGCGCTCACCGAGCAGTTGGAGCAGGCGGCGGAACAGTTGGACCGACTGCAGCGGGCGGGGGCCGATCGCCATCGCAGCGCCGCCGCGAGCCTGCCCGGCGCGCTGGTCGACGAACAGCGCAAAACGATCGAAGACCTGCAGCGCGTCGTCCAACAATGGGAGGACATGCAGGCGGGGCTGACTCTGGGACGGATCGAACTCCAGCTTTCCGAACTGCGGGATCTGGTCGCCCAGGGGGTCTTCGTCCACGGCTCGCACACCGCCGGCCCCGTCATTCACGAGGAGCCGACCCCCCTCGATCCCGAGCCGGAGGAGGATGGGGCGAGCCGTTGGGCCATGATGAAGGCGCAGCTCCTCGCGGGGGATGCGCCGGAAGCCGCGGACGAGCCGGCGGCCGAGGAATCCTCGGAACCGCTCGCCGCGCCGCCGACGCCCGTCGATGTGGAATCGATCGGCCTCGACGCCCTGCGCGAGGCGGTCCGCGTCCGTGACGATTACATCACCTATGTGATCGCGCGGCTGCGGCGCGTCGAAGCGCTGCAACCGGCGGCGGAACTGGCGCGGCTCGATCCGACGAGCGCCCCGTTCGCCGCGCGGGTTCACGAACTGGAACAACGGCTGCAGGAACACCTGCGCGCCTCGGAGGTCGAGTTCTCGGTCGAACGGGCCAAGCTCGCGCGGGAACGTTCGCAGATGGCGCAGCATCACGAACAGCTCGAACGACAACTCAAGCGATTGGGGATCACCTCGCTCCACGAAATCGAGCAGGTGATCGCCCCGCAGGCCAACGCGCAGGAACGCCGCTGGGCCCGTTTTCTCGGGGGCAAGCCCAAGGGGGAGTGATCACGCCGGTCGCCAAACCCCCCGGCGGGCGCGGTAGAGCACGTGGCGTGACAGCCGATCATCCCGTGGGAGCAGCGGATGGTCGAAATCCTCGGCGGGGTCATGCGTCATGCCGAGTTTCTGCATCACCCGCCACGACCGCTGATTGACCACCGACGTGAACGAGACGATCTCCGCGAACCCCCCGGCCTCCAAGGCCCACGTCAAAACGGCGGTCGCCCCTTCGGTGGCGTAGCCGCGGTTCCAATGGTCCGCCGCGAGCCGCCAACCGATTTCCGTGCAAGGCGTGAAGGCCGCCTCGAACCGTGGCGTCGAGAGCCCCAAGAACCCGGCGAACGAGGTGATCCCGGGAAGCTCGACCGCCCACAGTCCGTAACCCGTTTCCGCAAAATGGGCCTCAATGCGCTCGACGAGCGCGTCGCTTTCCGCGCGAGTGAGAACGGCGGGAAAGCACGCCATCACGCGGGGGTCGGCATTCAGCGCCGCGAACGGCTCGCAATCCTCCGCCCGCCAGCGACGCAATCGCAACCGCGGCGTACGGAGTTCGAGCGGCGGAGCGTTGGTCACGGCCATGGCGGTCGATCCGGCGTTGACGGTCGCAGCGTAGGGACGGTTTATGCCCGGGACGCAAAACTGGTGCAGTTTATCACCGCGAGAATCGGCGTACCTGACGGATTTGCAATCTGGCCGCCCCGACCCCGTGGTGTACGGTACTTCGACGAAGAGCGGTGGTGCGACGTGCGGTCGCGTGAAGCCGCCGCTCCTCCAGTCGGGAGTTGAGTCGGGACGTGCGGGATCCCGTGGCTGCGTTTCTTGCGGTGGACGCCGGTGAAGCGGCGTTCCTCGTGCGGCGTTTCCACGGAGACAGACGAAAGATGACGACGGCAACTACCGCCCCCGCCACGTGGTGGCAACAGTCCTTGACGGAAGTCGGCGTGCGGAGCATGGAAAAGCTCCTGCCGCACGACGCCACTTGGGAACAAGTCCTCGCCTCCGGGCGGGCCGACCTGCAGCGCGGTCTCGAGCGGACCAAATGGCAACCGACCCGCGCGCAGACGGTCGTCGACATCGGCTGCGGCGTCGGTCGCATGTCGCAGGCCCTCGCCGAATATGCCGGCCGGGTCGTCGGGGTCGACATCGCTCCGGCGCTCCTGGCGGAAGCCCGGGAGAAGAACCGCGCCCCGCACGTCTCGTTCGAGCAACTCGACGGGCGCAACATTCTGCTGAAATCGGTCGCAGCGGCCGACGCCGTCTTTTCCTATGAAGTCCTCTATCTGATCCCCCCGCCGGTCGTGGCGACCTATTTCCAAGATATCTTTGCCTTGCTGAAGCCCGAAGGGGAGTTCGTCTTCCAGATGAACCTTCATCCGATGGGTTGGAAAACGCACGTCGCGCGGCGGATTCGCGGACTTCTGCGCCTCGCCGGCGTGAAGGAGTGGCGCGGCTGGCCGACGTCGACCCAGTTGCGCCGCTATCCGTACGACCGGAAATGGGTCTGCCGCACGTTGGCCGACGCCGGGTTCCAGGTGGTGCGGGTCGCCGGCGACAACCTGAAACAAACGTGGTTTGTCGCCCGAAAACCGGCCGCGAGCGGAGCCTGACGCCGCGCGCCGGAGACTTTCCGTCGCAGGCTTGGTGAACGTCCATGCTGGGCAAGACGACGTCGGTCAAGCGCAACGTCCTGGCGAGCTGGTTCGCGCACGGCGTCTCCATCGTCATCGGGTTCTTCCTCATGCCGTACGTCGTCGGCGTGCTGGGGGACAAGACGTATGGCAGTTGGGTCTTCATCAACTCGATGGCGAGTTACGCCGGGCTGTTGTACTTCGGCTTCGGCGACACCATCAGCCGTTATGTGGCGAAGTACCACGGCGAGCGGAACCATCAGCGAATCAACGAGATCGTCTCGCTCATTGTCGCGATCTATCTCGTCATGGGCGCGGTCGCGTTCCTGATCGGCTGCGGCCTGTGCGCGGCGGCGCCGCATCTCACCAGTTGGGAAGGGGCCGAACTGCATGAAATTCGCCTGACGATCCTGGTCCTCAGTCTCAATGTGACGGCGGGGCTCGCCGGCAGCGCGTTCGGCGGCGTGCTCATGGGGCTGCGCCGCTTCGATCTCGAACGGGGTGTCTCGTTCTGCTCGGACTTGGCCCGGTTGACGCTGATCCTCATCTTCCTGCGGCAGGAGTGGGGCCTCCTCACGATCGCGCTGATCTACTTCGCGATCACCGTCGCCGAGAACCTGGCCTATGTCGTCCTCGCCTTCTGGTCGCTCCCGGAACTGCGCGTTCGCGTCACCGATCTCCGCTACGCCACGTTCAAGGAATGCAGCTCGTTCAGCACGATGGCCTTCCTCAACGCCATCGCCTACCAGATGACCAACGTCACCGACAGCGTGGTCATCGGCTTCACCATGGGGACCGACAAGATCGTCCCCTATTACATCGCCTTGCGGCTGACCCAGTTCATCAAGCAGCCGATCGACAAGGTGGCCCAAATCTGCATGCCCACCGCGGGGGCGCTCTCGGGACAGACCGAACGACACAAGCTCCAAAAGCTCGTCCTGCGGGCTTACGGCATGGTCCTGCTCCTCTCCGCGGGGATGTTCCTCGGCGCCTGGTACTTCGGCGGCGCGGTGATTCACGCCTGGATGGGCGAAGGCTACGCCGAAAGCCATCACATTCTGGTGATCCTTCTGGCGGCCCAGATGGTCGCGCTCCCCTGCGGCGTCTTGCGGGCGTTCTTGTTCGGCATGGGAAGCGTCCGCGCGCCGGCGGTCCTGTACCTGATCGAGGCGGTCTGCAATCTCGGCCTGAGTCTGGTCCTCGTCCAATTCTGGGGACTCTCGGGGGTCGCCTGGGGGACCCTGATCCCGGTCGCATCCATCGAACTGGGGCTGCTGTTGCCGATGGCGCTGCATCGACTGCAGATCAGCTTCGCGCGGTTGTGGACCGACGCGATTCTCCCCCAACTCATGCCGATCACCGCCCTCGCAAGCTACTCGTATCTCATTGCGACCTTGGCTCCCACCCTCGACGGCTGGCCGATCCTCATCGGCGTGACCTTCGGCGGGGGCGCGGTCCTCGCGACCACCTGGCTCCTCACGGGGCGCGGCATGCGCGCCACCCCGGCGTGAGATCCCAAGGCATGATCGGCGTTACGGGATCCCTAATCCATCCGCCGCGGTCCCGTGAAACGGCTGGTTCAGCGGCCGGCCGAGGACCACTTCGATGAACTGGCGGATCGCCCCCGTCGGTTCGCGATCGGCCCGCGTCCAGATCGAGACCTGTCGCGCGCGGATCTTGTCGGCCGGATGAAACTCGAACCGCAGCAGATCGGGATCAAGCCCCATGTCGAACGCCAAGCCCACGACGCCGCCGCTGCGGACCAGCGAAATCACCGACGCGTAGTTGTCGACCACGATCCGCGAGTAACCCGGCCGCTGCCGCGGCAGTCCCGCCAACACGCCCGTCAGATCATTTTGGATCAGACAGACATTCACCGCGTCGAGATCGGCGAGGCGGACCGGTTCGCGCGCCTCCATCAGCTTGCGGTTGTAAGGACCTTCCCCTTCGGGCGGGGCGATCAGGACCGTGGCGTGGTCGCTGATGACGTAGCGATGGAACTCGGCCGACAACCCATCCTCCTGCGAACCGAAGATCGCGCAGTCGATCTCTTCGTTCTGCAGCGCGAGGATCAGCTCCTGTCGGCTCGATTCCGACAATCGCAGATCGACGTCCCCCGTGTTGGGTCGTTGGCGACGGGCCTCCAGAAACTTCCGAATCTGAGGGGCGAGGAAGGCGGTCATCACGCGGTTGCTGGTCCCGATCCGCAGCGTCTCGCGGGCCATGAACGGGCCTCCTTCGTACTCCCGCAGAACCCGCGTGGCGAACTCGCACGCCTGCCGCCCCGCCTCGGTGAGTTGCAACGGTTTTCCCACGATGAGTTTTTTTCCCCAACGGCTCTCGAACTCCTCGATCGTCTTCTTCGGCCAGTTGGGGCTTTTCGAGAGATCCTTAAAGAGCTGATTGCGCGACGCATACTTCTGTTTGGCGATCGTCACCAGCAGGTCGCCGAGTACTCGCAACTCCGCGAGCGAACCATTGAAGTCGGCATCTTGCTGCTCCTTCGACGACTGATCCTGGGACACGGCGGACTCCGAGCGCGGGGGGGGACGAGGGACAGGGAAGGGACATGAACCGGAAGGGGTCTACGAACACTATTGGACGTTCGATGCGTCAAAGTAACGCCGATCGTCGTCGTTCGTCACCAGTAGTGCGTAACGTCGCCAGCACCGTGGAGATGAAAATTCTTCGCGCCGCTTCACGAATTTTCGGCGAACGGTATTCTCATCGTGGGCCACTCATCGACCTCTAGGGACCAGGGGGTCGTTCCTCACGGCGGGTCGTGATCCGATGACCGGAACGCGACGTTCGCCCGTCTCAGGTGCCAACCCGACCCGATCCGTTCGACAATTCGTCGCGTCGATTCCCGCCGGTTCGTCATCGTCCCGGCGGTGAGCCGCGCGTTGCCGGCGATGGCGCGCCGTCCATGGATGTTCCAGCGGGCGGCCGCGTCGACCGTCGCGACCGTTCCTCGGACGCCTAGGTCCGATGCTGGGTTTTACGCCCTCGGTTCGCCGCGCTCCCGGTGCGCGCGGCGGGTGACTTCCTTCCCGTTTTCCCAAGGACTACGCACGGATGGTGGCGCTCCCTCCCAATCACTTCTCCCCCGAGACCACGGACGAACACACCTTGCCGCTCGGTTGGCGACAATCGAGCGAACAGCCCTTCGGCTTCGCCTCCGCCGCCGCGGCCTATCGTCAAACCGCCGAACCGCTCCTCTACACCGGGGACGGGCACCTCGCCACCTTCGCCCCCACGGGCCGCGGCAAAGGGGTCTCGGTCATCATCCCCACGCTGCTGACCACCCGCCGGCCGACCATCGTCCTCGATCTCAAAGGGGAACTCTTCCACGTCACCGCCGAACAGCGCCGCCGCATGGGACAGCACGTCATCGCCATCGACCCCTTTCGCATCGCCGTCAAGCAGTCCGACGGCCTCAACCCCCTCGACTTCTTCAAGCTGCCCGGCGTCGACCTCGAATCCGAGGCGATGACCCTCGCCGCCAACCTTGCCGACGGCAACACCTCCACCCGCGAACGCTTTTGGGACCTGCACGGCACCGCCCTCGTTTCAGGGCTGCTGGCCCACTTCGGGGGCCTCAAGGACGACAAGCAGCGGACGATGCTCGCGGTCCGCGACACCATGCTCGCGGACGATCCCGTCTACAAGATCGCGTCGCTGCTCGATTCCAAGACCGTCGTCTCGCCCATGGCGCATCGCGAACTCGCCGGGTTTCTCAATCAGGCCGAACGCGAAACCCGGCCGAGCGTCCTCGCCACCGCGACCTCGTATCTGAAACCCTTCAGTAGCGACGACATCGCCGATGCCCTCAAACAGACGTCGTTCGACCTCGCCGACATCCTCGCCGGCAAGCCGCTGACGATCTATCTGATCTTCCCGCTCGACAAACTGGAATCGCACGCCGGCCTGTTGCGGTTGTGGCTGACGGTGCTCATGGGGACCATCCTTCGCCGCCGCGAAAAGCCGACCACCCGCACGTTGATGCTCCTCGACGAATGCGCGCAGCTCGGCAAGTTTCAGTTGCTGAAACCTTTGATCACCCTCTGCCGCGGCTTCGGCCTGCAGGCGTGGCTCTTCTTCCAGTCGCTCGCCCAACTCAAGGCCGAGTACAGCGAAGACTGGCGGACGATCCTCGACAACGTCGCCGTCGTTCAGGCGTTCGGGTTCGACAACATGTTCGCCGCCCAGGAATGGGGGCAGTTCTTCCGCCGCGACAGCGATGAACTCCTCGACCTTCCCGACGACGAGCAGTTCGTCCACATCGCGCGGCGGGGGGTCTTCCGCTCGCGGCGATTCAATTATCTCCTTGATCGGCGGTTCGCGGGGCTCTTCAACCCGAACCCGTTGTGCGAATTCCTGCCGCCGGAAGAGGAACTCCCCGAGTCCCCGACGGATCGGATCCGCAAAGGGAAAGGGAAGGGACGTTGACGGATCCGCGGTCCGCTCCGGGCCGATAGGCAAGCGTCCCTTCGCTCGGCCGGGGCGGTCCGGATTGTGTGTTCGTCGTCAAAGCCCCCCGCCGGAGCCGGGGGCACTCCCCCTTCCACACACAGCGTTCGGAGCGGCTCTTCAAAACCGCCGCCGATTGGGGTACAAGATGCTTGCGAATTTACCCCGAGTCGAAACTGCGCTCGGGGTCCGCGCGGGATCGGCTTGGCGAGGTGAGGGATGACGACGGCGAAACTGGTGCTGGAAGACGGGTCGATCTTCGCCGGACAGGCGTTCGGGGCCGCCGGGGAAGTCTTCGGCGAGGTCGTCTTCAACACCAGCATGACCGGCTATCAGGAGATTCTGACCGACCCGTCCTACTGCGGCCAAATCGTCACCATGACGTATCCGCAGATCGGCAACTACGGGATCAACCCCGCGGACGTCGAAAGCGGAGGCTTGCGGTTGCGAGGCTTCCTCGTCCGCGAGTTGTGCCAAACGCCCAGCAATTTTCGGTCGCAAACGAGTCTGGCCGAGTATCTCCGCGTCGCGAACGTCATCGGGATCGAGGGGATCGACACCCGCGCCCTGACCCGCAAACTGCGGATTCGCGGGGCGATGACGGGGCTGATCTCGACCGTCGACCTCGACGACGAGTCGTTGCGGCGGAAGGTGCAAGCCTGCCCGTCGATCGTCGGCCGCGATCTGGTCCGCGAGGTGATGCCCGCCGGCCCCAGCGAATGGTCGGAGGGGCTGTCCGAATTCAACGACCTCGCGGCGTCGGACGAGTTCGGGGGGATCGCGTCAAAGCATGTCGTCGCCATCGATTACGGCATGAAATGGAACATCCTGCGGCATCTGAAACACCTAGGCTGCCGCGTGACCGTGGTTCCGGGGACCGCGACCGCCGCCGAAGTCTTGGCCCATCAGCCCGACGGGGTCTTCCTGTCGAACGGCCCGGGCGATCCCCGGCCGCTGACTTACGCGATCGACACGATCCGAGACCTTTTGGGACAGGTTCCCGTATTCGGCATCTGCTTGGGCCATCAATTGATGGGTTTGGCGTGCGGGGCGGAGATCTTCAAGCTGAAGTTCGGCCATCGGGGCGCGAATCAGCCGGTCCTCAATCAGCGGACGGGGAAGGTCGAGATCACGTCGCAGAATCACGGGTTCGCGATTTCCGCCGAGACGTTGCCGAGCTGTTTGGAAGTGACGCACGTCAACCTGAATGATCAAACGGTGGAGGGGCTACGTCACAAGGAATTCCCCGCCTTCTGCGTGCAGTACCATCCGGAGGCGGCCGCCGGTCCGCATGACAGCGATTACCTGTTCCGCGAATTCGCCCAGCTGATGAATACGCCGGCGACGGTGTCGTAAGCCGGGACTGCGTGGGTGGTGGCGCGGACGATGTGGAAATCCGAAACTCCAAATCCGAAATCCGAAGGAAATTCGAACTCCCAAGAGGAAAACCGGATCGGATCGATCGGTTTCCGTGATTCGTGCTTGGGATTTCTTTCGGATTTCGGGCTTCGGATTTAGGATTTCCTCTGGAACCAGCAGGCGGGTTGTTCGGAGCCGCCGCCGATTCATTCTTATAACCATCTCGACGGAAAGCCTTGCCGATGCCGCTCGAACGCACCTTGGTTCTCTTCAAGCCCGACGCCGTGGCCCGCCGATTGTGCGGGGAACTGCTTGGCCGGTTTGAACGTCGCGGATTGAAGCTGGTCGGGATGAAGCTGCTCCAAGCGACCCCCGCGCTCGCCAAACAACACTACGCCGAGCACGTCGCGAAGCCGTTTTATCCTCAGTTGGAAAGCTTCATCACGTCAGGGCCGATCGTGGCGCTCGCCCTCGAAGGGCCGGAGGCGATCAGCGTCGTCCGCGCGATGATGGGAACCACCAACGGTCGGCAGTCCCCCCCGGGAACCATTCGCGGCGACCTGGGCCTCAGTCGGCAGATGAACCTCGTCCACGGCAGCGACGGCCCCGACGCCGCCGCGCGGGAGCTTGCGATCTACTTCCAGCCGGGTGAGTTGCTCAGCTATGAACTCCCCCTCGATCCGCTGACCCTTGCGGCGGATGAGAAGTGAGGGGATGAGCCCCTCATCCAGCGCTGAAGCCCAGGGAACGCTTTCCCTGGGCTTCTTGATCATCACGTCATTGATCACGTGATCAATGCTGGAACAGGAACTCCTTCGAGTTCAAAATCGCCCAGCCGACGTCCTCCAAAGCCAGACGGCGATCGCTTTGCGCGGCGATGTGCCGTTTCGAGGCCTCCAACTCCGCCGGCAGGGGCCTGCGCGACACCGCCGCGAGATACATCGCCGTGATGATCTCGTCGTCGCTCTTCCCCTCGGCGATCAACTTGGCGATCCGGCCCTTGTCGTCCCGCAGCTTGTTGTGAACCACCGGGCCGTTGATCATCTGCAACGCCTGCGACAGGTTCGATTCGCTCGAACGCTCGCATTGGCAGGCCATTTCCCGTTGCGGCTGGCCGAAAATCTTCAGGAAGTAGTTGTCGGCGGGGGGTTCGGCGAGCTCCGTCGCCCGCATGCCGACCGGCGCGCCGGGGAAGCTTTCCTGCACCTCGGTCACGGCGACGATCGCGTCGAGGAGTTGTTCCGCCCCCAACAGCCGCGTCGCCGCGTGCGAGTTGTAGAGCTCGTCGTGCTTGTTGAAGTCGTTGCTGTTCGAGCTGAGTTGGTAGACCCGGCTGTTCATGATCAGCCGCAGGACCCCCTTCTGGCGGAAGCCCCCTTCGACGAATTGCCGGGAGAGTTCTTCGAGCAGATCGGCGTTCGACGGCGGGTTTGATTCGCGGAAGTCGTCGACCGGTTCCACGATGCCGCGGCCCATCAGATGGCCCCACATCCGGTTCACCAGTGACTTCGCGAAGAACGGATTGTCGGGCTGCGTCAGCCAGTCGGCGAAGACGGCCCGGCGATCCTGATCGGCGGGGACGTCGACATCCCCCGTCAGCAGCAGGTGGACCTTCATCGTCTGGCCCGTGCGCGGCTGCGTGATTTCGCCCGTCGGTTGCGGGAAGATGACTTCCTCCTCGCCGTCGACCGTGTTCTTCCGGCCGACCCGCGCGAAGGCGGCGGCGATGCCGTAGTAGTTGTCCTGCGTCCACCGCTCGAACGGATGGTTGTGACACTTCGCGCATTGGATGCGGACCCCCAGGAAGAGCTGGGCGGTCGTCTCGGTGGCGTCCTGCGGGTCGCGGCTGGCGCGCCAGTAGTTCGCCGCCGGATTCTCGAAGACGCTGCCGGAGGCGGTCAGGAGCTCGCGCGTGAACTGATCGAGGGGTCGGTCGTCGCGGAGCGTCTCGAAGACCCAGCGCTTGAACTTATGGACCCCCGCGACCTTCAGTTTCTTGCTGTTGGACCGCAGGACGTCGCACCATTTCATCGCCCAGTACGAGGCGAAGTCGTCGGAATCGAGGAGTTGGTCGATGAGCGCCGGCCGCTTGGAGGGGCTGACGTCGTTGAGGAAGAGCTCCGCCTCAGCAATCGTCGGCAGCCGACCCGTCAGGTCGAGCGTGACCCGGCGGAGGAATTCGTCGTCGGTGCAGAGCTCCGAGGGGAGAATCTGCAGCGTTTGCAGCTTCTTGAAGACCAGCGTATCGACGACGTTGTGCTCGGGGGGATTGTTCCAGACGAAGCCGGGGACGTCTTCGAGGAACATCAGCCGGCAGGTTGCCATCTTGTCGAGGAAGCGGGCGAGGACGGCGGTTTCGCCGCGGCCCGCCTTGACCACCAGCCCGGTCCCATCGACCTTGCCGACGCTGTCGCTGCTCGACGAGAAATCGGCCAAGGCGGTGAGGTCGCGCGCCGACCCGTCGCTGAAATGGCCCATGACCACGAGTTGTTGCCGATCGGCGGGGGCCCGCAGGACGCGCTGCGTCGGCAGCATTTCGATCCGCAGCAGATTCGGTTCGTCGGCAGGATCGACCCGCAAGCCTTCGGCAATCCATTGCTCGAGGACGCGATGGGTGACTTCCCCCTTCTTCAGTCGCTTTCCGCCGCCGTGGGCCACGTCCATCAGCGGTTTACGCAGCAGCAGACTTTCCGACGGTTCGACGATGTTGGTGCGGCGGCCGAAGAATTCGCTCCGCAGCGTCATGATGTCGAGCTCGTTGTCGTAGGCCCGCAGCGAGAGCCGGAAGCCCCCCTTGCCCGACGGCGAACCGTGGCAGGCCCCCATGTTGCAGCCCGACTTCGTCAGCGCCGCCAGCGTCTCCGTCTGGAAGCTGATCGGAGACGATGCGCCGACGTCCTTTGCCGTGACTGACAGTGTGGCCGACTGATCTCCGACGCGAACGGTAACCGTGGCCGCCCCATCCCCGACCGGGCTGATTCGGTTCGCGGCAACTTTCACAACCTCGGCCGCGGACGTCTCGAACGACGCCTCCGCCGTCAGATCGCGGACT
>CAYRVS010000145.1:0-13665 GCA_964427725.1 uncultured Planctomycetaceae bacterium | reverse complement strand
GGCCCCGGGGGCCCCGACAATCGAAGTCGGCGGCTGGTACGCCACGTTCTGGCGGCAACTCCTCGCGTGGACCGGGCGACTCGATCTGGCCTAAAAGAGCACCCGAGGGTGGCCGGGGTCGGACGTCTTCGTCCGCCCCCGGAGGTTGGAGTAAGCCGGGTGTGCCATGATGAACCATGGCGAGTTGCTTCCGGTGGCAGGCAAAGAGACGTGACCCCGGCCAGCCGACCCGACATGCGCGATGCTTGATGTTCCCCCAGCGCCGCTCCGGGTAGACTGATCCGCCTTATGACACGTGGCGCGGCGGACAAGGAACCCTGACGATGCGCGGCTATATGTTCGGGCTGATGCTGATCCTTCTCGGCGGGTGCATGAAACCCCTCGACCAGCAGGTTCAGAAAGATCCCAACAGCATCATCGGCAAGAAGACGCAGGACATCACCGCGTTCGATCCGAACGCCGGAGCCGTCGTCAGCGATTCCAAGGTCAACGTGACCAACCCGATCACCGGGCCACTCGAAGCCTACGGGCCGATGATCGAACAGATCTCGAAGACGCAGATCGAAGCGGCGGTGAACATCTTCTACGCGACCGAAGGGCGTTATCCGGCGTCGCTCGAAGAGTTCATGGACCTGATCATCAAGCCGAACAACATCCAGCTCCCCGTCCTGCCGGGCGGCAAGAAGTATCAGTACGACGTCGCGAACCACAAGCTGGTGGTGATCGACGCCCCGCCGGAATGACCCGCATGATGTGACGCCCGAGGAAGGCCTTTCCTGGGCGTCTCCCAGAGAAAGCGCGCATGCCCACCGACCCCGTCGTCAACGCCTCGCTGCAGGACGCCGCCGCGATCGAACGGCTCGCCGAGGCGTACGCCAAACTCGTCGCGCAGCTCGGTCGGGTGATCATCGGCCAACGCGCGGTGGTCGAAGAGTTGGTCACGGCGATGCTCGCGGGGGGACACGCGCTCCTCGTCGGCGTCCCGGGACTCGCCAAAACCCTGATGGTCCGCACCCTGGCCGAAACGCTCGACCTCGATTTCAACCGCGTCCAGTTCACCCCCGACCTGATGCCCGCCGACATCACCGGGACCGAAGTCATCCAAGAGGACAAGGCGACCGGCACCCGTGTCTTCCGGTTTCTCCCCGGACCGATCTTCGCGAACGTCGTCCTCGCCGACGAAATCAACCGCACGCCGCCGAAAACCCAAGCCGCGCTCCTCGAGGCGATGCAGGAACGCCAGGTGACGATCGGCGGCGAGCGGCATCAGCTCCCCGATCCCTTCTTCGTCCTCGCGACGCAGAATCCCATCGAACAGGAAGGGACCTACCCCCTGCCCGAAGCGCAGCTCGACCGCTTCATGTTCGAGATTCGGGTCGATTACCCGACCGAAGACGAGGAGTTCGAGATCGTCCGACAGACGACGCTCGGGACCCCACCGACCATCGAACGGGTCCTGACGCGCGACGATTGGCAGCAATTGCAAAGCCTCGTCCGCAAGGTCCCCGTCTCCGACGGCGTCGTCCGGTACGCCTTGCAGTTTGCCCGGCTGACCCGCAAAAACGCCCCGGGGGCCCCCGACTTTCTGAAGAAGTACGTCAGTTGGGGCGCCGGGCCCCGCGCCAGTCAGTATCTGATTCTCGGCGCGAAGGCCCGCGCGCTGCTGCAAGGGCGACCCTATGTCAGCCCGGAGGACATCCGCGCGGTCGCGCTCCCCACGCTGCGGCATCGGCTCGTCCTGAACTTCAACGCCGAGGCCGACGGCCTGACCGCCGACGACCTGATCCGCAAGCTGATCGCCCACATCCCCGAAGACCGCCCGACGACCTCGTCGATTCCCGCCGTGTGGAAAACCTAATCAGGGAAATCCGAAGCACGAAATCCGAAACGTGCCGGATGAAGGCCGTTTTGGATTTTGGATTTTGGATTTCGGTATTCCTTCGGTTTTCGTGCTTCGGATTTCGAATTTTCTCCCTACCCCCATCGCTGCCGAATATGGGTCGCCTGTTGCGGATCGGTCTCGGGAAAGTCGCCGCGGGTATGGACGCCGCGGGTTTCCGTGCGGGCGATCGCCGAGCGGATGATGAGTTGCGAGACCAGCAGCATGTTCTGCAGTTCCCAGCCTTTGATCTGGCCGAACTCGAGCGGGCCGACGTACCGGTCCCAGAACTCGACTTGTTGCAGGGCCGATTGCAGCCCCTCCGCGCGCCGTTCGATCCCCACGTCGCGCCACATCTCGCTGCTGAGGCTGTTGATCACGTCGTCGAGGTTGATCGCCTCGTCCCGGGTCTCGGCCAAAGAGGTCGGCGGGGCGTCGAGCGGCCAGGCCGAGAAGCGATCGGGTTCCTCCCCCGCGTGTTGTGACACCAGGTTCCCGGCCCGCAAGCCGAAGACCAGCCCTTCGAGCAGGCTGTTGCTCGCGAGGCGATTCGCCCCATGTAGGCCGGTCGAGGTCGCTTCGCCCGCCGCCCATAACCGGGGGATCGTCGTTCGGCCGTCGGCGTCGACCGTCACTCCGCCGATCATGTAGTGCGCCCCGGGGCGGACCGGGATCAGATCGCGCGACAGATCGAGCCCGAAGTCGGCGCAGACCTTGCTGATGTGCGGGAACCGCTCGGCGACCAACTGTCGCGGGAGATGCGTCACGTCGAGATAAACGCAGTGATGCCGCGTCTTCTCCATCTGCCGGGTGATCGCCCGACTGACTTCGTCGCGCGGGGCGAGCTCGAGTTGCGGGCTGTAATCGGCCATGAAACGATAGCCGTGGCAGTCGCGCAAGAGGCCCCCCTCGCCGCGGACCGCCTCGCTGATCAGATGCCGCGAACTCCCCGCGATGTAGAGAACCGTCGGATGGAATTGCATGAACTCCATGTCGCGGACTTCGGCCCCGGCGCGATAGGCCATCGCCTGGCCGTCCGCCGTCGCGATGCTGGGATTGGTCGTTTCGCGGAACAGCCGGCCCGCCCCCCCCGTCGCGAGAATCGTCTGCTTGGCCCAGACGAAGGTCTTGCCGTGCGCCGGGTTCCAGACGAGCGCGCCGCGACATTCCCCGCCATGGGTCAGCAGATCGATCGTGAAGGTGTTGTCCCAGATCTCGATCGAGGGCTGCGCGCGGGCCTTCGCGATCAGCGCCCGCATGATCTCCTTGCCGGTCGCGTCCCCCAGCGCATGGACCACGCGGCGATGAGTATGGCCCCCTTCCTGAGTCAGCGCGATTTCGCCGTCGGCCTGATCGAAGACCGCCCCCATCCCCATCAGTTCGCGGATTCGCTGTGGCGCTTCCTGGACGACCAATTCCACGATCGCCGGATCGCACATCCCCTTGCCGGCGGCCATCGTGTCGGCGGCGTGCTGGGCAAAGTCGTCGACGGGATCGAAGACCCCCGCGATCCCCCCTTGCGCCCACGAACTGTTCGAGAGATCGACCTGCGCCTTCGTGGCGACCACGACGTTCAACTTCGGATCGACCGCGAGCGCCGCTCGCAGACCCGCGACCCCCGCCCCGATCACCAGGACGTCGGTGAAGAGATGCGGAATCCGCTTCGGATCGAACCGCACCAAATAACGCCGCTTGGGGACGACCTTGGGTGAAGTCATGTCGGGCGGGCCTCTCGCATGTCATCGGGCTCTGATCGTCCGGCGTAAACCGCAACTCCGAGGATGCATCGCGGCGATGTTCGATGGAACCTCGATGGGATCATAGACCGGGGCACCCGCCCCGGTCGCGGGTCGATCAACTCCTGTTGTCTCGTCGAAGCATCATGCCGAGATATGTGCCACCGGCATCGCCAGTGCGATCTCCAGACTGGCATCCAACCGATGCCGCACTTACAAAGCCCAAGGGGAGTTCCACATTGTTGTCACCAACCTCATCAGATTCATGAACCATGGCGATTAGCCCCGGAGGGGCGGCGGAGTGTAGCCCCACGCGTCAGCGTGGGGTTGTCGATAGAACCTGATGCGGAGCCCCGGAGGGGCGGCACTTGTTGGTCGGAAAGTGTCGCCCCTCCGGGGCTTTGTCCTGGTGACTTCCTCGACCCCACGCTCACGCGTGGGGCTACACTCTGTCGCCCTCCGGGCGAAATCCCCTCAATCACAAACCCAGTGGAGCGGAGTAGATCCGTACCAACCAAAACCTTGGCACACACACATCCTCCTCGGACCGCGCTCACGGCTTCGACGGCCGCATCGACTCCGGCACCTCGAGCGTCCCCACGAGGTCGCTCACCGAGGCGCACCCCAACTCGTCCAGCGTGGTCCGCAGTTGATCGACCAGCGTCGTCGACAACCGGGGCGCGTAGAAGTTCGCGGTCCCCACCTGCACCGCCGTGGCTCCGGCGAGCAGGAACTCCATCACGTCATCGACCGACTGAATCCCCCCGATCCCGATGATCGGGATATTCACCCGCTGGGCAACCTGCCAGACGATGCGCAAGGCGAGGGGTTTGATCGCGGGTCCGCTGAGACCTCCCAGTCCGTTCCCCAAAACCGGCTTACGCTTCCGCCAGTCGATCACCAGTCCCTGGAAGGTGTTGATCAGCGAGACCGCGTCGGCCCCCGCTTCCGCCGCCGCCTCGGCGATGACCGGCACGCTGGTGACGTTGGGCGTGAGCTTGGCGAGGATCGGGAAGCCACACGCCGCGCGAACGCCGCGAACGACCGCCGCGGTCTGAACCGGATCGGCCCCGAAGTCGGTCCCGCCGGAGACGTTCGGACACGAGATGTTGAGTTCGAGCGCGGCGATGTCCGAGAACCCGCTCAAGCGTTCCGCCATCCGCGCGAACTCGGCGTGGGTCTTGCCGGCGATGTTGACGATCAGGGGCGCGCCCAGTCCCGCGAGCGCCGTCAGATGCTTCTCGATGAAGGTTTCGAGTCCGTCGTTGTCGAGGCCGATCGAGTTGAGCAGGCCCGACGGGGTTTCGACGGTCCGCGGCGGAGGATTGCCCGGCCGGGGGAGCGGGGTCACCGTCTTGGGGATGATGCCGCCGAGCTTGGTGAAGTCGATGAACGCCTGCATTTCGCGGGCGTAGCCGAACGTCCCGGAGGCGACAAGAATCGGATTCGGCAACGACAGCCGTCCGAGTTGGACGTTCAAGGCAACCACCGGACGCAAGCCTCCGCGACGCGTGCGCGGCGGACTCCGCGACTGCGGCGGCCAAGCTGGTGCGCACGGGCCGATGTTAGCCCGCGCGACACGGAGGGGCAACGCCGTCACAAGGGGAGGGACGGCGTGTCAGCCCGATGAGACGGGTCGGCCGGCGTATCAGATCACGCCGCCGTGGGTGCGGTAGGGCGTGGCGACATCGGGCATGTCGAGGCCCCAGATGCGATCCCAGATTTCGGGAATGTGCCGGTAGCCTTCCGACACGAAGATGAGCTGCCGGGCTCGGACGTCGGGGGACGACGAGTAGATCGGCACGATGCAGCCGACCTGCATGCAGGCAGCCAGCAACATCACGACGGCGAGGACATGACGCGTCCGCATGGGGCTCCTCCCTGAGCCGATCTCTCGAAATCCGAAGCTGTTCGACGATCCGGTTACCCCGCATCACAGCGGAGCGACTCGTTATTCGCTGCTGATCGAGTTCGTCTCCGGCGGGAGCCACCGACGGCGAAACCTCCATCGAAGATGGCGGTTACGGATTCGCGTCGGGGGGGGAAGCCGCCTCGGCCAGCGGAACAGGCACGGTGCCGGGCACCGTGCCGTTGGGACTGGCGGAGTCCATCAGCCCTGTTCGGGCCTGATGTTCTTCGAGGGCTTTGCGGGCCGCCTCCTCTTCGAGTTGGCGGACGCGCTCTTCCATCTCCTTGCCGGGTTTGAACGTGACCACAAACTTTTCGGGGACAAAGACCTTGTCACCGGTGCGCGGGTTCCGCGCCTTGCGGGCGGCCCGCTTCTTGACCTCGAAAACGCCGAAGTTCCGCAGTTCAATCCGACCGTCCTCGACCAGCGTTTTCACGATGGCGTCGAAGGTCTTCTGCACGATCTCCTTCGTCTTCAACTGAGTGAGACCGATCTCTTCGGAAATGTCCTTGACGATCTCTTTCTTGGTCACGACTCAGGTCTCCCCAGGGTGGTCCCGACTGGATCACCACACAGCAAGGACTGTGATTCGGAAGACTCAAGTGTAGACACAAGCAAGACTTACTGTCAAGGAGTCTTGCCGGAGAGTCGACGCAACTCCTTATGATTGCCGACAGGCGGGTCGTCCCATCCCTCCGGTAGGGGCATTCCCCAACCCCGCGACGGACACGACGACCGCTTGGGTAGTCATCGGCCGTGTCCCGTCGGCAACATCAGCAAAATCGATATAACCGCTACAAGTTTCCACGGAAGAGGTCTGCGATCCGGCCCGGCTTGACCAGTTTGCTGGATTAGCCGGTTACAGAGCGAAGATCGAATCCGACGGATGGTGCGTAACCCATTGGATGGAAGACGGTTACGGATCAATCACCGCAGCCTGTGTGATGATGACGTCCAGCGGGACCAACTCGCCGCGCGTCGCTCCGGGGCAGACGGTTTCCACCCGCGCCCAAGCCTCGCGATTCACCAGGTTCCCCGGCCAGAAGGGCCAGGTCCGACACTGGGCGGGGCGGGCGGAGTAAATGGTGCACCGCCGGGTTTGGCCATCGAAAAACGTACAGTCGCCGTTGGCGAATTCTTTCAACGACCGCCGTCCGCCGACCAGCCGGGTGTGGTGGATCAGGACCTCGCCGTAACTTTCGCCCCGCGTTTCGGCGATCGCCCGAATCTCGGCGTCGGAGACCCAGACCACCCCCGGCGCGCCCGTGCAGCAGTTCCCACATTGTGTGCAGGCGAACGGCAGCCCGTCGGCATACCAAGGGGTGGCGGACATCGGGGAGAGACTCCGGAGGAAGGCTGAGCGAGCTATCCATCTCAGCGGCTACACGCCGATCCCGCAACCCGTTGGGGGCTTGCTGAGACAGCGATCCGGGGTCGGAACCCGCTCTGGCCCGGAACCCCGTTCAGAGGGTGACGGGTTCACGCCGGCGGTGGGAGAAGCGGCGGTTGTCGGCGACCCAGTCTTCGCGGGTGTATTCCACGACCGAGGTGTCGGTCTCGCGGATTTCGAGCCGGTTCAGCCGAAAGCCCATCTCGGTGATCTCGGTGAAGAGTTGATGGGCGAGGTTCTCGACGCTGGTCGGCCGCTCGAAGGTTTTCAGCTTCAGCGATTCTCCGGTGCGGCGCATATGGTCGCACAGCGTTTCATACAGGGGGTCGTGAATGTGGATCAGCATCCCGTGGTCGTACTCGGCCTTGAGGAACGGCTCGAGCTTGGCGTCGAAGTCGCCGAAGAGAGTCGAGTAGGAACCGGTCCGTTCGACCTCGAAGAAGCACTTCACCCCGTAGCGATGGCCGTGCAGGTTACGGCATTTGTCGAGCAGTTCTTCGTTCCGATGGGCGGCGTAGAACTTGTACTCTTTTTGGATGATCATCGCGGCAGGACTCGGCGGGAGGTACGAAGCGACCCGCGGAACTGTAGTCGCGGGTTGGAATTCGTCCACCGCGGTGTTGTGTGGAACGGGATCGCGCGATGGAGGTTGAGTTGTGCGCGCGGCCGGGGCGGGTGCCCCGGCCTTTGCTTATGTCGGAGGCTGCGGGGAGATGGCCGGGCGTGGCATCAGTACGTAGCCCTGCGGCGGGTCCGTTCACGACGCGGCGGCGTCTTCGGGTTTGCCGAGGAAGCGGCCGCCGCTGATGAACATGCCGTGGTCGCAGGGGGTGCACCATTCGAGCTGAACGCGGTAGGTGTACTGCCGCGATTCGCTCGCCATTTTGACGGTGACTTCGCCCGGCGAGAGGGAGCCGCGATGGATCAGGCCGATGCCGAGACGGCTGATTTCGCGGGTCATGGCCTCGACGGTGTTGCCTCGGCGGGTGACGATTTCGGCGGGGACGTTGAGTTCGATCCGCTCGTGCGAGCGAAGGTTGATCTCTTCCTGCTTTTCGATCCCTTCGAGGATCGCGCGCAGGTCGGCGACGGAGGGACGGCTCCAAGGGTCGGACATGGTGGGGCCCAGTGTGCGGCGCGAGGTGGACGGCGCGCGTCGGACGGGACGCGGGCTCTGCTGGAGCCTAGGTCGTGATGGGGCCGCATGCCGAGTCGCCGGGGGGCGCGGACCGTGGTTTTTTGGCATAATGCGGGACTGACGCGAAGGGACGTTTCTCGGAAGGATGGGTTGTATGGACTTTGCCGCCGCCGTGCGCTACGCGTTGGGGATGAACACGCAGGTTTTGAAGTCGTACGTGGGGGATCTGTCGGACGCCGAGTTGCTCGAGCGCCCCGGCCCCGGGTGCAATCCGATCGCCTTTCAGTTGGGGCATCTGATCACTTCGGGCGGCGAACTCTTGAACGCGGTGGAACCGGGGTCGGCTCCGGCGCTCCCTTTAGGCTTTGCGGAGCAGCACGCCTCGGCCGACTTGCCGCAGGGAGCGCGGACGAAGGCTGAGTATCTCCAACTGCTGGATCAATTGGATGGGGCGGTGCTGGCCTTGGTGGATCGGCTTCCCGCCGCGGCGTTCGACGCCCCGAGCCCCGAGCGGATGCAATCGTACGCGCCCACCATGGGGGCGGTCGTGCTGCTCATCGCGACGCATGGGTTGATGCACGCGGGCCAGTTCGTGCCGGTGCGGCGGGCGCTCGGAAAGCCGGTGGTCATCTGACGGCGGGTTCCCCTGAGTCGACGAGATCGCGATCGTAGTAATCGTCGTGGACGCGTGAAGTCGTCGCCGCGGCCGGGGCGGGTGCCCCGACCTATGTCGAGCCATCAAGACCCAGGTACGATCAGAACACCAACAGGATCACGGGATTGGACTTTCTTCAGGCGGCGGAAGAGGCGGCGCGGATCGGCGGACAAGTCCTGCGCGGATGGTCATCACGGTTCACCGTGCAGGAAAAGAGCCGCGCCAATCTGGTGACGGAGGCCGACCGGGCTTCGCAGCAGGCGATCCACGAGTTCCTAGCCCGACGGTTTCCCACGCATGATTTTCTCGGGGAGGAGGATCTCGCCGAGTCGCGCCCCGGGAGCCGGTATCGTTGGATCATCGACCCGCTCGACGGGACGACGAACTACGTCCACGGCTTTCCGTACTACGCGGTCTCGATCGGCTTGGAAGAGGACGGCCGCTTGATCGCCGGGGCGGTCTACAACCCGTGCACCGAGGAGATGTTCCTCGCGGCGGAGGGGGCGGGGGCGACCTTGAACCGTCGGCCGCTGAAGGCCTCGAAAATCGAACAACTGAGCGACGCGATGGTGATCGCCAGCCTGCCGGTGGCCAGCGACCCGAGCGACCCGGCGGTCCGTCGCTTCCTGAATGTGTTGGGGCATGTCCAGACGGTGCAGCGGACCGGCTCGGCGGCGCTGAATCTCGCGTATCTCGCGGCGGGCCGGATCGACGGCTTCTGGTCCTCGAGCCTGAAACCGTGGGACATGGCGGCGGGGGTGGTGCTGGTCCGCGAAGCGGGGGGCCACATCGCCAAGATGAACGGCGGCGTCTTCAACGTGAACGAGCCCGATCTCCTCGCGGGGAGCACGCCGGCGGTGCTCGAAGCGCTTGGTCGGCTGCTGTAGGAAGCGTCGAAATTCAGGGTTGCGAGTGGCTCATTCCCGGCTTCATGGTGCATGGACTCTCAACGCGTGATTGTCAACTCTGGGGACTCACGCCAGCTTCGAGAAGACCTCGGCGACCTTGACGGTACGGGCCGACCACGCGGGGAGGACGCTGCCGACAAAGGCGGTGCCGGAGCCGATCGCCGCCCCCCACCACCATGCCGATTCGGGGACGAAGAACGAGCCGAAGAAGGCGATGGGGAATTTCAAGCCGCCGAAGACATTGTTGACCAACAGATAGGTGGCCCCGGAACTGAAGACCCCGGACAACGTGCCGACGAGGAGCGCTTCGATCAGCACCAGCAGCAGAATTTGATAGGGGCGATAGCCGAGAACCTTCATGACGGCGAACTCGGTGCGGCGTTCCCGAACATTGATGCTGATCGAATTCGAGATGACCAGCGACAAGGTAAACAGGATCGCGGGGGCGAGGAGCCATTGCATCCCCCAGATAAGGTCGCTGTAGGCCTGCAGGAAGGTGCCGACTCCCGAGGAGGCGGTTTCAAATTTGATGGCGGGGCTGGTGAAGCTGGGGTTGGTGAGGATCTGATCGGAGACTTTCGCGAACTTGTCTTTGTCAGGGAGCCGCAGCCAGACGAGATTGAGGGACTTGCCCGCCATCTCATGAAGTTTGCCGTCGTGATCGCGCGACCAGGCGTCGAGAGCGCTTTGGAGATAATCGCCGCGGATCGCCGAGGACTGATCGTATCGCCCCGGCGGGAAGATGCCGACGACCTCGAATTCGAGGTCGATCTCGCGGTAGTTGAAGCTGTAGATGGTGAAGCGGTCGCCGACCTTCTTACCGAGGAGCCGGGCCCGTTCCTGACCGAGGATCACGCCGGTGCGGGTCGCTTCCAGCTTGGCGACGCTTTCCTCGAGCTGCTTGCGGGGCTCTCCCTTGAGGGTGTCGAGATCGTCCATCATCGTCAGCAGCGCGCGGGGCTCCAAGCAAAAGGCGAACATGATCGTTTCATTGGAGCGTTTTTTGGGATCAGGGTCGGTCGCGCCGCCGTAGAAGCTCCAAGTCATCGAATCTTCGGGAGGGACGGTGAGATCCCCGTCGCGATGGGGCGCGCCGTTGGAAAGCTGCCCGGCGTACGACCACGGCATCTGGCTGGGAATCTGCCAGCGTTCGGTGGCGATCCCCTTGATGTTCGCCGCCTTTTCGGAGGTCGCCGCCGCGAGGAAGGAGAGGATCGAAAAGACCGCCGTGACCACCAGGACCATGATCATCGTCGCGAGCGACGTGAAGATGGTCCGCAACGGGTTGCGTAAGAGGTTGTCGAAGACCAGCCGGAGCAGATTCATCGGGACGATCCATCCTGGGAGTCGGCGGGGGCCGACTGAAACTCCGAAATCCGAAGCACGAAATCCTAAGGAATGACCAAATCACGAAGCGGAAAACTTCCAAGCTCGGGCTGTTCGCTCGCGAGAGATCGCCCCATTTTCGGCTTGGGAGTTTCATCACCTTCACTCCGCCGCGGACCCCACGGCCAGCGGCGTGCCGACCAACCGGCCTTTTTCGAGGTGGACGATCCGATCGGCGCGGTCGGCGGCGCGCTGGTCGTGGGTCACCATCACGATCGTCTTGTGGAGCGAACGCTTGAGCTCGCCCAACAGGTTCAGAATCTCCTCCGCCGACTTCGCGTCGAGGTCTCCCGTCGGTTCGTCGGCGACGATCAGGTCGGGATCGGTGACGATGGCCCGGGCGATCCCCACGCGTTGTTGCTGCCCCCCCGAAAGCTGCCCCGGGCGGTGATGAATGCGGTTCGCCAACCCCACCAGTTCGAGGGCGTTCATCACCTGCGCCTTCCGCTCGGACGCCGACATCCCCAAGAGCAACAACGGGAGTTCGACGTTGCGGTACGCCGTGAGAACCGGCAGGAGATGATAGAACTGGAAGACGAAGCCGATGCCGCGGGTCCGCCAGCCGGCGAGTTGGCCTTCGTTCATCGCCGAGATGCATTGGTCCTTGACCCAGACCTCGCCCGAGGAGGGCCGATCGAGCCCGGCGATGAGGTTGAGGAGCGTCGTCTTGCCCGAGCCGCTGGGGCCCATCAGGCTGACGAACTCCCCTTCGTGAACGTTCAAAGTCAGGTCGTTCAAGACCTCGACCTCTTCGCTTCCGCGATGAAACGACTTATGGACGTTCAGCACGCGCACGCAATCGGCAGCGGACATGGGGGGCCTTTGGGGATGACGATCGATGGCGATTTGATCCCATTGAACCGGAACCGGCGCGCGTTGTCACCCGACTGGTCCGAGCCGCCGCGTGTCGCGGCGGATTCCCTGCGATGGGGCGCTGACGCTTCCGGCTCTCGCGGTTCGAAGAGTACGAATCGCGCGTGGCGTGTCGTATGACCGGCTCCATGACGACGATCACGCAGTCGATGTAGGGCAGGCTCCCGCCTGCCGCATGCTCGGGATGGTGTCCGAAGTGCGCCAGTTCCCGATGGATTTCTCGATGGATCGTCGAGTAAGAAGGCATCATGCGATATCGGAGTCGATCAAACCGCTCGCTTCACTCCGTGGAACCGATCCATGAAATACGCACCGTTTCTTCGTTTCGGCCCCGGCATTCACCCGACGATCGATCGCCGAGCGTTGATCGAAACGTTTCCGGACTTGCCAGTGGATGTTTGGAACGTGACCAGCGCCAGTAACCTGCTGGGTTGGGAGACGCTGCGTGAGCAGTACGAGGTTCGCGAGGCGGGCGCGATCCCTTGCGATCTCTTCGTCTGGGGGACCGGACAGCCCCCCAATCCCCGGATGACACGGATCGGTGGGATTCCGTGGTTGCCAAAACGGACCCCCTGGCCGGTGATCGGGGATGTCGTCACAACGTTTCTCTGTCAGTTCAACTTTAACGATAGCCGTGATCTGCTCGGGCAACGGGTGGCGGGGGAATTGCCCGGCGACATCTTGCTGATTTTCGTCGCCGAGGAGGCCTCCCTGTTGTACGCGGATGAGAATCATCTGCGGTTCGTCTGGGTATCGGAAGCCGAGACCGACATCGTCACCGCCGCCGATGTCCCCTCGCCGACGGCCGGATTTGAATTCGTGACCGCATGGGGGGCGCGCTATCGCACCAAGGATCTGCCGGCGCAGTGGGAGTATGTGGAACACACATTTCCCGAAGATTTCCTCGGAGGAAATGCTTGGAAACTTCCGGTTTGGTGGGGGACGAAAATCGGCGGGGTCCCGTACCACTCCCAGGAATGCCTGACGGAGGCTCCGGCCGACTACCTATGCCAGCTGGTCTCGGTTCAGGCTGGCGAGTCGCGTTGGCCCTGGGTCGATCATGAGACGCCTTTCGAGTTCGATCTCGCCACAGGAAGATTCGAGATGTACCAGCGGGAGAATTCGCTGATGATCGGTGATATGGGGGAGCTGACGTTCTTCCTGCGGGATGATGGCACGGTCAGCGCGTCGAGTGCGTGTGGCTGATGGAGATGGAGCACGATTCCAGATAGTAGGGCAGGCTCCCGCCTGCCGCATGGACGATCACGTGGCGGATGGTCGTACGCTTCCATTGGGTTTTCCTTGGCTGCTGATGTGAATGAGCGTGATGAGCGGCTACGAAGGCTACGAATCGCGCGTGGCGTGTCGTATAACCGGTTCCATGACGACGATCACACGGATTCAGGCCCGTGAGGTGTTGGATAGTCGGGGGCGACCGACGGTCGAGGCGGAGGTCGCTTGTGCCGGGGGGCGGCCGTGTCGGGCGATCGCCCCCTCCGAGGCCTATCAGTTCTCGGCGACGGGAGGGGCGCGGTGGTCGGCCGACGAGCTGATCGAGTCGCTCGCCGAGTGGGTCGAACAGCATCCGATCCTGAGCATCGAGGATGGGCTCGCGGAGGAGGATTGGGCCGGGTGGAAGTCGTTGACCGCGCGATTCGGGGACCGCGTGCAACTGATCGGCGACGATCTCTTCGCGACGAACCCGGCCCGGCTGCGGCGGGGGATTGCCGCGGGGGTCGGCAATTCGGTCCTCATCAAGCTGAATCAGATCGGCACGCTGACGGAGACCCT